>NZ_NEJN01000004.1:0-461137 GCF_002113105.1 Pseudomonas sp. B22(2017)
GGCGGGAGGGGTGGATCTTGGCATTAGTGCTCCGGTACCCCGAGCGGCTGCTCGGAGGGCTTGTCAGTGGGGGCAGGCAGCGGTTTCTGTGGCACTTTCGGGCCCACGGTAACCATCACCAGTTTATCCGCTGACAGGTGTTTGTTCATGGCTGCTTTGACCTGCTCGACGGTGAGTGCCTGGGACTGCTGCATGAAGTCCTCCAGCCAGGTCAGCGGCAGATTGTAGAAACCGATGGCGCCCAGTTGGCCGACGATACTCGCATTGCTTGCATTGGACAGTGGGAAACTCCCAGCCAACTCGCGCTTGGCGTCGTCCAGTTCCTGCTGGGTGGGGCCGGTCTTGAGGTAATCAGCGAGAATGCTCTGTACCAGCTTGAGCGTACCTTCGCTGAGCTCGGCACGGGTTTGCAGGTTGATCATGAACGGGCCACGCACCTGCATCGGGCTGAATACCGAGTACACGCCGTAGGTCAGGCCGCGCTTCTCGCGCACCTCGCTCATCAATCGGGTACCGAAGGAACCCCCACCGAGAATCTGGTTGCCCAGCGATAGCGCTGGCCAGTCCGGATCCTGGCGGTCGATACCCAGGGCGGCGAGCATAAGGTGTGTCTGCGTGGACGGAAAATCGATGTGGTTGAGGCTCGGGTAGGTTTCAGCAGGTTGGGCCGGTGCTGCCAGTGCCGGGCCCTTGGGCAGGCCGGCGGATACCTGGGCGGCGATGCTTTCGGCCTCGCTACGGCTGAGGTCGCCGACCAGGGCAATGACTGCGTTGCCGCCGGTGTAGGCCTTGGCATGGAAAGCGCGCAGCTGTGCCAGGCTGATGGCATTGATGCTCTCGGCGGTGCCGTCGCTCGGGTGAGCGTAGGGGTGGTCGCCGTAGAGATTGGCGAACAATGCCTTGCTGGCGACCTTGCCGGGATTTTGCTTCTCGTATTCGAAGCCGGCGAGCATCTGGTTCTTGATGCGCTTGAGGGCGTCTTCAGGGAAGGTCGGCTTGCCAGTCACTTCGGTGAACAGCTTGAGCGCCGGTTCACGCTTGTCCTTGGCGCTGAGGCTGCGCAGCGAAGCCACGGCCATATCGCGGTAGGAGCCGTTGCCAAAGTCGGCGCCCAGGCCCTCGAAGCCTTCGGCGATGGCAGTCACATCCTTGCCGGCCACGCCTTCGTTGAGCATGGCGTTGGTCAGGGCGGCCAGGCCTGGCGTGCCGCCATCCTGGCTGCTGCCGGCGGCGAAGGTGATGCGCAGGTCGAACATCGGCAGTTCGCGGGCCTCGACGAACAGCACGCGGGCGCCTTCTGCAGTGTTCCAGTGCTGTATGTTCAACTGGCGCCGGCTGGGCGCCTTGCCATCCAGTTCGGCCAGTGACTGCAAGGTATTGGCCGGGCGTGCCGCGTTGCTGTCGGCTTTGGCGGCATTGTCAGCCATGGCCGGGGCGGCCAGCACCGCCGCCAGCGCCAGGGCGCGGATGCCCGTGGTCAGCAGGGTTGGGCGTGGTACGCGGCGATTACTCATGAGCGGACTCCTCGGGCAGTACATGGGCAACGCTCAGGCGTTCGCGGGTGAAGTAGGTACGCGCGGCGTTCTGGATATCCTGCGGAGTAACGCGCTTGAGCTCATCCAGCTCGCTGTCGATCAGCTTCCACGACAGGCCGACGGTTTCCAGCTGGCCGATGGTAGTGGCCTGGCTGCTGATGGAGTCGCGGTCGTAGACCAGGCCGGCAATGACCTGGGCGCGTACGCGCTCCAGCTCTTCGGCGCTGGGCGGGGTGGTCTTGAGCTCATCAAGCAGCTGCCAGATGCCTTTCTCGACATCGGCGAGGGTTTTTTGCTTCTGCACGTTCGGCGTGGCCGAGATCAGGAACAGGCTGTCGCCGCGGGTGAAGGCGTTGTAGCTGGACGAAGCGCCGGCCACCAGTTCCTGGCCGCGTTCCAGGCGTGCCGGCATGCGGGCGCTGTAGCCGCCGTCGAGCAATGCCGAGATCAGGCGCAGGGCATGCACCGTACGCGGATCCTTGGCGGTGGGCAGGCCAGGTACGTTGAAACCGTAGATCAGGCTCGGCAACTGGGTGCGCACGTGCAGCGTCAGCTGGCGCTGGCCTGGTTGGACCAGCTCGAGCGGCAACTTGGCCGGTGGCACGGCGCGTTTGGGGATGCTGCCGAAGTACTTCTGCGCCAGGCCCTTGACCTCATCGACGGTGACATCGCCGACCACCACCAGGGTGGCGTTGTTGGGGGCGTACCAGGATTCGTACCAGTGGCGCAGTTCCTCGACCTTCATGCGCTCCAGGTCGGCCATCCAGCCGATGGTCGGGGTATGGTAGCCGCTGGCCGGGTAGGCCATGGCGCGGAACAGCTCGAACGCCTTGGAGTTGGGCTGGTCGTCGGTGCGCAGGCGGCGTTCTTCCTTGATCACCTCGATTTCGCGGCTGAATTCGTCAGCGGGCAGGCGCAGGCTGGCCAGGCGGTCGGCCTCCAGCTCCAGGGCCACCGGCAGGCGGTCGCGGGCCAGCACCTGGTAATAGGCGGTGTAGTCGTCGCTGGTGAAGGCGTTTTCTTCGGCGCCAATGTCACGCAGGATGCGCGAGGCCTCGCCGGGGCCGACCTTGGCGCTGCCCTTGAACATCATGTGTTCCAGCGCGTGTGACAGGCCGGTCTGGCCAGGGGTTTCGTAGCTGGAGCCAACCTTGTACCAGATCTGCGAGACCACCACCGGGGCGCGATGGTCCTCGCGCACGACTACTTTCAGGCCGTTGTCGAGGATGAATTCATGGGTGGGTTGCACATCGGCGGCGAAGGCCGCGAGCGGCAGGCAGAGCGTGCCGAGCAACAGGCCAGCGGCGCGGCGGGCTAGAGCATTCATACGGTGTTTAACCTGTTCGGCGGCCCGCTGGTTTAGCGTCGGCGGGCCAGGAGGTGCTAGGATACTGATCCGGTTGCCTGGCGACCATGCCTGTCGCCGTTCTGGCCCGCAGGACACTAAGACAAAACGTTGCGCATGAACCAGCCGGCTTCAAGATAGTCTGTTCTGCGTAGAGAGAATTCCCGATGCGCCATAGCTGGCCCATCGCTACCCTGAGATAGCCGTCTTCCATGTTTGGTTCCAACGACGACAAAAAAGCGCCAGCCGAGGCTGGTGAGAAGAAAGGCCTGTTCAGCTGGTTTCGCAAGAAGCCGCAGCAACCTGTGGCAACGGGCGTGCCCGCGAATGAACCCCCAGCCGTCGAGCAGCCTGCAGCCGCTCCGGTCGAAGGGGCTACCGCCGAAGCGCCACAGGCCCCTGAACCCGTTCAGGCCCCTGCGGCCCCACAGCTGACAGAACCGCAGCAGGTCGCCGCACCCGTCCAATCCCCAGTGGTCGAGGCCCCTGTCCCCGAACCGGTTGCTTCCCAGCCGTTGCAGGCCCCTGAACCCGAGCCGGTCGCTTCCCAGCCGCTGGTGGCACCTGCACCGCAGCCGGTCGCGTCGATGCCCTTGCAGGCGGCCCCGGTCGTCGAACCGGCCGCGCCGGTCAGCAACCTGGTGCTGCCGGTTGCTGAAGAGCCCGTGGCCCTGGTGCCGGATCTGGAGCCGAAAGCGCCGCCCGCCATCCCGGAACGCCCTGCACCAGAGCCTGCTGCCCCTGTGACTGCAGCCCCGGTCGCCGTGCAGGCCGAACAGGCCAAGCCCGGCTTCTTCGCCCGCCTCAAGCAGGGCCTGTCGAAGACCAGCGCCAGCATCGGCGAGGGCATGGCCAGCCTGTTCCTGGGCAAGAAAGTCATCGATGACGACCTGCTTGACGAAATCGAAACCCGACTGCTGACCGCCGACGTTGGCGTGGAAGCCACTTCCACCATCGTCCAGAACCTGACCCAGAAGGTTGCCCGCAAGCAGCTGGCCGACGCCGATGCTCTGTACAAGTCGCTGCAGGAAGAACTGGCTGCGCTGCTGCGCCCGGTCGAGCAGCCGCTGGTGGTGCAGGCGCAGAACAAGCCCTATGTGATCCTGGTGGTCGGTGTGAACGGCGCCGGCAAGACCACCACCATCGGCAAACTGGCCAAGAAGCTGCAGCTCGAAGGCAAGAAAGTGATGCTGGCTGCTGGCGACACCTTCCGTGCTGCTGCGGTCGAGCAACTGCAGGTGTGGGGCGAGCGTAACCAGATCCCGGTGATCGCCCAGCACACCGGCGCCGACTCCGCTTCGGTGATCTTCGATGCCGTACAGGCCGCCAAGGCCCGTGGCGTCGACGTGCTGATCGCCGACACCGCTGGCCGCCTGCACACCAAAGACAACCTGATGGAAGAGCTGAAGAAGGTCCGCCGGGTCATCGGAAAGCTCGACGCCGAGGCGCCGCACGAGGTGCTGCTGGTACTCGATGCGGGCACCGGCCAGAACGCCATCAGCCAGGCCAAGTACTTCAACCAGAGCGTCGAACTGACCGGCCTGGCCCTGACCAAGCTGGACGGCACTGCCAAGGGCGGGGTGATCTTCGCCCTGGCCAAGCAGTTCAAGCTGCCGATCCGCTTCATCGGTGTCGGTGAAGGCATCGACGACCTGCGTACCTTCGAAGCCGAGCCGTTCGTCAAGGCTCTGTTCGCCGAGCGAGACTGAACATGATCCGATTCGAACAGGTTGCCAAGCGCTATCCCAATGGTCATGTGGGTTTGCATGAGCTGAGTTTCCGGGCGCGCCGGGGCGAATTCCTGTTCGTCACCGGCCACTCGGGCGCGGGCAAGAGCACCTTGCTGCGCCTGCTGCTGGCCATGGAGCGCCCGACCAGCGGCAAGCTGATGCTGGCCGGGCAGGACCTGGGCCAGATCAGCAACTCGCAGATCCCGTTCCTGCGTCGGCAGATCGGCGTGGTGTTCCAGAACCACCAGCTGTTGTTCGACCGCACGGTGTTCAACAACATCGCCTTGCCGCTGCAGATTCTCGGCCTGTCCAAGGCCGAGGTCGCCAAGCGCGTGGACTCGGCGCTGGAGCGAGTGTCGCTGGCCGACAAGGGCGAGCTGTTCCCGGCCGACCTGTCCACCGGGCAGCAGCAACGGGTAGGCATCGCCCGCGCCATTGTTCACCAGCCAGCCCTGCTGCTGGCCGACGAACCCACCGGTAACCTCGACCCGCGCCTGGCCGCGGAGATCATGGGGGTGTTCGAGGACATCAACCGCCTGGGTACCACGGTATTGATCGCCAGCCACGACCTGGCACTGATTGCGCGCATGCGCCACCGCATGCTGACCTTGCAGCGCGGCCGCTTGATCGGCGATGGGGAGGCCGGGCAATGAGCACTACACGTACGCCGAAGGTTTCCGAGCGGGTTGCGCCGAAGCCGGCCGACCCGCAACCGGCGAAGAAAAAGCACGACGACGATGACGGCCCGGATTTCCGCACGCTGCTGCATGCCTGGCTGGAAAGCCACCGTGCCAGCATGGCCGACAGCCTGCGCCGGCTGGGCAAGCAGCCGATCGGCAGCTTCTTCACCTGCCTGGTGATGGCGGTGGCGCTGAGCATGCCCATGGGCCTGTCATTGCTGCTGAAGAACGTCGAGAAGCTTGGCGGCTCGTGGCAGCGCGCCGCACAGATCTCGCTATACCTCAAGCTCGATGCCGGTAGCCGCGAAGGCGAGGCGCTGCGCGACGAGATCAAGGGCATGCCCGGCGTGGCCGACGCTCAGTATGTCAGCCGCGAGCAGGCGCTGGAGGAGTTCCAGCAACAGTCTGGCCTGGGCGAAGCCCTGCGTGAACTGCCTGACAACCCGCTGCCCGGCGTAGTGGTGGTGACCCCGACCGAAGTCGACAAGCCGGCCCTGGAAGCCTTGCGTCAGCGCCTGTCGGAGCTGCCGCGGGTGGAAGTGGCGCAACTCGACCTGGTATGGGTCGAGCGCCTGGCGGCCATCCTCAAGCTGGGTGACCGCTTCGTCTTCGGCCTGGCCGTGATGCTGATTTCTGCCCTGTTGTTAGTAATCGGTAACACAATTCGTCTACATATTGAAAACCGCCGTACCGAGATCGAAGTGATCAAGCTGGTCGGTGGCACGGATGCCTACGTACGCCGGCCTTTCCTGTACATGGGCGCGCTGTATGGCCTGGGTGCAGGGGTGATCGCATGGGGCATCCTGGCGTTTGGCCTGAACTGGCTGAACGAGGCGGTGGTAGGGCTTTCCGGGCTGTACGGCAGCGACTTCGCCCTGGGTGGGGTGCCGGCGTCCGATGGTCTGTCGCTCTTGATCGGAGCGGTGCTGTTGGGGTATATCGGTGCATGGATCGCAGTGGCCCGCCATCTGAACGAGCTGGCGCCGCGATAGTTTTTACGTGCCAGCATTGACAAATTATTCACCATGGAACTTGTACCGTCGTTCCAGGTCAATGTTGGCAGCGCCCACAAGGCGCGAGTTCTGTAAGTCGGAGGTTCTTGAATGACCACATCGTTGCAACCTGCCTATGCCCTGGTACCTGGTGCAAACCTGGAAGCCTACGTGCACACGGTCAACAGCATCCCGCTGCTGACTGTCGAGCAGGAGCGTGATCTGGGCGAGCGTCTCTATTATGAGCAGGATGTCGAGGCCGCTCGTCAAATGGTGATGGCCCACCTGCGTTTCGTCGTACATATCGCCCGTAGCTATGCCGGTTACGGGCTGGCCCAGGCCGACCTGATCCAGGAAGGCAACGTCGGCCTGATGAAAGCCGTCAAGCGCTTCAACCCGGAAATGGGCGTGCGCCTGGTGTCGTTCGCCGTGCACTGGATCAAGGCAGAGATCCACGAGTTCATCCTGCGCAACTGGCGCATCGTCAAGGTGGCCACCACCAAGGCCCAGCGCAAGCTGTTCTTCAACCTGCGCAGCCAGAAGAAGCGTCTGGCCTGGCTGAACAACGACGAAGTGCACCGCGTGGCGGAAAGCCTGGGCGTGGAGCCGCGTGAAGTGCGCGAGATGGAAAGCCGCCTCAGCGGCCAGGACATGGCCTTCGACCCGGCAGCGGAAGCTGACGACGACAGTGCCTTCCAGTCGCCTGCGCATTACCTGGAAGACCACCGTTATGACCCGGCGGTGCAGCTGGAGGATGCCGACTGGAGCGACAACTCCACCAGCAACCTGCACGAAGCATTGCAAGGGCTGGACGAGCGTAGCCGCGACATTCTCTACCAGCGCTGGTTGGCGGAAGAGAAGGCCACGTTGCATGAGCTGGCGGACAAGTACAGCGTTTCGGCTGAGCGGATTCGCCAGTTGGAGAAGAATGCGATGAACAAGGTCAAGGCGCTGATCGCGGCCTGATCGAGCCCTGGCTCCAAGGAAAAGCCGCTGGCCCGCGTAGGGTGAGCGGCTTTTCTATTTGTGCTGGCTTTGCGGGTCTTTTCGCAGCACAAGGCTGCTCCTACAGGTACAGCGCCAGCTCGGAGGGTACTTGTAGGAGCAGCCTTGTGCTGCGAAGAGGCCAGAAGAACCGGCAGCAAATTCAAAGTTTGCGCGAAGTGTCGAGCTGCATCAGGTAGCTGGGCCCACCCAACTGGCTCATCTGCCGGCGAATCCAGCCGGCACGGCTGGCCACATAGGCGCTCGGCCGGCTGGCGCTCCACTTGATCGGGCTCGGCAGCACCGCCGCCAGCTGCGCCGCCTGCTGGCGGCTAAGCCGGCTGGCATCGACGCCAAAGTGGTAGCGCGCTGCCGCCTGGGCGCCAAACACACCTTTGCCCCATTCGGCACTGTTCAGGTAGACCTCGAGAATCCGCTCCTTCGACCAGAACAGCTCGATCAACGCGGTGAACCAGGCCTCCAGGCCTTTGCGGAACCAGCTGCGCCCGGACCACAGGAACAGGTTCTTGGCCACCTGCTGGGTCAGGGTGCTGGCACCGCGAATGCTGCCGCCGCGCTCGTTGTAGGCCAGCGCTGCCTGGATGGCTGGGATGTCGAAGCCCCAGTGGTTGGCGAACTTCTGGTCCTCGCCGGCAATGACCGCAACCTTGAGGTCGTCGGAGATGTTCTCCCACGGCTCCCAGTCGCGCTGCAGGTCGATCGGCTCGCCATTCACCCAGGACTGCACCTTGCGCTCCACCATCAGCGCCGTACCGGGTGGTGGGACCCAGCGGAACACCAGTACCAGCACAATGCTGCCGGCAGCGAACCAGAGCAGGGCGCGAGAGAGGCGGCGGAGAAGGGTTGGCAGCATGGCGATGGCTTGGCCGTACGGGTGGAAGGGGCCATTATACAGACCCGATCCAAGGAGTCGTCCCATGCTTCGCAGCTTCCTGATGCTTGCCGCCTTTTTCGGCTTCACCGGTGTCGCCCTGGGCGCTTTCGCCGCCCACGGCCTGAAAAGCCGGCTGACGGCCGACTACCTGGCTATCTTCCAGACTGGTGTGACCTACCAGTTGATACATACCCTGGCCCTCTTCGCTGTCGCCGTGCTCTCGGTGCACCTGTCAGGGCGCCTGGTCGGCTGGGCTGGCGGCCTGTTTGCCGTGGGGATAGTGCTGTTCTCCGGTAGCCTGTACCTGCTGACCCTCAGCGGCCTGGGCAAGCTCGGCATCATCACCCCGATTGGTGGCCTGTGCTTCCTCGCCGGCTGGCTGTGCCTGGGCCTGGCAGCCTGGCGGCTCGGTTGACCGGGTGGTCCACAATCACGACTAATGGTGTGCAGCGCCCTTGGGTTGCAGGGCGGTTCAGCGCTAGAATGCGGGCCCCCAAAGAACAATGGTGGCCGTGCGCATGCGCATTCAACTGAACGGTGAACCTTACGAATTGCCCGCTGGCGAAAGTGTCGCGGCCCTGCTGGCCCGCCTGGAGCTGACCGGGCGCCGCGTCGCGGTGGAACTGAACCTGGATATCGTGCCGCGTAGCCAGCACGACAGCACGCTGTTGAACGACGGCGATCAGGTCGAAGTGGTCCACGCCATCGGTGGCGGCTGATTCTGGCCGGCGATTCACCTGCAAGCCCAGCAACCTTTTCCCGAGGAACAACCATGAGCAACGTTCGTAGCGACAAGCCCTTCACCCTGGCCGGGCGTACTTTCCAGTCGCGCCTGCTGGTCGGTACCGGCAAGTACCGTGACATGGAAGAAACCCGCCTGGCCATCGAAGCCTCGGGTGCCGAGATCGTCACCGTAGCCGTGCGCCGCACCAACATTGGCCAGAACCCGGGCGAGCCGAACCTGCTCGATGTGCTGCCTCCGGACCGCTATACCATCCTGCCGAACACTGCTGGCTGCTACGACGCGGTCGAAGCCGTGCGCACCTGCCGCCTGGCCCGCGAACTGCTGGATGGCCACAACCTGGTCAAGCTGGAAGTACTGGCCGACCAGAAAACCCTGTTCCCCAATGTGATCGAAACCCTCAAGGCCGCCGAAGTGTTGGTCAAAGACGGTTTCGATGTGATGGTCTACACCAGCGATGATCCGATCATCGCCCGCCAGTTGGCCGAAGTCGGCTGCATTGCGGTCATGCCGCTGGCTGGCCTGATCGGTACCGGCCTGGGTATCTGCAACCCCTACAACCTGCAGATCATCCTGGAAGAGTCCAAGGTGCCGGTGCTGGTGGATGCTGGTGTGGGTACTGCGTCCGACGCCACCATCGCCATGGAAATGGGCTGCGAAGCTGTGCTGATGAACTCGGCCATCGCCCACGCCCAGCAGCCGGTGCTGATGGCCGAGGCCATGAAGCACGCCATCGTCGCCGGTCGCATGGCCTACCTGGCCGGCCGTATGCCGAAGAAACTCTATGCCAGCGCCTCTTCGCCGCTGGATGGTCTGATCAAGTAAGAGCCCCTGATGACTGAATCGCACGATACGCCGATCACCCCCGACGGCGAAGCCCGCCCGCACCGCCGCATCAAGAGTTTCGTGATGCGCGCCGGGCGCATGACCGAAGGCCAGCAACGTGGCCTGGAGCAGGGCGGCCCGCTGTACATCCTGCCGCTGGCCGACAGCCCGGTGGACTACGACCAGGTGTTTGACCGCTCGGCGCCGCGCACTCTGGAGATCGGCTTCGGCATGGGCCATTCCCTGCTGGAAATGGCTGCTGCCGCGCCTGAACAGGACTTCATCGGTGTGGAAGTACACCGCCCGGGTGTTGGTGCGCTGCTCAACGGCGTGCTGACCCAGGGCCTGAAGAACCTGCGGGTATATGACTGCGATGCCATCGAAGTGCTGAACCGCTGCGTGGCGGACAACAGCCTCGACCGCCTGATGCTGTTCTTCCCCGACCCATGGCACAAGGCGCGCCACCACAAGCGCCGCATCGTCCAGCTGGAGTTCGCCGAACTGGTACGGCGCAAGCTCAAGCCAGGTGGCGTGTTCCACATGGCCACCGACTGGGAACCGTATGCGGAGTACATGCTGGAAGTGATGAGCGCTGCCCCGGGCTATCGCAACCGTGCGGCCGACGGTACTTACGTGCCACGCCCGGAAGAACGCCCGATCACCAAGTTCGAACGCCGTGGCGAGCGGCTGGGGCACGGGGTTTGGGATTTGAAGTTCGAGAAGGTGGATTGACCGGCTGATACGGCCTTTCGATATGCCGATGCCTGCAGAAATGCAGGCGAAAAAAAACCGCCTTGAGAAGGGCGGTTTTTTTATGACTGTGCTCAAGACCGTTCGGGACTTTGTGGGAGCGGGCGTGCCCGCGAAACAGGCGACGCGGTGGATGGCACCGGCTTTGCCGGTGTTCGCGGGCATGCCCGCTCCCACAGTGACCGCATGCGCATTTAAATTTTGAGCAAGACAGTTGCTCCTGCAAGGGTTCAGTGCAAGGCCGTGGCTCAGCCCCGTCGATCAGCCACCACCCCGATCAGCACCAGTACCACCAGCAACACCGGCGCCAGCGCGTAGTTGTTGAACTGGCTCAGCCCTTTCACCACCCAAGGCGTGGCATAGATCAGCGCCGCACCGCTGCCGATCATCACCAGCAAGGCCATGAACGGTACGCGCAGGGCGCCCGCCAGGCCGCCCAGGCGTTGTTCCACCCAGCCCTTGATATCGGTGCCGAACAGCACCAGCAGGCAGCCTACCAAGGCCAGTGAAATCTCCGACAGGTTGCTGCGGCTCCAGCGAGAAACCGTCGCGAGCAGATCAAGTACCAGATCCATGGGTCATCCTTAGGTCAAGAAATACTGCAGCAGGTCATTGAGGAACAACTGGCCCCTCGGCGTGGCCACCAGTCGATCCGGTTCGACCTGCAAAAGGCCCTTTTGTTCGGCCGCGCGGCGTGCCTCGCGCAGTTGTGCCAGCGGCAAACCGGTGCGTTGGGTGAACAGTTCGGCTTCCACCCCATCGGTCAGGCGCAGGGCATTCATCAGGAACTCGAACGGCAGCTCGTCGACTGGCAGCAGCTTTTCGCCGGCCTTGAACGGCTTGGCCAGGTTCAGGTAGTCCTTGGGCAGGCGAGTTTTCCAGGTGCGCAGGATGCGCCCGTCGGCGAAGGTCAGCTTGCCGTGGGCACCAGCGCCGATGCCGATGAAGTCGCCAAAGCGCCAGTAGTTGAGGTTGTGCCGGGCAGCGCGCCCCGCTTGGGCATAGGCCGAGACTTCGTACTGGCGGAAGCCGTGTTCGGCCATCAGTGCCTGGCCGGCCTCCTGGATATCCCAGAGGATGTCGTCCTCGGGCAGCTCGGGCGGCTGGTTCCAGAACACCGTGTTCGGCTCCACGGTCAGCTGGTACCACGACAGGTGCGTCGGCCCCAGGTCGATGGCCTGGCGCAGGTCGCCCAGCGCGTCGTCGAGCGACTGGTCGGGCAGGCCGTGCATCAGGTCCATGTTGAAGTTGTCGAAGCCGGCGGCGCGCGCCATGCCGGCGGCGCGGACCGCTTCATCGCCATTGTGGATACGCCCCAGCGCCTGCAGTTTGGCTGGCTGGAAGCTCTGCACACCGATGGACAGACGATTGATACCGGTTTGCCGGTAGGCCTTGAACTTGTCCTGCTCGAACGTGCCCGGGTTGGCCTCCAGGGTGATTTCGATGTCCGGCGCAAACGGGATACGTTGTTCCACGCCACGCAGCAGCCGGCCAAGGGCGTCGGCACTGAACAGGCTGGGGGTACCGCCGCCGAAGAAGATCGAGCTGATCGGCCGGCCTTGCACGGCAGCCAGCTCCTGGTCGAGGTCGGTCAGCAGGGCGGCGACGTAGGCATCTTCCGGCAGTTCAGGCCCGGCAGCGTGGGAGTTGAAGTCGCAGTAAGGGCATTTGCGTACGCACCACGGGATGTGGATGTACAGCGCCAGCGGCGGCAGGCTGGTGAAACCCGCCGCGCCGGGGTTGGACAGCGTTTCGATCATGCCAGGCCCAGACGTTGGCGCAGCAGGGCCATGGCGCGGGCGCGGTGGCTGAGCTGGTTCTTGTCCACAGGGGCCAGGTCGGCGCTGGAGCAGCTGCGCTCCGGTACCCAGAACAGCGGGTCGTAGCCAAAGCCGTGCTCGCCACTGGCCTCGAACATGATGCGCCCGTGCCACAGGCCTTCGCACAGGATCGGCAGCGGGTCGTCAGCATGGCGCACCAGTGCCAGGACGCAGACGAACTGAGCACCGCGCTCGGCTTCAGGCACGTCTTTCAGTGCTTCGAGCAGCTTGGTATTGTTCGCCGCATCACCCTTGCCGTCGGCATAGCGCGCCGAGTAGATGCCCGGCGCGCCGCCGAGGAAGTCCACCGCCAGGCCAGAATCGTCGGCCAGGGCCGGCAGGCCGGAAATGCGTGCGGCGTTGCGCGCCTTGAGGATGGCATTCTCGACGAACGACAGGCCGGTTTCTTCCGGCTCGACCTGGCTGAACTCGCCGATCGAGCGCAGTTGCACGGACGCGCCGAGCATGGCCTGGAGTTCCTTGAGTTTGCCGGCGTTGTGGCTGGCCAATACGAGTTGCTGGAAATTCATCATTCGCCTGGGAACACTTCCTGGTTGAAACTGAGGGAGTTGCTGATACCGCCGGTTTCGATATTCAGGTCGAAGGTGACGGTTTCTGGCTGGTCGATCTTGAACTGGGCGATGTAGTACACCGCGCCCTGTTCGGTGATCTGCTTGAACGACAGCGGGCTGCTGCGCCCGGTCAGGTCCTTGACCGTGCCGCTGACCACCGCCATGGCGGGTTTGTTGGCCTTGAGCACGGCGATGTTGAGTACGCCCTGGTTCTTGCTGCGTACCAGGCCGGTGGCTGCGGCCACCTCCGGTGTCAGCATGCTCGAGGTGAACGCGCTGTAGTGCACCGTCACGTCGCCAAACACTTCCTTGCGCTCGGGACGGGCAGCATCGGCAGCCAGTACCGGCAGGGCCAGGCACAGGCTGATCAGGAACAGGGCTAGGCGACGCATGGGGTGATTCCTCCGGTGGGCGTCAGACCGCGAGCTGATGTTCTTGCAGGCCCGGGCTGCTGACACGGTAGATGCCGATCTCACCTAGAAGATTAGGCCAAAGCCGGCCACCCCACCCGTTGCGGTGCAAGTGGTCGACCGCCAGGCGGTCTAGCACCTTGGCGCGGCGCTCGTGGCACAGCTCTTCGAAGTCGGCAAAGGTGCAGAAGTGGATGTTCGGCGTGTTGTACCAGGTGTACGGCATGAAGTCCGAAACCGGCATGCGGCCTTTGGTCGCCAGGTACCAGCGGCAACGCCAGTGGCCGAAGTTGGGGAAGGTGATGATGCACTGGCGGCCCACGCGCAGCATCTCGTCGAGGATGCGGTCGGGGTACTCCACGGCCTGCAGGGCCTGGGTCATGATCACCACGTCGAAACTGTTGCTGGCGAAGTTGCCCAGGCCCTTGTCCAGGTCCTGCTCGATGACGTTGACGCCCTTGGCCACACAGGCCGCGATGTTGTCGGCGTCGATCTCCAGGCCATAGCCGGTGACCTGCTTGCGGTCGCGCAGCGAGGCCAGCAGTTCGCCGCTGCCGCAACCCAGGTCGAGTACCCGGCTGCCGGCGGGGATCCAGTCGTGGATGATTTCCAGATCGGCTCTCATGCTGTCCTCAGATGGCAATGCGGTTCATGTAGTTCGAGAAACCCTGCATGTAGCGAGGCGTGGGGATCAGGAAGGCATCGTGCCCGTAAGGCGAGTCGATCTCCAGGTAGCAGACATTCTTGCGCGCGGCCATCAGGGCGTCGACGATCTCGCGCGAACGGGCCGGGGAGAAGCGCCAGTCGGTGGTGAACGACATGATGCAGTAATCCGCCTTGACGTGGGCCAGGGTGGCTGCCAGGTCGCCGCCCTGGGCGGCGGCGGGGTCGAAGTAGTCCAGCGCCTTGGTCATCAGCAGGTAGGTGTTGGCGTCGAAGCGCCCGGAAAACTCCTCGCCCTGGTAGCGCAGGTAGCTCTCGACCTGGAATTCGACGCTGTGGAAGTCGTAGTTGAGCTTGTCGCTCTTCAGCTCGCGGCCGAATTTTTCACCCATCGAGTCATCCGACAGGTAGGTGATGTGGCCGACCATGCGCGCCAGCATCAGGCCACGCTTGGGGATCACGCCCTGGTCCTGGAATGAACCGCCGTGGAATTCGGGGTCGGTGAGGATGGCCTGGCGTGCCACTTCATTGAAAGCGATGTTCTGTGCCGACAGCTTGGGAGCCGAGGCGATGTCGACGCAATGGCGCACACGCTCGGGGTAGCTGATGGTCCACTGCAGCGCCTGCATGCCACCCAGGCTGCCACCGACCACGGCGGCCCACTGCTGGATGCCCAGGCGCTCGGCCAGGCGCACCTGGCTGTGTACCCAGTCTTCTACGGTCAGCACCGGGAAGTCGGCGCCGTAGGGCTTGCCGGTGGCCGGGTTGATGCTGCTGGGGCCGGTGCTGCCGTTGCAGCCGCCCAGGTTGTTCAGGCTGACCACGAAGAAGCGGTTGGTGTCGATCGGCTTGCCAGGGCCGATACAGCTGTCCCACCAGCCCGGCTTGCGGTCGGTGGCGGCATGGTAGCCAGCGGCATGGTGGTGGCCGGAGAGGGCATGGCAGATCAGCACGGCGTTGCTTGCGCTGGCGTTCAGGGTGCCATAGGTCTCGTAGACCAGTTCGTAACTGGCCAGGGAGCGACCGCAGGCCAGGGCCAGCGGTTCATCGAACCGGGCGGTTTGCGGTACTACCAGACCGACGGAATCTTCGGGAAAGACAGTGGACATCGACCCTGCTCACGCTTGACGGAGGCGTAAGTCTAAAGAGCGCTACCCCCAGCGGCAAGCAGAGGCTTGTCGCTGGAAGCAACCAGAGTCAGCTGGGGCTCAGATCATCCGCCATAGCTCTTGTGGCATGCCGGCGTAGGCGGCCAGCGGCGGCATGACGAACGACTGGATTACCTGGATCGCGAGGAAGGCGAAGATCGGCGAGATGTCCATGCCGCCCAGGTTGGGCACGATGCGGCGGAACGGTGCCAGCACCGGTTCACTGATCTGGTAGGCCAGCTCAGCCGCCGGGTTGTGGCTGTTGGGAGCAACCCAGGACACGATCACCATGATGATCATCGCGACCCAGAAAATCTTCAGGAACAGCGAGGTGATACCGATGATGGCCCACATCAGCAGGTGCAGGATGTCACCGAAGGTCCCGTAGGTGACCATCAGCACGAAAGCCATCAGCAGCGCCTGGATGACCACCGACAACAGCAGCGACGAGGTATCCAGCCCACCAACGCTGGGGATGACTCGGCGAATCGGCTTGAGCAGCGGCTGTGTGGCGCGCACGGCGAACTGGCACAGCGGGTTGTAGAAGTTGGCCTTGACCAGCTGCAGGACAAAGCGCAGCAGGACGATCACCAGGTACAGGCTGACCAGGGTTTGCACCACGAAGATCGCGGCGCCGGACAGTGCATTCATCTGAAGCTCCTTATTTGCCCAGTTGTTCGGCCAGCTCGGCGGAACGTGTAGCCGCAGCCTGCAGCGCCTGTTCGACGATGGCTTCGAAGCCGCTGGCCTGGAACGACTTGATCGCCGCTTCGGTAGTGCCTGCAGGCGAGGTGACTCGGCGGCGCAGTTCGGCAGCATCGACATCGCTGGCAACCGCCATGCGTGCGGCGCCCAAGGCAGTCTGCAGGGTCAGCTGGGAGGCAGTTTCACGTGGCAGGCCAAGCTTTTCGCCTGCCGCGGTCATGGCTTCGATCAGCAGAAAGAAGTACGCCGGGCCGCTGCCGGAGACTGCCGTCACGGCGTCCAGTTGCTGCTCCTGCTCGAGCCACAGGGCGGTGCCCACGGCCGACAGCAGTTGCTCGGCCTGCTGGCGTTGTTCGCTGGATACTTCCGCGGTGGCGTACAGGCCGCTGACGCCCTGTCGCAGCAGTGCCGGGGTGTTGGGCATGCAGCGAACCACCGGGCGAGCGCCGACCCAGCTTTGCAGGCTGGCGCAGGTGATGCCGGCGGCAATGGAAACGATCAGCTGGCCTTCCTGCAGGTTCGGTTGCAGGGACTGGCATACGGCTTTCATGACCTGCGGCTTGACCGCCAGCACGATGACGTCGGCGCCATCGATGGCCTGGGCGTTGTTCTCGAAGGTTTCGATGCCGTGCTCGGCCTGGATGCGGCTGCGGGTCTCGGCGCCCGGGTCGCTGGCGCGGATCTGCGAGGCGTCCAGGCCCTGGGCACGCAGACCACCGATCAGGCTGGCGGCCATGTTGCCGGCGCCGATAAAGGCAATACGAGTCTTGCTCATGTCAGGTCCTTGTAGGAAAGAGTGAGTAAAGCATGGAATCAGGGCTGCCCGTAATCGCGGGCACCGAACAGGGCGGTACCGATACGCACCCAGGTCGCACCCTGTGCAATGGCCGCCTCCAGATCGTGGCTCATGCCCATGGACAGGGTGTCCAGACCAAGGCCGAGGCCTTCCTGCAACTGGCGCAGGGTGGCGAAGGCGGCTTCCTGGGCGGCGCGGTCATCAGTGGGTTCGGGAATGGCCATCAGTCCGCGCAGGCGAAGGTTGGGCAGTGCGGCTACCGCTTTGGCCAGGGCCGGCAGGTCGGCAGGGGTGCAGCCGGATTTGCTGTCTTCGCCGCTGACGTTCACCTGCAGGCAGATGTTCAGTGGTGGCAGACCGGCCGGGCGCTGCTCCGAGAGGCGTTGGGCGATTTTCAGGCGGTCCACGGAATGTACCCAGTCGAAATGCTCGGCGATGGCTTTGGTCTTGTTCGACTGGATGGGGCCGATGAAGTGCCAGATCAAGGGCAGGTCGCCGAGTGCCTGCTGCTTTGTCAGCGCTTCCTGTAGGTAGTTTTCCCCGAAATCGCATACGCCGGCGGCGTGGATTTCGCGGATGGCGCTGGCTGGCTTGGTCTTGCTCACGGCCAGCAACTGGACGCTGGCCGGATCACGCCCGGCAGCCTGGGCAGCGCTGGCGATACGGGCGGAAATAGCGGAAAGGTTGTCTGCTAGGGTGGACATGGACTGATGCCGGCGGCTGGAGGGTTTGCGGCATTCTACCTACTTGAAGGCCTTTGGGGAGTCTCATGGATGTGACCGACCTGTTGGCCCGGGCCGTGGATGCGGGGGCTTCCGACCTGCACCTGGCGGCGGGCCAGTTACCGATGTTGCGCCTGGATGGCGAGCTGCAGCGCATGGCCCTGCCGACCTTGGGCCCGGCGACCTTGACCAAGGGCATGGCACCCATGCTGGATGAAGACCAGCGCCGACAGTGGGCCCAGGGTGATGAGCTGGACCTGGCGCTGGAATTGCCGGCGCTAGGGCGCTTTCGGCTGAATCTGTTTCGCCAGTTGCACGGCCCTGCGGCCACCTTTCGCCTGATCCCGGGGCATATAGCCACGCTCGATGAACTCGACCTGGTCGATGTGTTTCAAGCTGTTGCGCAGTGCCGAGATGGCTTGATCCTCGTCGGTGGGCCGACCGGCTGTGGCAAGTCCAGCACCTTGGCGGCACTGCTCGACCAGCTGAACCGCGATCGTGCTCTGCATATCATCACCCTTGAGGACCCTGTCGAAGTTATCCACAGCAGCCAGCGCAGCCTGGTCAACCAGCGTGAGGTCGGCCGCCATTGCGGTGGGTTTGCCCAGGGGCTGCGCAGTGCCCTGCGCCAGGACCCGGATGTGATCATGATCGGTGAGCTGCGCGACCTGGAAACCATTCGCCTGGCCTTGCGTGCGGCTGAGACCGGGCACCTGGTACTGGCGACCGTGCATACCCGTTCGGCGGTGAGCAGTGTTGACCGGTTGGTGGAGGTGTTCGCTGCCGAAGAGAAGCCGTTGGTGCGGGCGATGCTGGCCGAGTCGTTGCGCCTGGTGGTAGCGCAGGTGCTGGTCAGGCGCGCGGGCGGAGGGCGGGTTGCTGCGCGGGAAGTGCTGGTGGTGACGCCAGCGGTGCGTAACCTGGTTCGGGAAGGGCGAATGGCGCAGTTGTGTTCGGTGATGCAGGCGGGTGGTGCGGACGGGATGCGGACAATGGAGGGGGCGATGCGAGGACTGAGGGAGCGAGGGCTGATTGAGGACTTGTAGTGGCTGTACCGGCCCCTTCGCGGGCACGCCCGCTCCCACAGGTATGGCGCTGCCCGAGAGAGCGACGCGGTACCTGTGGGAGCGGGCGTGCCCGCGAAGAGGCCGATACAGGAGAGCGCCGATCAGATCAGCGCTTGGCCAGGCTCAGTTGCTGCTGTTCTTTCGGCAGCACTCGCTTGGCCACCACGTAATGCTTCTGCCAGTAAGGCTTGCTCAGGGTGTCGATGCTCACCCGCTTGCCACGGCGTGGAGCATGGATGAAGCGGTCGTTGCCCAGGTAGATGGCAACGTGGTTCACCCGACGGCTCTTGATGTTGAAGAAGATCAGGTCACCTGGCTTCAGGTCACCCTTGGCTACCTTGACGCCGTGGCCCTGGGCCATGGCATTGGAGGTGCGCGGCAGGTCGACGTCGGCGACGTCGTTGAAGGCGTATTTGACCAGCCCGCTGCAGTCGAAGCCTTTCTTCGGGCTGCTGCCGCCCCAGACATAAGGGGTGCCGAGCACATTCACCGCGCGGCTGAGCACATCGCTGCTCTGCTTCGGCGACATGGCGGCGACTGGCGCACCGGGCACGCTGCGGCTGATGGCGGCATTGCTTGGGCGGGTGCGCAGCGCGGTCTGCTTGACTGGTGCGTGTCTTACCGAGGCATTGGTGGTGTAGCCGGTAAAACCATTGGGAAGACGTTGCTCACGATTGGTGGCGTGGGCGGCCAGGGGCAATAATAGGCAGAGGGTCAGCCATGTCTTGAGTAAAGGCGGCATAGATGAAGCTCTTATGAATAGTTATGTGTTGGGCGCGCAACTTTATAACAGCTTTTTGATCAATCTTTGATCCGTTGGTCGATTGTCCAGGTGCCGTACGTCGGCCTGCGACAAGAAAGTCACATTTTTTCTTAGAAAATTTTCGGATAACCCACGGGGGCTATGAATGAACAGTTATCAACAGGGGGCGCCGTTTCACGACACCCACAGCAAGACCATTGGCTACCTGCTATGGATTTTCGGCTTTACCGGGTCGCATCGTTTCTATTACGGCAAGCCGGTAACCGGCACCATCTGGTTCTTCACTCTGGGCCTGCTGGGCATCGGCTGGTTGATCGACCTGTTCCTGATCCCGTCCATGGACCGTGAAGCTGACCTCCGGTTCCAGTCCGGGCGCATTGACTACAACATCGCCTGGATCCTGCTGACCTTCCTCGGGGTGTTTGGGCTGCACCGGCTGTATCAGGGCAAGTGGATCACCGCGATCATCTACTTCTTTACCGGCGGGCTGTTCCTGGTGGGGGTGCTGTATGACTTCTGGACGCTGAACAGCCAGGTTTCCGAGCGGAATGCGGGGCGGGGTTGACGCACAGCCCTTGTGGGAGCGGCCTTGTGTCGCGAAAGGGCTGCAAAGCAGCCCCAGCATGCTCAGCAGCACCGCTGAAATCCTGGGGCCGCTTTGCGGCCCTTTCGCGACACAAGGCCGCTCCCACAGGGCGCAAATGCAGGTTACTGACGGGTCTGCCGCTGTTGCAGCAGCAGGTTGCTGAAACCTGCCCCAGCCAGTTGCTTCTGCGCCCCGGTCAGCTGCTCGCGGTTGCTGAACGGGCCCACCAGTACGCGGTACCAGGTTTCGTCCTTGACCGTGCCCGACTCCACCTTCACCGACTGGCCCAGCAGGATGATCTGCGCACGCACCTTGTCGGCATCGGCCTGCTTGCGGAACGAACCAGCCTGCAGGAAGAACTGGGTGGTTGCCGCCGGCTTGATCACCGGTGGCGCCGGTGGCGGGGTCTGGCCCATCAGCGCCGCCTGGGCTCGCGCCGTGTCGATCTTCGCCGCTTCGGCCGGCGTCACCGGGGTCACCGGCTGGGCCGGGACGGGTGGCGTCTTCTCTGGCACGGCCTCCGGCGGCACGATCACCTCGGACTCCGGCAGCAGCGTGTAGAAGTCGTACTTCGGCTTCACCGGCTGCTGCGGGGTGGCCTGCGCCGGCTTGCCGGCTTCGGCCACTTTCTCCGCCTTCTGCTGCTCGGGCTTGGTGCGCTTGATGTCTTCGCCACCGGGCTCGAGCTTCATCAGGAACACGATGAACGCGCCTACGGTCAGGCCGACCGCCAGCCATACCCAACCGGGAATCGGCTGCTTGGCCGGCGCCGTCTGGCGGCTGGCGCCGCGTTTGGGTGCGGGTTTTTTCTTGGCAGCCAACTTACATGCGCTCCAGGGTTTCCAGGCCGAGCAGTTCCAGACCTTGCTTGAGAGTGCGGCCGGTCAGCGCCGCCAGGCGCAGGCGGCTCTGCTGCTGCTGCGGGGTTTCGGCGGCAAGAATCGGGCAGTTCTCGTAGAAGCTGGAGAACAGGCCGGCCAGGTCGTACAGGTAGCTGCACAGCACGTGCGGCGTGCCCTTGTCGGCGACGTTGTTGAGGATTTCGCCAAACTGCGCCAGGCGCGCGGCCAGGTCCTGTTCGTGGGCAGCCTGCAGCACGATGTTGCCGTCGACTTCATCGAAGCCCTTGCCCAGTTTGCGGAATACGCCGGCCACGCGGGTGTAGGCGTACAGCAGGTAAGGCGCGGTGTTGCCTTCGAAGTTGAGCATCAGCTCGAAGTTGAAGCTGTAGTCGCTGGTGCGGTGCTTGGACAGGTCGGCGTACTTCACAGCGCCGATGCCAACCACTTCACCGATGTGGCGCAGTTCTTCGTCGGCCAGGCTCGGGTTCTTTTCCTTGACCAGCGCGTAGGCGCGTTCCTTGGCCTCGGTGAGCAGGTCGATCAGCTTCACGGTACCGCCGTCACGGGTCTTGAACGGGCGGCCGTCGGCACCGTTCATGGTGCCGAAGCCCATGTGCTCCATCTGCATCGGGTGGCCCACGAAGCCTGCGCGGCGTGCAACTTCGAACACCTGGTTGAAGTGCAGGGCCTGGCGCTGGTCGACGAAGTACAGGGCGCGGTCTGCCTTGAGCACGTTGCTGCGGTAGCGCACGGCAGCCAGGTCGGTGGTGGCGTACAGGTAGCCGCCGTCGGCCTTCTGCACGATCACCGGCAGTGGCTCGCCTTCGCTGTTCTTGAACTCGTCGAGGAACACGCACTGGGCGCCCTGGTCTTCGACCAGCAGCCCCTTGGCCTTGAGGTCGGCGACCACGTTGGCCAGGTCGTCGTTGTAGGCGCTTTCACCCATCACGTCGGCCATGGTCAGCTTGACGTTGAGCAGCTCGTAGGTCTTCTGGCAGTGCGACAGCGAAATGTCCTTGAAACGCGTCCACAGGGCCATGCAGTCCGGGTCGCCGGCCTGCAGCTTGACCACCAGGCCGCGGGCGCGGGTGGCGAATTCTTCGGATTCGTCGAAGCGCTTCTTGGCGGCGCGGTAGAAGTTTTCCAGGTCCGACAGCTCGTCGCTGGTGATCGGGTTTTCTTCCAGGTAGGCCAGCAGCATGCCGAACTGGGTGCCCCAGTCGCCCACATGGTTCTGGCGGATCACGTCATCGCCGAGGAACTCCAGCACGCGCGCCACGCTGTCACCGATGATGGTCGAACGCAGGTGGCCGACGTGCATCTCCTTGGCCAGGTTGGGTGCCGACATGTCGATCACAACCTTTTGCGCAGGGCCGGCCTTGCGCGCGCCCAGGTGGGCGTCGGCCAGTGCGGCATCCAGGCGGTTGGCCAGGGCGTCGGTGTTCTGGAAGAAGTTGAGGAAGCCGGGGCCGGCGATTTCGACCTTGCTGATGTCGGCGCTGGCCGGCAGGGCATTGATCAGTTTCTCGGCCAGGTCGCGCGGCTTCATGCCGGCTGGCTTGGCCAGCATCATGGCGATGTTGCTGGCGAAGTCGCCGTGGGTCTTGTCCCGGGCGTTTTCCACCTGGATCGCCGGCGACAGCCCTTCAGGCAGCACACCGTCGGTGACGAGTTGGGTGAGGGCTTGCTGGATCAGCTGGCGAATGGTGTCTTTCATGGGGATCTCTTTTCGACCGCAAGCGCGGTGGAGCGCTTGGATGCGCAGGTGGAAAAACTGGGCATTATCCGTGGCTGGGGGCGGGTTGCCAACCTTTGGGGTGCAACCATCAAGGGTTCCATGTTGTGTTCGAGGGCCTCATCGTCGGCAAGCCAGTTCCCACAGAAGAGTGCGCGCAACCTGTGGGAGCTGGCTTGCCGGCGATGAGGCCGGTCGATTCAGTACAGGTCTACCGGGTCGACATCCAGCGACCACCGCACCTGGCGCCCGCTCGGCATCTGCTCCAACACTAGCAACCAGGCGCTGATCAGTCGATGCAAAGGCGCCCGCGTATTGGCCTGTATCAACAGTTGTGCGCGGAAGCGCCCGGCGCGGCGCTCCATCGGTGCTGGCACCGGCCCTAGCAGCTCGATGCCGGGCAGGCGCTGTTCGGCCACCAGGCGCTCGGCGGCGGCGCAGGCCTCGTCGAGGAAACCTTCGGCCTGTCCGGGCTTGTGCGCTTCGGCGCGCAGCAGCGCCAGGTGCGAGTAAGGCGGCAGCCCGGCGGCGCGGCGTTCGTCCAGGGCCTGCTCGGCGAAGGCGAAGTAGCCCTGCTCGGTAAGCTGCACCAGCAGTGGATGGTCGGCCAGGTGGGTCTGGATGATGACCTTGCCGGGCTCTTCGGCCCGCCCGGCCCGCCCGGCGACCTGCACGATCAACTGCGCCATGCGTTCGCTGGCACGGAAGTCGCCGGAGAACAGCCCGCCATCGGCATCGAGGATGGCCACCAGGGTCACCCGCGGAAAGTGATGGCCCTTGGCGAGCATCTGGGTGCCGACAAGGATGCTCGGCTGGCCGCGCTGGATGGTGCTGAACAGGTTGTGCATGGCGTCCTTGCGCGCGGTGCTGTCGCGGTCCACACGCAGGATCGGGTAATCCGGGAACAGCACTTTCAGGCGCTCCTCGGCGCGCTCGGTGCCGGCGCCGACCGGGCGCAGGTCAACGTGGTTGCACTGCGGGCACTGCTGCGGCAGGCGCTCGTCATAGCCACAATGGTGGCAACGCAGCACGCCGGAGCGCTGGTGCACGGTCATGCGCGCATCGCAGCGCGGGCATTCGGACAGCCAGCCACAATCGTGGCACAGCAAGGTCGGGGCGAAACCGCGGCGATTGAGAAATACCAGCACTTGCTGGCCTGCCTCCAGGGTTTGGCGGATGGCCTGCTGCAGTGGGCCGCTGATACCGCTGTCCAGCGGCAGGCTCTTCACATCCAGGCGCAGCATGCGTGGCGGGCGGGCACCGCCGGCGCGCTGGTTCATGCGCAGCAGGCGGTAGCGACCGGTCAGGGCGTTGTGCAGGGTTTCCAGCGATGGCGTGGCGGAACCGAGCAGGATCGGGACGTTTTCCTGGTGGGCGCGCACCAGAGCCAGGTCGCGGGCGTGATAGCGCAGGCCTTCCTGCTGTTTATAGGAGCCGTCGTGCTCCTCGTCGATGATGATCAGGCCAGGGTTCTTCATCGGCGTGAACAGTGCCGAGCGGGTGCCGATGATGATGTCGGCCTCGCCGTCCCGGGCTGCCAGCCAGGCATCCAGGCGTTCGCGGTCGTTCACCGCCGAATGCAGCAGGGCGATGCGGGCGTTGAAGCGCTGCTCGAAGCGGGCCAGGGTCTGCGGGCCGAGGTTGATCTCCGGGATCAGCACCAGGGCCTGCTTGCCGGCTTCCAGTGTTTCGCGGATCAGTTGCAGGTACACCTCGGTCTTGCCGCTGCCGGTGACACCGGCCAGCAGGAAGGCGCCAAAGCCGCCAAAGCCTTCGCGCACGGCGTCGAATGCATCGCGTTGCTCTTCGTTGAGCGGCAGTTCCGGCTGTGCCAGCCAGTGTTCGTGGCGCAGTGCCGGCAGATGGCGGCGGACCTCGATCTGCACCAGGTCCTTGGCCAGCAGCAGGTCCAGGCTGTCCTTGTTCAGATTGAGCTTGGCCAGCAGGCTGTGGGCCACGCCATGCGGGTGCTGGGCCAGGGTCTTGAGGGCATCGCGCTGGCGCGGAGCGCGGGCGATGCGCGGGTCTTCCAGGCGGGCGCCGGGGGCGACGTGCCAGAAGCGCTCCTGGCGCATCTCGGCAGGTTCGCCTTGGCGCAGCAGGGTCGGCAAGGCCCAGCTCAGCGTGTCACCCAGGCTGTGCTGGTAATACTGGGCGGTCCACAAGCACAACTTGAACAGCGACGGCGGGATCGGTGATACCGGGTCGAGCAGGGCGCTGGCCGGCTTGAGCTTGTCGGCGGGCACTTCGCTCTGCTCGCACACCTCCACCAGCACGCCGATCATTTCGCGGCGGCCGAATGGCACGCGAATGCGCATGCCCGGAGTCAAGGCCTGGCGTGCCATGCTTGCCGGCGCCTTGTAGTCGAACAGGCGACGCAGCGGGGAGGGCAGGGCAAGGCGCAGGATGACGTCGGACACGCGGAAAGTCTCGGAGGGCGTTTCAAAGACTGGCGAGCCTAGCAGACGACGGTCGGTGCAAGCGACAACTTGCGTTGGCGTGATGCTCTGGTATTATTCGCCGCCTAATTACGTGCGGTATTCAACAATTGGTGTTGGGTGGCGGCACGCAGCTCGAGGAAGTGACCATGAAAGCAGATATTCATCCGAACTACGAAGTAGTTGCAGTCACCTGCAGCTGCGGCAACAAGTTTGAAACCCGTTCGACCCTGGGCAGCACCCTGGCGATCGACGTTTGCAACCTGTGCCACCCGTTCTACACCGGTAAGCAGAAAGTCCTGGACACCGGTGGTCGCGTACAGAAGTTCGCCGATCGCTTCGGTATGTTCGGTACCAAGAAGTAATCATGCGCATGGCGAACCCCTCGGGTTTCGCATTGCTGCAAAAAAAGGCGCCCCTTGTGGGCGCCTTTTTTATGGGCGTCATCTGGCAATTCCCGGCCCTGGCGTTCTGCCCGCTACCAAGCAGCCCTCAGCAGGTGGCGGTGCGCCAGGTGGTCGATGGCGATACCTTGCGCCTGGTCGATGGCCGCAGCGTGCGATTGATCGGCATCAATGCCCCGGAAATCGGCCGTAACGGGCGCACTAGCGAACCCTATGCCGAGGCCGCCAGGCAGCGTTTGCAGGCTTTGGTCAAAGCCAGCGACTGGCGTGTAGGGCTGGAGCCGGGCGTCGAGTCCAAGGACAAATACGGCCGCACGCTGGCGCATATCTACGGGCGCAATGGCGACAATATCGAAGCACAGCTGCTCAGCGAGGGCTTGGGCTATCGCGTCGCGGTTGCCCCCAATGTGCGCCTCAGCGCTTGCCAGCAGCTTGCCGAGCAGGCTGCGCGCAAGGCTGGCTCCGGGCTGTGGCGTCGTTCGCCGGTGGTGCGTGCCGGGGATGTCCGGCAGTCGGGTTTTGCGGTCATTGCGGGCCGCATCGAAGGCGTGGAGCGCAACCGTGGCGGGGTCTGGCTGAACCTGGACGGTGCGGTGGTGCTGCAGGTTCCCGCTCGTCTGCAGCGCAACTTCCCCGCCAGCTTCTTCGATAACCTCAAGGGACGCCAAGTCGAGGCGCGTGGCTGGGTGCTGGATCGTTCCCGCAAGGGCGGCCTCAAGCCCGGGCAGCGACGTTGGCTGTTGCCGTTGACCGATCCGAGCATGTTGGAGCGCATTTCAGGCTAAAAGATGTAGACATTTCGCTATTGGATTGTACACACTGTTAGGCGTATGCCCCGTGGGTTATAGCGTAAAGTCGTAGGCTAAAGGCCTTGACACAAGTGACCGACCAGTCTTGTGGCTCCCCGGCTCTTTGCGTATCCTCGGCGGTCCGTCAGAACAGTAAATAGCGGAATGCCCACCATGTCAGACCTGAAAACCGCCGCTCTCGAATATCACGCTCAACCTCGTCCGGGGAAACTGAGCGTCGAACTCTCCAAGCCCACAGCCACCGCCCGTGACCTCGCCCTGGCCTACAGCCCAGGTGTTGCTGAGCCCGTGCGTGAAATCGGCCGTGATCCAGAGCTGGCTTACAAATACACCGGCAAAGGCAACCTGGTTGCGGTGATTTCCGATGGCACCGCCATCCTCGGTCTGGGTGACCTCGGCCCACTGGCTTCCAAGCCGGTCATGGAAGGCAAGGGTGTTCTGTTCAAGCGTTTCGCCGGTATCGACGTGTTCGACATCGAAGTGGAGTCGGAAAGCCCGCAGGCGTTCATCGACACCGTTCGCCGCATCTCGATCACCTTCGGTGGCATCAACCTCGAAGACATCAAGGCGCCTGAGTGCTTCGAAATCGAGCGCACCCTGATCGAACAGTGCGACATCCCGGTATTCCACGATGACCAGCACGGTACCGCCATCGTGACCGCTGCCGGCATGATCAACGCCCTGGAAATCGCCGGCAAGAAGCTGGAAAACGCCAAGATCGTCTGCCTGGGTGCCGGCGCTGCCGCCATCTCCTGCATGAAGCTGCTGGTAAGCATGGGTGCCAAGGTCGAAAACATTTACATGATCGACCGCAGCGGCGTGATCCACGCTGGCCGTGACGACCTGAACCAGTACAAGGCGCAGTTCGCCCACGCCACCGACAAGCGTACCCTGGCTGACGCCCTCGACGGTGCCGACGTGTTCGTAGGCCTGTCCGGCCCGAACCTGCTGAGCGCCGAAGGCCTGAAGTCGATGGCTGCCAACCCGATCGTGTTCGCCTGCTCGAACCCGGACCCGGAAATCTCGCCAGAGCTGGCGCATGCCACTCGCAGCGACGTGATCATGGCTACCGGTCGTTCCGACTACCCGAACCAGGTCAACAACGTACTGGGCTTCCCATTCATCTTCCGTGGTGCCCTGGACGTTCGCGCCAAGCGCATCAACGAAGAAATGAAAATCGCCGCCGCCATCGCCCTGAAAGATCTGGCAAAGCTGCCAGTGCCGAAGGAAGTGTGCGACGCCTACGGCGTACAGGCTCTGGAATTTGGTCGTGAGTACATCATTCCGAAGCCGTTGGACGCACGCCTGATCACTGTCGTTTCCGACGCTGTGGCCAAGGCCGCCATCGAATCCGGCGTGGCAACCCTGCCGTATCCGAAGCACTACCCGCTGACCAGCGTGGATGACGTGTTCAAAGGCTGATTGCTGCCTGGCGACACAAAAAAGCCCCGGCTCGTATGAGCCGGGGCTTTTTGTTTGCCGTTGTGAAGGATGTGTCAGGGCTGCTGGGTGTTTGCCATGGCAAATTTGTCGCCTATGAGATCGAGCGCCGCCCGCGCGGCGCTCGATTTACGCGCCCACGCAAAAACCTGAGACAAGCACCTGCCGTCAGAACAGGTCCATCGGCGCCGCTTCATCCGCCGGCAGTGGGCTGCCCGGTGCTGCGCCAGTGCCCAGTTCGTCCACCGACGGCGGCGAGTCCTCGGCCTTGAACAGCTCGAAGTAGGCATTCGGCGTGCTCGGCGAAGCGGCACGGCCGCTGACCGGGTCGACGCGCAGGCTGAGGATGCCTTCCGGTTCTGCCGGCGCATGCGCAGGCTTGTCCTTGAGTGCCGCGCCCATGAAGCTCATCCAGATCGGCAGTGCCGCCGTGCCGCCGTACTCGCGGCGTCCAAGGGTTTCGGGCTGATCGAAGCCGACCCACACGGTGGTCACGTAGTCGGCGTTGTAGCCAGAGAACCAGGCGTCCTTGGACTCGTTGGTGGTACCGGTCTTGCCTGCCAGGTCGGTGCGGCCCAGGGCCAGCGCCCGGCGGCCGGTGCCGCGCTTGATCACGTCCTGCAGCATGCTGGTGAGGATGTAGGTGGTGCGACCGTCGATGATCCGCTCGGCCACGGCCGGCGCCTGCGGTGCAGAAGCCACCTGGCTGAAGGCAGCGGGTGCCTCGCCAGGCATGGCGGTTGTGCTGATCGGCTGTTCGGGCGCGGCCACACCCGCCTGGTCCTCGGCACCTTGCGGTACCCGAGCCGGGTTGGCGGTGAACAGCGTCTCGCCGCTGCGGCTTTCGATGCGATCGATCAGGTACGGGGTGATCTTGTACCCGCCGTTGGCAAAAGTACTCCAGCCTGTGGCGATTTCCATAGGGGTCAGGGTGGCGGTGCCCAGTGCCAGCGACAGGTTGCGTGGCAGGTCCTGCTTGTTGAAGCCGAACTTGGCGATGTAGTCGATGGTGCGGTCCACGCCCATGGCCTGCAGCAGGCGGATCGACACCAGGTTGCGCGACTTGTACAGCGCTTCGCGCATGCGGATCGGACCAAGGAAGGTATTGGTGTCGTTCTTCGGTCGCCAGACTTTGTCCAGGTACTCGTCGACGAACACGATTGGTGCATCGTTGACCAGGCTGGATGCGGTGTAGCCACTGTCCAGTGCGGCGCTGTAGATGAACGGCTTGAAGCTCGAGCCCGGCTGACGCTTGGCCTGCATGGCGCGGTTGTAGTTGCTTTGCTCGAACGAGAAACCGCCGACCAGGGCGCGGATGGCGCCGTTGTAAGGGTCGAGGGTGACCAGCGCACTCTGCGCGCCAGGTACCTGGCTGAACTTGAACTTGCCATCCTCAAGGCGCTGCACGCGCACCAGGTCGCCAACCTGGGCCACATCTGCCGGTGACTGCGGCGCACGGCCCTGGGAGTTGCTGTTGATGAACGGGCGCGCCCATTTCATGGTGTCCCAGGCCACCTGCTCTTCCTGGCCGCTGCGGGTCAGCACCTTGAGGCCGGTTTTTTCGACCTGGGTGACGATGACCGGCTCCAGGCCGCCGAGGCTGCGCTGCTTGCCCAGTTCCTGCAGCCAGGCTGCCTGGGTGCGGCCCGGGAAGCGTGCTTCGGGCCCGCGGTAGCCGTGGCGCTCATCGTAGTCGGAGAGACCGTTGAGGATGGCCTTGTTGGCCATTTCCTGCATGTCGCTGGGCACCGTGGTAGTGACGCGGAAGCCTTCGGTGTAGGCGTCGCTGCCGTAGCGACCGACCATTTCGGCGCGGGCCATTTCGGCGATGTAAGGCGCATTCACTTCAGGCGTGGGCACGTGGTAGCTGGCGTTGAGCGGCTCGGCCAGGGCCGCCTGGTAACTGGCTTCGTCGATCTTGCCCAGCTTGTACATGCGGCCGAGGATCCAGTCGCGGCGCTCTTTGGCGCGTACGGGGTTGGCCAGCGGGTTGAAGCGCGAGGGTGCCTTGGGCAGGCCGGCGATCATCGCCATCTGCGCCAGGCTCACGTCGCGGATCGACTTGCCGTAGTACACCTGCGCGGCGGCATCGATACCGTAGGCGCGGTTGCCCAGGTAGATCTTGTTCACGTACAGCTCGAGGATCTCGTCCTTGGTCAGCTCACGCTCGATCTGCAGGGCCAGCAGGATTTCATTGGTCTTGCGCGAGAAGCTGCGCTCGCTGGTGAGGAAGAAGTTCTTCGCCACCTGCATGGTGATGGTACTGCCGCCGGTCTGGATATGGCCGGTTTTCACCAACTGGGTCGCGGCGCGCATCAGGCTGCTGGGGTCGACACCGTAGTGATTGAGGAAGTTGTCGTCCTCGGCCGACAGAAGCGCCTGGATGAATTGTGGGGGAATTTCCTCGAAGCGGATCGGTGAGCGACGCATTTCGCCGAACTCGGCAATCAGCTTGCCGTCGCTGCTGTACACCCTGAGGGGGATCTGCAACTGGATGCTTCTGAGCGACTCGACCGAGGGCAGGTTGGGGCTAAGATACAGAAACGCACCGCTCACACCGAGTACGAGCGCGCAGATGACTGCGACGGAAGACCACCAGAAGAACTTCAGCAGACGTATCAAGGCTTTTCGGTGTCCAGGTTGGGAGTGGATTGCACGCAGGTCCGGCGGACCAAAAAACGCTGGGCATTATAAGCATTTTTTCGCCTCTCCGGGTTACCGGCCAGGCTGCCCGTCGCCTCGATGGGCAGGCGCGGCCTAGTGCTGACGCGGGGTTGGGGCAGGTAGCCGCGAAAGATGGCGGCGACAGACAACAAGGATGCCACGATGCTAGGACGCTTCGGCAAGGATGCCGGTTCACTCGTGGGGGTGGAAATTGCCCCTGACTCCGTTCGGATTGTGCAACTGCAGCGGCGTAACCGGCGCTGCCGGGTGCTTGCCTCGGTACAAGAGCCGTTCGAATCATTGGCTGGCAGTGATTGGGCGGCAGAGCCTGGCGCCGTGGCGGCTGCCTTGAGGCGCGCCTACAGGCGCAGCGGCCTCAGACAGCGCCGGGTCGCGCTGGCACTGCCGGGTAACCAGGTGATCTGCAAGCTATGCCACCTGCCAGTGGAACAGGGCGGTGCAGAAGTGGAGGCGCAGCTGCTGGCTGACGCCGAACGGCTGTTTCCATTTCCGCTGGAAGACCTGGCCCTGGATTTTCAGGTCCTGGGCGGTTCTCGCGTCCAGCCAGGCTGCGCCGAGGTGATGGTGGCGGCATGTCGGCAGAGCGCACTGGCGCCACTTGAAGGCATCGTCGAGGAGGCAGGGCTGCAACTGGAGGCCGTGGAGGTCGACAGCATTGCCTTGGGGCGCATGCTGCCGCAGGGCCGGCACCAAAGCTCGGCGTTGCTGCGTATCGAGGCGCACAGCACCATTCTTTATGGCTGGCATTCGGGGCAGCCTCAGCAACGGCGTGAGCTGAGCCTGGGGCTGTCGACGATAACCGGGGCGCTGCCAGAGCGCCTGCTGGCCTTGCTCGCCGGTGAGCCTTTGCCGGAATGCCTGTTGATTGCCAGCTGTTCTCCGGTCGAAGCGGGCCAGTTGCAAAGCCTCGGCTCCCAGCTGAACCTTCCGTGCCGCCTAGTGCCTGACCTGGCGCGTCTGGAACACGTCGATGGTGCGATGATTCTGGCTTGCGCCCTGGCTCTCGGAGGATTGCGTCGATGATGCGGCTGAACCTTCTGCCCTGGCGCGAACGGCAGCGGCAAGCCGCGTTGCGGTCTTTCCGCAGGCAACTGGTCGCCGGCGCTCTACTGGCCCTGTGTGGCGTGATGTTGGTCGACCAGCTGGCGCGCCAGCGCGGGGAGCAGCAGGCGCTGGCCAATACCCGGCGCCAGGCAGCCCTTGAGGCGTTGGGCGAGCAGTTGCAGCCGCTGGCCGATGTGCATGCGCAGCATGAGGCGCTGCTGGCACGCGTGGTGGCGCTGGAAGCACTGCGCGCCCATCAGGATGTGCTGGTCGGGGTCTTCGCTGACCTCGAGCGGGCGTTGCCGGTGGGTGTGCAACTGCTCGACCTCAGCCTGGAAGATGGCAATCTGCAGATGACCGGGCTGGCCAAGTCAGGTGCCGTGGTCGCACAGTTCATGCGTGACCTGAGTCGCTCGAGTGCGCTGGTCGGTCTGGAACTCAAACGCGTCAGGAGCCTGCCAGGCGGCGATGAATTCCTGCTGGGGGCGCGCGTTTCGGCGTTCTGGTCGTGAATGTTGCGCAGGTGCTCGGCTGGCTGGCCATGGCCGAGAGCTCCAGCCGCTTCAGGCAGCTGGCGCCAGTGCTGGTGGCCTTGGCGTTGTTCGGCCTGGGCTGCGCCATACGTCTGCCTGCAGCGCTGCAACAGCAGGCGCAGGAGGAGGCTCGGCACGCCGAGTTGAACGAACAGCATTCAGCCGGCGCGGTGCAACTGGCCGAGTTGGAGCAACTCCACGCGTCGGTAACCATCGCCGAGCAACGCTTGCGCGAGGCGCACTGGCACCTGGCGGCCGGTGAGGGCATGAGTGACCTTCTTGAGCGTCTGGCGGCTTCGGGGCACGCGCATGGCTTGCTGATCGAGCGCTTCGACGTTCATGAAGACGAACAGCAGGCCGGTTTCCGCCAGGTGCCGCTGGAGCTACAGGTGGTGGGGCGATACGCGGCATTGCGCCAGTGGCTGGGTGACTGGTTGGGCCAGGCGCGTGTTTTGCGTAGTGGTGACCTGCAACTGGCTCCAGCAGATGGCAAGCCTGGGCTGCTGCGCCTGCAGTTGCGGGTTGATGCCTATCAGGCGCTGGCGCCAGTGCCGCAGCCTGCGATGCTAGCGCGCATGCCAGCCAGGGGCGGGACGGCAGCGCCCGCAGTCGACCCGTTTGCGCCTGGAGCGACGCGATTGTCGGCCAGCGGGTTGGCCGGCGTGCCTTTGGCGCAACTGGAGATGGTCGGCAGCCTGTCACGTGGAGCGGAACACGAAGCACTGCTGATGGCGGCGGGCAGGCTCTATCGCGTACGCCCTGGGGACCGGGTCGGGCGTGACCAGGGGGTGGTGGCGAGAGTTGATCAATCCCAGGTCGAAGTACGCGAACGGCTGTTCATGGCAGGGGGGTGGCATGAACGCACGGCGTTCATCACGCTGGCAAAGCACCTGGGCAAGGAGGCCCCGGACGACGATGAAAAGATTGATGAAATGGATGCTGGCAGCCCTGCTGCCGTTCCCGCTGGCGTCGGCAATGCCTTATCAGGGTGAACCACTGTCGCTGAACTTCCAGGATGTGGAAGTGCGCTCGGTGCTGCAGGTGCTGGCTGACTATGCCGGTGTCAACCTGTTTGCCAGCGATGCCGTGCAGGGTAGCGTCACCTTGCGCCTTGAGGATGTTCCATGGGACCAGGCGCTGGATCTGGTGCTGCGCAGCAAGGGCTTGGCCCGGCGACAGGAGGGCAATGTGCTGTTGGTGGCGCCCGCGGCGGAGTTTGCCGCGCAGTCTGTCGATGCCCATGTGGGCCAGGCGCTGGATGTACAGTTGCAGCCGTTGCGTCGGGAGCTGTTGCCCATTCATCACGCCAAGGCCGCCGAGCTGGCAGAGCTGCTGCTGGCGAGCCTGGCGGATGACGGCATCCTCAACGGTCGGGGCAGCCTGAGTGTCGATGAGCGCACCAATACGCTGGTGGTGTACCAGCCGGCGGACCGCCTTGCCGAACTGAGGCAGCTGGTGGCGCAGCTGGATGTGCCGGTGCGTCAGGTGGCGATCGAGGCACGTATCGTCGAGGCCAACGTCGATTACGAGAAAAGCCTGGGGGTGCGCTGGGGTGGGCCGCTGTATGTCGAGAACCCGCGCCCGGGCAAGGATCTGTTCGTCGATCTCGGGGTGGAGCGGGTGGGCGGTAGCATCGGTCTGGGCTTGTTGCGTGGCGATGTGCTGCTCGACCTGGAACTCAGTGCCATGGAAAAGAGCGGCAACGGCGAAATCATCTCGCAGCCCAAGGTGGTCACGGCCGACAAGGAAACGGCCAGGATCCTCAAAGGCACCGAGGTGCCGTACCAGGAAACCAGCAAGAGCGGCGCCACCTCGGTAGCGTTCCGCGAAGCCTCGTTGTCGCTGGAAGTGACCCCGCAGATCACTCCGGACAACAAGGTGATCATGACCGTCAGGGTGACCAAGGACGAGCCGGATTACGTCAATGCCTTGAACAACGTACCGCCGATCCGCAAGAACGAGGTCAATGCGAAGGTTCGCGTGACGGACGGAGAAACGATCGTGATCGGTGGCGTGTACTCGACTTCGCAAAACAATGTGGTCGACAAGGTGCCATTTTTCGGCGATCTGCCGTATGTTGGGCGGCTGTTTCGACGCGATGCATTACAAGAGAAAAAATCCGAGCTGCTGGTCTTCCTGACTCCGCGTATCATGAGTGACCAGGCGATTGCTGTGAGTCGTTGATTCTGTGCGAAATTTGATACTTGTGGGGCCCATGGGTGCTGGTAAAAGCACCATCGGACGCCTATTGGCCAAAGAGCTGCGCCTGCTGTTCAAGGATTCCGACAAGGAAATCGAACTGCGATGCGGCGCCAACATCCCGTGGATTTTCGACAAGGAAGGCGAGCCGGGTTTCCGTGACCGCGAGCAGGCGATGATCGCCGAGCTGTGCGCACTCGATGGCGTGGTCTTGGCGACCGGCGGTGGTGCGGTAATGCGCGAAGCCAACCGCAAGGCCCTGCACCAGGGTGGCCGGGTGATCTATCTGCATGCTTCGGTCGAACAGCAGGTTGGTCGCACCGCGCGTGATCGCAATCGCCCCCTGTTGCGCACCGCCAATCCCGAGGCGACCTTGCGCGCCCTGCTGGAAGCCCGCGACCCGCTCTACCGCGAGATCGCCGACCTGGTGGTAGAAACCGACGAGCGGCCGCCACGCATGGTGGTGATCGATATTCTCGAGCGCTTGCAGCAGTTGCCGCCCCGTTAGCCCGGGACTATTCTCGGCCACCAGCGCCGAGGCGAGGTTCAACGTAACCGCGTAGGTGCCCGAGCGGCGCCGCGCCCAAGTACATTGTGGGGATACATGCAGACACTAAAGGTCGACCTGGGCGAGCGTAGCTACCCGATCTACATTGGCGAAGGCCTGCTGGACCAGCCTGAGCTGCTGGCACCGCACATTGCCGGGCGGCAGGTTGCCATTGTTTCCAACGAGACCGTCGCGCCCCTGTATCTCGAACGCCTGAGCAAGACCCTGGGGGCCTATTCGGTGCTGCCGGTGGTATTGCCCGATGGCGAAGCCCACAAGAACTGGGAAACCCTGCAGCTGATCTTCGATGGCCTGCTGACTGCACGGCACGACCGCCGCACCACCGTGGTTGCCCTGGGCGGCGGCGTGATCGGTGACATGGCCGGCTTCGCTGCCGCCTGCTACCAGCGCGGCGTCGACTTCATCCAGGTGCCGACCACTTTGCTGTCCCAGGTCGACTCCTCGGTCGGCGGCAAGACCGGTATCAACCACCCGCTCGGCAAGAACATGGTCGGTGCCTTCTACCAGCCCAATGCGGTGCTGATAGACACCACCAGCCTCAAGACCCTGCCGGCACGCGAGCTGTCAGCAGGCCTGGCCGAAGTGATCAAGTACGGCCTGATCTGCGACAAACCGTTCCTCGCCTGGCTCGAGGACAATATGCAGGCACTGCGTGCCCTCGACCCGGTGGCGCTGACCGAAGCCATCCGCCGCTCCTGCGCGGCCAAGGCCGCGGTGGTGGGTGCCGACGAGCGCGAGTCTGGCGTGCGCGCCACGCTGAACCTGGGGCATACCTTCGGGCATGCCATCGAGACCCACATGGGTTACGGCGTGTGGCTCCACGGCGAAGCCGTGGCGGCGGGCACGGTGATGGCCCTGGAGATGTCCATGCGCCTTGGCTGGATCGACCAGGCCGAGCGCGATCGCGGAATCCGCCTGTTGCAGGACGCAGGTTTGCCGGTGGTGCCACCACAGGAAATGACCCCGGCGCATTTCATGGAGCACATGGCGGTCGACAAGAAAGTGCTCGACGGCCGCCTGCGTCTGGTGCTGCTGCGCCAGATGGGCGAGGCCGTGGTGACCGACGACTATCCGAAAGAGATTCTACAGGCCACGTTGTCGGCGGATTACCGCGCGATCGTGGCCCAGCTTTGAGGTTGTGACAGCGCAATGACCAGTTTGCATGCCGATGAGGCCTTTCTCGACCATTACCAGTTGAGCCATGATCCGTTCGCGCCCCGCGTGCCCGGCTTCAAGTTCTTCCCGGCCCAGCGCAAGCCCGTGCTCGGCCAGCTGCATCACCTGGCGCGCTACAGCCAGCTGATGCTGGTTGTCACCGGCCCGCTGGGCAGTGGCAAGACCCTGCTGCGCCAGGCCCTGGTGGCCAGTACCAACAAGCAGGCGGTGCAGAGCGTGGTGGTGTCCGCCCGTGGCGCCAGCGATGCCGCCAGCGTACTCGGCCAGGTTGCACAGAACCTGGATGTGGCCGAGGCCGAAATGCAGGCGATCCTGGCCAAGGTGGTGCAACTGGCACTGACCGGCCAGGAAGTGTATTTGCTGGTGGACGATGCGGAACAACTCGACGAGTCGGCACTCCAAGCGTTGCTGGAATTGGCGGCGGGTGTACCGGAAGGGCGCCCGCACGTGTTCCTGTTCGGTGAGCCGTCGCTGATTGCCGGGCTGGACGAGATCAATATCGAGGAAGAACGCTTCCACATCATCGAACTCGCCCCCTACAGTGAAGAAGAAACCCGCGAGTACCTGGAGCAGCGCCTGGAAGGTGCTGGCCGGGGCATCGAGGTGTTCAGCCGTGAACAGATCGTCGATATCCATGAAAACTCCGACGGCTGGCCTGGCAACATCAACCAGGTCGCCCGTGACACTTTGATCGAAGCCATGATCGCCAGCCGCTCGACGGCCAAGCGACCATCCATGGGGTTCAAGATGCCTAAAAAACATGTGCTCGCGCTGTCCGCTGTGGTTGTGGTCGCCGTTGCGGCCGCGGTGTTGATGCCGAAGAAAGGTGACAAGGCACCTGCCGAAGCGCCGGCCGCCCAGGCCCAGCTGCCGCTTGGCGAGGGCCAGGCCAATGGTGGCAATCCCGCCATCGAGTTCTCGGGTTCGTCCCAGCCGATGCCGCTGCCGCTGGTTGGCCAGTCGCAGCCGGTGATGCGCGAGCCACTGGCCCAGGCCGCGGGCATGGGCGAGGGTGAAGAGGGCAGCCCGGCCGGTGATACCGCCCTGCAGCCAGGCAACCCGCCGCCAACCGTGACCACCATCGCGCCGCCGCAAGGTGTGCCAGCGGGCCCGGCACCGGCACCTGCCCAGCCAGTAGCCGCGGCGCCAGCCCAGCCAGTACAGACGCCACCGCAGCCGGTTGCGCCTGCGCCAAAACCTGTCGCAACCCAACCTGCCAAGCCGGTTGCGCCTGCCAAGCCTGCACCAGCACCAACCCAGGTCGCCGTGGCCAAGCCGGCCGCCAAGCCTGTCGAGAAGCCGGCAGCCGGTGGCAGCGGCAACAGCGGTTGGTACGCCGGGCAGAAACCGGGCAATTATGTGGTGCAGATCCTGGGTACCAGCTCCGAGGCTTCGGCTCAGGCGTTCGTGAAGGCTCAAGGTGGCGACTATCGCTACTTCAAGAAAAACCTGCAGGGCAAGCCGCTGTACGTAGTCACTTACGGCAACTTCGCCAACCGCGACGCAGCGGTTGCGGCAATCAAGAACTTGCCAGCGAAGGTCCAGGCTGGTAAACCTTGGCCACGTACCGTCGCCAGCGTCCAACAAGAGCTGGCCTCGGCCCGCTGATACCTTCCGGGCGGCACCACCCCGCCGCCCAGTTGCTGAGCGATTACTGACTTTCGACTAGCCTGCTGCGTTGTCACGCGGCAGGCTTTTCTGTCCCAGGCTGCCGGCCACAAGCCTTACTTGCAGTCATGGCTGAAACGCTTCAGACTCGAGCCAAGCCGCTATCACGGCGCATGGCGCAAAAACATTCAAAATTGCGACATAAATTTTCAATGGTGAGACATGAAAATTTGTGGGCATCGCTGTCGCTGTGCAACAATGGTTTTCCATGGCCACCGCAAAAAAGCTGGCGTTTGATCGGCGTGGATGGTAAGTGGTTGTTAAAAAAGAGATTTACCTCCGTTGAGAGGTGAACCTGGTGAGAATGTGTCTATGAAAACAGGTCTGTACCATCCCGAAGAATTCAAGGACAACTGTGGTTTTGGCCTGATCGCCCATATGACGGGCGAACCGAGCCACCACCTTCTGCAAACCGCCATGCAGGCACTGACCTGCATGACCCACCGCGGCGGTATCAACGCCGACGGCAAGACCGGTGACGGTTGCGGTCTGCTCATGCAGAAGCCCGATCAATTCCTGCGTGCCGTGGCCCAGGAGCACTTCGCCGTCGAGCTGCCCAAGCAGTACGCCGTCGGCATGGTGTTCTTCAACCAGGACCCGGTCAAAGCAGAAGCCGCCCGCGCCAACATGGACCGCGAAATCCTCGCTGCTGGCCTGAAACTGGTCGGCTGGCGCAAGGTGCCGATCGATACCAGCGTGCTCGGCCGCCTGGCCCTTGAGCGCCTGCCACAGATCGAGCAGGTGTTCATCGGCGGTGAAGGCCTGAGCGACCAGGAATTCGCCATCAAGCTGTTCAGTGCCCGTCGCCGTTCGTCCGTGGCCAACGCCCACGACGCCGACCACTACATCTGCAGCTTCTCGCACAAGACCATCATCTACAAAGGCCTGATGATGCCGCGCGATCTCGCGGCCTTCTACCCGGACCTGGGTGACGAGCGCCTGCAAACCGCGATCTGCGTGTTCCACCAGCGCTTCTCCACCAACACCCTGCCGAAATGGCCACTGGCGCAGCCGTTCCGCTTCCTCGCCCACAACGGCGAGATCAACACCATCACCGGCAACCGCAACTGGGCCATGGCCCGTCGCACCAAATTCGCCAACGACCTGATCCCCGACCTCGAAGAGCTCGGCCCGCTGGTCAACCGCGTCGGCTCCGACTCCTCTAGCATGGACAACATGCTGGAGCTGATGGTCACTGGCGGCATCGACCTGTTCCGTGGCGTGCGCATGCTGGTACCGCCAGCTTGGCAAAACGTCGAGACCATGGACGCCGACCTGCGTGCCTTCTACGAATACAACTCCATGCACATGGAGCCGTGGGATGGCCCGGCCGGTATCGTCATGACCGAAGGCCGCCATGCGGTGTGCCTGCTCGACCGTAACGGCCTGCGCCCGGCGCGCTGGGTGACCACCAAGAACGGCTACATCACCCTGGCGTCGGAAATCGGCGTATGGGACTACAAGCCCGAGGACGTCATCGCCAAGGGCCGCGTTGGCCCAGGCCAGATCTTCGCCGTGGACACCGAAACCGGCCAGATCCTCGACACCGACGCCATCGACAACCGCCTGAAGTCGCGCCACCCGTACAAGCGCTGGCTGCGTCAGCACGCCACGCGCATCCAGGCGACGCTGACCGATGACCAGGGCGTGGCCAGCTACGACGCCGACCAGCTCAAGCAGTACATGAAGATGTTCCAGGTCACCTTCGAAGAGCGTGACCAGGTGCTGCGCCCGCTCGGCGAGCAGGGCCAGGAAGCGGTCGGCTCGATGGGTGACGACACGCCGATGGCCGTTCTGTCGCAGCGCGTACGTTCGCCGTACGACTTCTTCCGCCAGCAGTTTGCCCAGGTGACCAACCCGCCGATCGACCCGCTGCGCGAAGCGATCGTCATGTCCCTGGAAATCTGCCTGGGCGCCGAACGCAACATCTTCCAGGAATCCCCCGAGCACGCTTCGCGGGTAATCCTAAGCTCGCCGGTCATCTCGCCCGCCAAGTGGCGTTCGCTGATGAATCTGGAGCGCGAAGGTTTCGACCGCCAGCTGATCGACCTCAACTATGAAGAGAGCGTCGGCCTGGAAGCGGCCATCCGCAACATCGCCGACCAGGCTGAAGAAGCCGTGCGCGCTGGCAAGACCCAGCTGGTGCTGAGCGACCGCTACATTGCCCCTGGCAAACTGCCGGTGCACGCCTCGCTGGCCGTGGGTGCGGTACACCACCGCCTGACCGAACAGGGCCTGCGTTGCGACAGCAACATCCTGGTGGAAACCGCCACCGCCCGCGACCCGCACCACTTCGCCGTGCTGCTGGGCTTCGGTGCCTCGGCCGTTTACCCGTACCTGGCCTATGAAGTGCTGGCTGACCTGATTCGTACCGGCGAAGTGCTGGGCGACCTGGACGAAGTCTTCAAGTACTACCGCAAGGGCATCTCCAAGGGCCTGCTGAAGATCCTGTCGAAGATGGGTATCTCCACCATTGCCTCGTACCGTGGTGCGCAGTTGTTCGAAGCCATCGGCCTGTCCGAGGAAGTGGTCGGCCTGAGCTTCAAGGGCGTTTCCAGCCGCATCAAGGGTGCGCGTTTCGCAGACCTGGAAAGCGACCAGAAGCTGCTGGCAGCCGAAGCCTGGAGCGCGCGCAAGCCGATCCAGCAAGGCGGCCTGTTGAAGTTCGTTCACGGTGGCGAGTACCACGCCTACAACCCGGATGTGGTCAACACCCTGCAGGCTGCCGTGCAGCAGGGCGACTATGCCAAGTTCAAGGAATACACCACGCTGGTCGACCAGCGCCCGGTGTCGATGATCCGCGACCTGCTGAAGGTGAAAGTGGCTGACCAGCCGCTGCCGCTGGAGCAGATCGAGCCGCTGGAGGCGATCCTCAAACGCTTCGACTCCGCCGGTATTTCGCTGGGTGCACTGTCGCCGGAGGCTCACGAAGCGCTGGCCGAGGCGATGAACCGCCTGGGCGCGCGTTCCAACTCTGGCGAGGGCGGTGAAGACCCTGCGCGCTACGGCACCATCAAGAGCTCGAAGATCAAACAGGTGGCCACCGGCCGCTTTGGCGTGACCCCGGAGTACCTGGTCAACGCCGAAGTGCTGCAGATCAAGGTTGCCCAGGGCGCCAAGCCCGGTGAAGGCGGCCAGCTGCCAGGCGGTAAGGTCAACGGCCTGATCGCCAAGCTGCGTTACGCGGTACCGGGCGTAACCCTGATCTCGCCACCGCCGCACCACGACATCTACTCGATCGAAGACCTGGCCCAGCTGATCTACGACCTCAAGCAGGTCAACCCGCAGGCCCTGGTTTCGGTCAAGCTGGTGGCAGAAGCCGGCGTCGGCACCATCGCCGCCGGTGTGGCCAAGGCCTATGCCGACCTGATCACCATCTCCGGCTACGACGGTGGTACCGGTGCTTCGCCGCTGACCTCGATCAAGTACGCCGGCGCCCCATGGGAGCTGGGCCTGGCCGAGACCCACCAGACCCTGCGCGGCAACGACCTGCGCGGCAAGGTACGGGTACAGACCGACGGCGGCCTGAAGACTGGCCTGGACGTGATCAAGGCAGCCATCCTCGGCGCCGAAAGCTTCGGCTTCGGTACCGCGCCGATGATCGCCCTGGGCTGCAAGTACCTGCGCATCTGCCACCTGAACAACTGCGCTACCGGCGTGGCCACCCAGAACGATAAGCTGCGCAAGGACCATTACATCGGCACCGTCGACATGGTGATCAACTTCTTCACCTTCGTCGCCGAAGAAACCCGTGAGTGGCTGGCCAAGCTGGGCGTACGCAGCCTCGGCGAGCTGATCGGCCGTACCGACCTGCTCGACGTGCTGCCAGGCGACACCGAGCGCCAGCAGTACCTGGACCTGACGCCGCTGCTGGGCAGCTCGCACATCCCGGCTGACAAGCCGCAGTTCTGCGAAGTCGACAAGAACCCACCATTCGACCAGGGCGAGCTGGCCGAGAAGATGGTGGAAATGGCCATGCCGGCCATCCGCGACCAGGCCGGTGGCGAGTTCAGCCTCGACATCTGCAACTGCGACCGCTCGATCGGTGCGCGGGTCTCGGGTGAAATCGCCCGCCTGCACGGCAACCAGGGCATGGCCGCGGCACCGATCACCTTCCGCTTCAAGGGCACTGCGGGCCAGAGCTTCGGCGTGTGGAACGCTGGTGGCCTGAACCTGCACCTGGAAGGCGATGCCAACGACTACGTCGGCAAGGGCATGACCGGTGGCAAGGTCACCATCGTGCCGCCAGCCGGCAGCCCGTTCGAAACCCAGCACAGCGCCATCGTCGGCAACACCTGCCTGTACGGCGCCACTGGCGGCAAGCTGTTCGCCGCCGGTACTGCTGGCGAGCGCTTCGCTGTACGTAACTCCGGCGCCCACGCTGTTGTCGAGGGCACTGGCGATCACTGCTGTGAGTACATGACCGGCGGCTTTGTCTGTGTGCTGGGCAAGACCGGTTACAACTTCGGTTCTGGCATGACTGGCGGCTTCGCCTACGTGCTCGACATGGACAATACCTTCGTTGACAAGCTCAACCATGAGCTGGTGGAAATCCAGCGTATCAGTGGTGAAGCGATGGAGGCCTACCGCAGCCACCTGGCGCGGGTCCTTGCCGAGTACGTGGAAGAGACCGGCAGCGAGTGGGGGCGTGAGCTCTCGGAGAACCTGGACGACTACGTGCGGCGCTTCTGGCTGGTCAAGCCGAAGGCAGCCAACCTGAAGCAACTGCTGTCCAGCACCCGTGCCAACCCGCAGTAACAACAGCTGCAAGTGACGGCCCCGTGCGCGGGGCCCGTCGTGCTCAAGTGATCGTCTTGCAGCTTGCAGCCTGAGGCTGGCAACTGCGGTAAAGAGGTTTTGAAAAATGGCTGAACGTCTGAACAACGACTTCCAGTTCATCGAAGTGGGCCGCAAGGACCCGAAGAAAAAGCTGCTGCGCCAGCGCAAGAAGGAGTTCGTGGAAATCTACGAGCCGTTCAAGCCGCAGCAGTCCGTGGAGCAGGCGCACCGCTGCCTGGGCTGCGGTAACCCGTATTGCGAATGGAAGTGCCCGGTACACAACTTCATCCCCAACTGGCTGAAGCTGGTTTCCGAAGGCAACATCCTGGCTGCGGCGGAACTGTCGCATCAGACCAATACCCTGCCGGAAGTGTGCGGCCGCGTATGCCCGCAGGACCGCCTGTGCGAGGGTGCCTGCACCCTGAACGACGGCTTCGGTGCGGTGACCATCGGCTCGGTGGAGAAGTACATCACCGACACCGCCTTCGCCATGGGCTGGCGCCCGGACATGTCCAAGGTCAAGCCAACCGGCAAGCGCGTTGCCATCATCGGTGCCGGCCCGGCCGGCCTGGGCTGTGCCGACGTATTGGTACGTGCCGGCGTGACCCCGGTAGTGTTCGACCGCAACCCGGAAATCGGCGGCCTGCTGACCTTCGGTATTCCCGAGTTCAAACTGGAAAAGACCGTGCTCAGCAACCGCCGTGAAGTGTTCACCGGCATGGGCATCGAGTTCCGCCTGAACACCGAGGTGGGCAAGGACGTGACCATGGAGCAGCTGCTCGCCGAGTACGACGCGGTGTTCATGGGCATGGGTACCTACACCTACATGAAGGGCGGCTTCCCGGGCGAGGACTTGCCGGGCGTGCATGACGCGCTGGACTTCCTGATCGCCAACGTCAACCGCAACCTGGGCTTCGAGAAGTCGCCGGAAGACTTCGTCGACATGCAGGGCAAGAAGGTGGTGGTATTGGGCGGTGGTGACACCGCGATGGATTGCAACCGCACCTCGATCCGCCATGGCGCCAAGTCGGTGACCTGCGCCTATCGCCGTGACGAGGCCAACATGCCGGGTTCGCGTCGTGAGGTGAAGAACGCCAAGGAAGAGGGCGTGAAGTTCCTCTACAACCGCCAGCCTATCGCCATTGTCGGCGAGGACAAGGTCGAAGGCGTGAAGGTGGTCGAGACCCGTCTCGGCGAGCCGGATGCCCGTGGCCGCCGCAGCCCGGAGCCGATCCCGGGGTCTGAAGAGATTCTGCCGGCCGATGCCGTGGTCATCGCCTTCGGCTTCCGCCCAAGCCCGGCGCCTTGGTTTGAGCAGCATGGCATCCAACTGGACAGCCAGGGCCGCGTGGTTGCGCCGGAGAAAGGCAAGTTCAAGCACCAGACCAGCAACCCGAAAGTGTTTGCCGGCGGCGACATGGTGCGTGGGTCGGACCTGGTGGTGACGGCTATCTTCGAAGGGCGTACTGCTGCTGAAGGCATTCTGGACTACCTGGAAGTCTGATTGATTGTCGGGGCTGCAAAGCAGCCCCAAAGGCATTTTTGTATACAAAAATCCTTGATCCATGGCATCCAATAGACAAAACGCATGGCCTTGACCGTGCCTTTTGCGCTGGCGTCTGAGAAAATGCCCGCACTATTTTTCCGGATGCCGACATGACTGCCCTGAAGAACGATCGTTTCCTGCGTGCACTGCTCAAGCAACCCGTAGACGTCACCCCGGTGTGGATGATGCGCCAGGCCGGCCGCTACCTGCCGGAGTACCGCGCCAGCCGCGCCAAGGCCGGTGACTTCATGAGCCTGTGCATGAACCCGCAGTTCGCCTGCGAGGTCACCCTGCAGCCGCTGGACCGCTACCCGCTGGACGCGGCGATCCTGTTCTCGGACATCCTCACCATCCCCGATGCCATGGGCCTGGGCCTGTACTTCGAAAGCGGCGAAGGCCCGCGCTTCAAGAAGGTCATCAGCACCCCGGCCGACATCGAAGCGCTGCCAATCCCCGACCCGCAGAAAGACCTCGGCTACGTGATGGACGCGGTCAGCACCATCCGCCGCGAGCTCAACGGCCGCGTGCCGCTTATCGGCTTCTCCGGCAGCCCGTGGACCCTGGCCACCTACATGGTCGAAGGCGGTTCGTCGAAGGATTTCCGCAAGACCAAGGCCATGGCCTACGACAACCCGCAGGCCCTGCACCTGCTGCTGGACAAGCTGGCCCAGTCGGTCACCAGCTACCTCAACGGCCAGATCCTCGCTGGTGCCCAGGCCGTGCAGATTTTCGACACCTGGGGCGGCAACCTGTCGGCGGCGGCTTACCAGGAGTTCTCCCTGGCCTACATGCGCAAAATCGTCAGCGGCCTGATCCGCGAGCACGAGGGGCGCAAGGTGCCGGTGATCCTGTTCACCAAGAACGGCGGCCTGTGGCTGGAAAGCATCGCCGAAGCCGGTGCCGACGCGCTGGGCCTGGACTGGACCTGCGAGATCGGCGATGCTCGCCGCCGCGTGGGTGACAAGGTGGCGCTGCAGGGCAACATGGACCCGACCGTGCTGTACGCCAAGCCCGAGGCCATCCGCAAGGAAGTGGCGCGTATCCTGGCCAGCTATGGCCACGGCACGGGCCATGTGTTCAACCTGGGCCACGGCATCACACCGGAAGTCGACCCGGAGCACGCTGGCGTGTTCATCAACGCCGTTCATGAGCTGTCGGCGCAATACCATCAGTGAGTCGATCGCTGAACACGAAGCCCGGCCATGTGTCGGGCTTTTTGTTCATTAAGTTTTAATTCAGCGATCGTCGTTAATCTGGTCCCATCGAAACCGAAACAGGACCTGATCCTCATGAAAGCACGTTACCTTGCGATGATTCTTGCCCCCTTGTTCAGCACTGCCGCCCTGGCTGCCGGCTACACCGGCCCCGGCGCCCAGTCGGTCACCACCGTAGCTGCGGCCAATGATGCTGCCGACGACACCCCAGTGGTGCTGCAAGGCTTCGTGACCAAGAAGATCAACAACGACGACAAGTACGAGTTCAAGGACAACACCGGCACCATCACCGTGGAAATCGATGATGAAGACCTGCCGCCGACGCCGTTCAACGACAAGACAAAGGTAAAGCTGACCGGTGAGGTGGAGAAGCACCTGATGAGCCGGGAGGTGGATGTGGATATGGTCGAGATCATCAACTGATCCGAGATTTTGGGGCTGCTTTGCAGCCCATCGCGACACAAGGCCGCTCCTACAGGGAATCGCGTTCCGCTGTAGGAGCGGCCTTTTGTCGCGATGGGGTTCAGCCCGATTTCGGTGGCAACTTGCTCAGGTGCAGCGCCACCAGCAACGCCACCGCCAGCAGGCTGCCAATGAACAGCCCGATGCCATTCCACCCCCACTGGTGCCAGAACACCCCGCCCGCCGTACCGGCCACGCTCGACCCGGCGTAATAGCTGAACAGGTACAACGACGACGCCTGTCCCTTGGCCTTCAAAGCCCTGCGGCCGATCCAGCTGCTGGCCACCGAGTGCGCGCCAAAAAAGCCGAAGGTGAACACCAGCATACCGAGGATCACCATCACCAGCGGGCTGGCCAGGGTCATCAGCAAACCGCCCGCCATCACTACGATACTGGCCCAGAACACCTTGCGCCGGCCCAGTTTGTCAGCCAGTGCGCCGACCTGCGCCGAGCTGTAGATGCCCGACAGATAAACCACCGACAGCAAGCCGACCAGCGCCTGGTTCATGTGATAGGGCTCGGCCAGCAGGCGGTAGCCGATGTAGTTGAACAGGGTGACGAAGGCGCCCATCAGCAGGAAGGCCTCGAGGAACAACCAGGGTAGTCCGGCATCCTTGAAGTGCATGACGAAGCCATCCAGCAGGCTGCGTGGGTTCATCGCCTGCGGGTGGAAATTGCGCGATTCGGGCAGCACCCTCCAGAACACCAGCGCCGCAACCAAGGCCAGGCCGCCGATGGTCAGCATCGCCGTGTGCCAGCTGACGAAGTCGATCAGCACGCCGGTGATCAGGCGCCCGCTCATGCCGCCAATGGCGTTGCCGCCGATGTACAGGCCCATGGCCAGGCCGATGTGCTGCGGGTGGATCTCTTCGCTCAGGTAGGTCATCGCCACCGCCGCGAGGCCGCTCAGCGACAGGCCGACCAGAGCGCGGGTGGCCAGTACCAGCTCCCAGCTCGGCATCGCCGCGCTGGCCAGGGTGGAAAGGGCGGCGCAGGCCAGGGCAAACACCATCACCGGCTTGCGCCCGATGCGGTCGGAGATAGGGCCGGTGATCAGCAGGCCGAACGCTAGCATGGCTGTGGAGACCGACAGCACCAGGCTGCTCTGCGCCGCATTGATGGCAAATTCCTTCGACAGCAACGGCATCATCGGCTGCACGCAGTACAGCAGGGCGAAGGTGGCGAAGCCGCCGCTGAATAGCGCCAGCACGGTCTTCATGAAGGCGGGGGTGCCTTTTTCGATCCACATTTCGTTCAGCGGTGCAGTTTCTGGCTCGGCGGGAAGGGCAGCTGCAGCAGTTTTCACGGGCGGGTACCTCTGGCGCAATGAAAAAAAGCATATAGCTGGCTAATGATTAGATCCAATATATTGTTCGACCTATTTGAGATGTTTTGCGACCTGTTCGGAGCTGATCATGGAACTGCGCCATTTGCGTTACTTCATCGCCGTGGCCGAAGAGCTGCATTTTGGCCGCGCTGCCCAGCAACTGGGTATTTCGCAGCCGCCCTTGAGCCAGCAGATCCAGGCGCTGGAGCAGGAACTGGGTGCCCGGCTGTTCGAGCGCACCAACCGTCGGGTGGAGCTGAGCGAGGCGGGTCGATTGTTCCTCGAGGAGGCCCGTCAGGTGTTGGCGCAGGTGGAAAAGGCTGCCGATGTCGCCCGGCGTGCGCAGTTGGGGGAGCTGGGGGAGATGAAGATCGGCTTTACCTCCTCGGCACCGTTCACCTCGAAGATCCCCAAGGCCATCCACGCGTTTCGCCAGCGCTTCCCGGCGGTGCACCTGAACCTCAGGGAAATGAGCAGCCGCGATGTGGCGGAAGGGGTGTTCGACGAGTCCATCGAGGTCGGGCTGATGCGGCCGATGCCGCTGCCGGAAGGGCTGATGGCCACCGAACTGTTTCGCGAGCCGCTGGTGGCAGTGATCAACGCCTCGCATCCACTTGCCGAAGGTACGGAGCATGGCGTGCACATGGCCGCCCTGGCCAATGAGCCGTTCGTGTTCTTCCCGCGCAGCTATGGCAGCGGGTTGCATGCACAGTTGCTGAGCCTGGCGCGCCAGGCGGGTTTCAGCCCGCATTTTGCCCAGGAGGCGGGGGAAGCGATGACCATCATCGGGTTGGTTTCGGCAGGGCTTGGGGTGTCGGTTCTGCCGGCGTCGTTCCAGCGCATGCGCATCGAGGGGGTGGTTTATCGCACGCTGCTGGATGAAGGGGCGATGTCGGCGGTGTGGCTGGTGCAGCGCGAGCATGGTGGGTCGGCGATGGCACGGGCATTTGCCGAGTTGCTCACGGGGCAGGTGGTTGGCCGGGGCAGTGTAGTTGCCTGATCGGGCCCCATCGCCGGCAAGCTAGCTCCCACAAGGGACGCCGGCTTGGCGGCGATAGGGCCAGGGCAGGCAGCACAAGGCTGTTGTTCCGGGCAAATGGCACTGGTCATTGCCGCAGCGGCGCCACATACTCGGGCATTCGTTGATACACGGAGGTCAATCATGCGGCGCGTGGTGTTCAATCAGAAAGGTGGTGTGGGCAAGTCGAGCATCGCTTGCAACCTGGCGGCTGTGAGCGCCAGCGAAGGTTATCGGACCCTGCTGATCGACCTGGATGCCCAGGCCAACTCGACCCAGTACCTGACTGGCCTGACCGGCGACGATATCCCCATGGGCATCGCCGACTTCTTCAAGCAAAGCCTGTCCAGCGGGCCGTTCAGCAAGAAGAACCAGGTCGATATCTACGAAACCCCGTTCGACAACCTGCATGTGGTCACCGCCACGGCCGAGCTGGCCGATCTGCAGCCGAAGCTTGAGGCGAAGCACAAGATCAACAAGCTGCGTAAGTTGCTCGACGAACTGGACGAGGACTACGAGCGCATTTACATCGATACCCCGCCAGCGCTGAACTTCTATGCGGTTTCCGCACTGATCGCCGCCGATCGCGTGCTGATTCCTTTCGACTGCGACAGCTTCTCGCGCCAGGCACTGTATGGCCTGCTGGCTGAGATCGAAGAGCTCAAGGACGACCACAACGAAGACCTGGTGGTCGAAGGCATCGTGGTCAACCAGTTCCAGTCCCGTGCCAGCCTGCCACAGCAGATGCTCGACGAGCTGCTGGCCGAAGGGCTCCCGGTGCTACCGGTGTACCTGGGCAGCTCGGTGAAGATGCGTGAGTCGCACCATGCCAGCCTTCCGCTGATTCACCTGGAGCCCAGGCACAAGCTGACCCAGCAGTTTGTCGAGTTGCATTCGCTACTAGAAGAGAACGCTTAAACCCCCTGGCTACGCAACCACTCCAGCAACGACTGGAGTGGAAACGCCCCGGCCTGACGGCTAACTTCACGGCCATTCTTGAACAGCAGCAGGCTGGGGATAGAGCGGATGCCCAGTTGCCCGGCCAGGTTGCGGTTGGCTTCGCTGTCGAGCTTGGCCAGGCGGCAGCGGCCGGCCAGTTGGCGGGCGGCCTGTTCGAAGGTGGGGGCGAAGGATTTGCACGGGCCGCACCAGTCGGCCCAGATGTCGACCAGCAGTGGCAGGTCGCCTTTGATCTGGTTGGCGTAGCTGGCTTCGGTGAGTTCGAAGGGAGTGCTCAGCAGCACGTCCTGTTTGCAGCGGCCGCATTTCGGCGCGTCGCCCAGGCGCTCGGCGGGCAGGCGGTTGAGGCCGTTGCAGTGGGGGCAGGGGATTACCAGTGGTTCGGACATATCAATTCCTTGTGTTGTTTGTTCGGGCCCTATCGCCGGCAAGCCAGCTCCCACAGGGTTCGGAGTTGGTCAGGAGGAGCAGCTGATTTCCAGGTGCTTGCCCCATTCCGGCGGGCGTTCGGCATAGCCCTGCATCCCGGCCTGCTCCTCGAACGGTTTGCTCAACACCTGATGCAGCCGTCGCACTTCACTGTAATCCCCCGCTTCGGCCGCTTCGATGGCTTTCTGTGCCAGGTAGTTGCGCAGCACATACAGCGGGTTCACCGCATGCATGCGCTCACGCCGCCCTTCGGCATTATCCGCTTCGCGCTCGCAGCGGGCCAGGTAGTCCGCCCCCCAGGCATCGAAACCGGCCAGGTCGATGAAATCGTCACGCACCATCTTCAGCGCCTCGGCCACGGGCTGATCGCCCAACTTGCGGAAGAAAAGGCTGTAGTCCACACCACCGCTCTGCATGCGCTGCAGCAGGCGCTCGACCAACGCCATGTCGTCTTCTTCAGCGGTGGTCAGGCCCAGGCGGCGGCGCATCAGGTCCAGGTAGTGTGCCTGGTACAGCGGCAGGAACAGGCCCAGCGCCTCCTTGAGCGGTTCGACTTCGATCACCGTGGTCAGCGCCTGGGCCAGCGCACTGAGGTTCCAGTGAGCGATCGGTACCTGGTTGGCGTAGCTGTAGCGGCCACGGTCGTCGGAGTGGTTGCAGATGAAGTTGGCGTCGAAGTCGTCGAGGAAGGCGTACGGGCCGAAGTCGAAGGTGATGCCGAGGATCGACATGTTGTCGGTGTTCATCACCCCGTGACAGAAACCATAGGCCTGCCAACGGGCGATCAGCTCGGCATTGCGCTCGACGATGGTGCGGAACATGGCCAGGTAGGGCTGTTCGGCGTCGCGGCATTCCGGATAGTGCTGCTCCAGCACATGGTCGATCAGCACCCGCTGCTGTTCTGGTTGCCTGGTGTAGTAGAAGTATTCGAAATGCCCGAAGCGCACATGGCTTTGCGCCAGGCGGGTGAGCATGGCCGCGCTTTCGCGAGTTTCGCGCCAAACCGGGGTGCTCGAGCCGATCACGCACAGTGCCCGGCTGCTGGGAATGCCCAGGGCGTGCAGAGCCTCGGAGGCGAGGAACTCGCGGATCGAGGAACGCAGCACGGCGCGGCCGTCGCCCATGCGCGAGTAGGGCGTCTGGCCGGCGCCCTTGAGGTGCAGGTCCCAGTGCTCGCCCTGGTCATTCAGCACTTCGGCCAGCAGCAGGCCGCGGCCATCACCCAGGCGTGGGTTGTAGGAGCCGAACTGATGGCCGGAATAGACCATCGCCCGCGGGTCGGCCTCTTCCCATAGCTTGTGGCCGCTGAACAGCTCGGCGAAAACCGGCAGCTCTGCCTGGGCTGGGTCGAGGTCGAGCAGCGCCATGGCCGACTCGCTCGCTACCACCAGGCGTGGGTCTGCGATGGGTTCGGGCAGGACCTGGGTGGAGAACGCGTCGCCCAGGCGGGCGAAGCGATTGTCGAAGGTGAGTTGGTCGAGGGCTTTCACGGGCTGCTCCTGGAAGTCGGTACCTAGGGGGCCGCTTTGCGGCCCATCGCCGGCAAGCCAGCTCCCACAGGGGATGTGCAGGGCTTGGGTGCGGCACGGTCACTGTGGGAGCTGGCTTGCCGGCGATCGAGGGCGAAGCCCTCGCAGGCATTCTGGGCGTTCATGCTCTATGGAGTCCACTCACACAGGGTGAGTGCCATCCGGTTTCGGCTGCTCCACCGGAATCAGCTGCTGTTTGCCGCCCTTCGGATCCATCAGAAACACCTCGACCTGGCGCACCGAGATCTTGATGTTGTGCGCCTTGAACTCGCGGTTGATGTAGCGGTTGATCTCGTCCAGCGTTGGGTTGCGGTCGCCCAGGTCGCGTACGTGCATGCGCAGCTCGTGGTCCAGTGAGCTCTCGCCGAAGTTGAGGAAGTACACGATCGGCTCCGGGTCCTTGAGCACGCGTGGGTTTTCGTGAGCACCCTTGAGCAGCAGGTCGCGCACCAGGTCCAGGTCGGAGCCATAGTCGATGCCAAGCTTCAGCGTTACCCGGGTGACCGTGTCGGTCAGCGACCAGTTGATCAGCTGGCCGGTGATGAAGGTCTTGTTGGGGACGATGATGTCCTTGCGGTCGAAGTCGGTGATGGTGGTGGCGCGGATGCGGATCTTGCTCACCGTGCCCGACAGGTTGCCGATGGTGATGGTGTCGCCAATCCGCACCGGGCGCTCGAACAGGATCATGATGCCGGAGATGAAGTTGGCGAAGATTTCCTGCATGCCGAAGCCCAGGCCCACCGACAGCGCGGCCACCAGCCATTGCAGCTTGTCCCAGCTGACACCCAGGGTCGACAGGGTGCTGACGATACCGATACCGACGATGGTGTACGACAACAGCGTGGTGGTGGCGTAGGCACTGCCCTGGGCCAGGTTCAGGCGTGACAGCACCAGCACTTCCAGCAGGCCCGGCAAGTTGCCGGCCAGGGCAAAGGTGATGCCGACGATTACCAGTGCGCCCAGCAGGTCGCCGAGGCTGATCGGCACCATGCTGGCGGCGGCGCCGGTGCCGCTGGTGTATTCGTAGAGGACGAAGTTGTTGAGGTAGGCGAACACCGAGATCAGGTCCGACCACACCCAGTACAGGCCCGCGATGAAGCCGCCAAGCAGGGCCAGGCGGATCAGGCGCAGCGACTGCTGGTTGACCTGTTCGATGTCCAGCGCTGGTTCTTCGGTGATGACTTCGCCATCCAGCCCTTCCTTGGCCGCCGCCCGCTTGCTCAGCGCGCGCTGGTAGGCCAGGCGCCGTGCCGCCACCGACAGGCCACGTACGAACGCGGCTTCGATCACCAGCCAGAACAGCAGCAGGTACAGGGTATAGATCAGCCGGTCGGTAAGTTTCAGCGCGGTGTAGTAGTAGCCGAAGCACACGGCCACGAACAGAGCGATGGGCAGGGCGGTGAAGGCCACACCCACGGCCTTGCGGAACAGCGAGGTATCGCGGTGCGCCGGGCTGCTGAGCAGCAGGCGGCTGAGCAGCCAGGCCATCAGTGCGTAGCAGGTCAGTACCACGCCGATACCCAACACATCATCGGCCAGCGCCGAAGGCTGATGCTCGGCCACCGCCACCACACCGACCAGTGCCAGCACCACGGTGCCCAGGCGGCGCACCCAGCCGCGCAGGAACTCGACCTGCGGCTTGTGCCAGCGGAAGTGGATTTCCGCCACTCCGCCCGGGGCGAGGATGCGGTAGGCGGTGTAGAACACCAGCCAGGCCTGGGCCAGTTGCCAGAGGGCTGCACCAAGGTTGGCGTTCTGCCCGCGGGCGTCGATCTGCAGGGCGTAGCTGCACAGGGCCAGGCCCAGGCTGACAGGCATCGCCAGCAGGATGTTGATGAGGATCGCCTGGGGCGTGTGCCACTGGCTGTCACGGCGGAAGTGGCCGATGTCCTGGTGCACCTTGCCCAGCCGTTGGTACAGGTATTTGCGCCGCCACAGCAGGGCGCCGATCACCAGCAGCAGCGGCAGGAACAGCAACGGGCGCTGGCTCAGGCCGTCGCCCAGCTCCTTCAGGCCCGAGCCCCACGGCAGGTTGGCCACCTGGTCGGCCAGGCGTTCCGGCACATAGCGCAGCCAGTCCCAGTCCAGCGGCTTGTTGCTGGGGATCCAGAACATTTGCTCGTCGAGGGTGGTGCGCAGGCTCTGGGCGGTGCCCAGCAGCTGCTTCTGGTTGAGCTGCAGGGTGATCGATTCGTTGAGCAGTGCCGACAACTCGCGGTTCAGCCGCTCCAGCAGGTCGCTGCGGGTAATCGCCACTTCCAGCAGGGCCTTGCGCAGCTGTGGTGTCACATCTTCCTGTGGTTGGGCAGCCAGCAGCTTGTCGACGTAGGTGACCGGGCTGCTCATCTGCTCGCGTTGCTGGTTGACCTCGAACTGGTACAGGCGGGTGTCAGCGATCTGGTCGGCCAGGTCGCGATCGACCTTCAGGTGCGGCAGGGTCTGCTTCTGCTTGTAGAGGATCTTCGACAGCAGCAGGCTGCCCTTGAGCACGTTGATCTGCTCGTCCAGCGCCTGGTCGGCCTGGGTCAGGCTGTCCAGTTGCTGCTTGGTGCGCAGGTTCTGCTGGGTCAGTTCGTTGAGGCGGTCGGTACTTTTCAGCAGGTAGTCGGAAAGCTTGAGGTTGACCGCACTTTCGGTGGCCAGCAGGCTGCTGCCGCCGGCTTTCTGGGCCTCGATCGATTGCTGGGTGACCGCTTCCTGGGACTGGGCCAGGCGCTTGTCGTTGATCAGGGTCTGCAGGTCCTGAATTTCCTGCTCCAGGCGCGCGGCCCGTTCGATCAGCAGGTCGTGGCGGGCGTTGCCCAGATCTTGCAGCAGGCTGTTGCCGGCCAGCTCCTGGCGGCGCAGCAGGGTCAGCGCGTTGAGCGAGGCCAGTTCGGCATTCAACTGGTTGCGCTGGTCGGTGTTGATCGGTTTGCCGGCGTCCTTGCCGGTCTTGAGGATGCTGTTGATCTGCTGGGTGCGCGCCTGGCTGTTGCTGATTTCGGCCTGGGCGCGTTCCGGGCGGGTCTGTGAGTTGATGATCAGGCTGTTGGCTTCGGACAACGCCTTCTGCAGCTCGCCCTGCAGGGTGCTGCGCTCGCTGAGCATCTGCTCCAGTTGCGGCACGGAAAGGGCGGCATAACGCTGGGCTACCGGCTGTGGCTTGGTTTCCTTGAGCCTGGCCAGTTCGCGCTGGCTGTCGCTGGTTTCTTTCGGCGCGCCGGCCAGCTCCTGCTTCAGCGCGGCGAGTTTCTTCTCATTGTCTTCCTTGCTGGCGAGCAGGCTGAGGGTTTGCTCCAGCACCTGCTGCAGGGCTTTCTGCTCGGCCTCGGGCAGCTTGCGCTCGGCGATCTTGTCGAGGCTGTTCTGGATGCTGGCGGTGGTCGGGGCTTCTGCTGCCGTGGCTGCAAAAGAGAGAGACAGGCACAGCCCGAACAGGGCTGTGCGGAGGTACACGCGCAGGGACATAGGCAGACTACTTGTGGATCCGGCAGAAACGAAGTTTAGAGGAACAATCCTGGTCCGGGTCGCGTTCCTTCGGGGAATCTGACGCCTACTTTCTGAATCTTGTTCCCGTCCATGGTGGCCACGGTCCAGATCGTGCCATGCCATTCGACCTGGTCACCTACTACTGGAGCGCCTCCGACCTTCTGTCGGATGAACTGGGCCAGTGGCATTTTCGCGTCCAGGCCGTCGAGTTTCAGACCGTACAACGCTGCCACCGCACCCAGTTCGGCATCGCCTTCGAGCACGAAGTCGCCGAAGAAACGCAGGTCGAGGCCACGTTGTGGCGCCTGGCTGAACAGCTTGCCCAGGGCCGGCAGGTTGTGCTCGTGGCCGATCACACAGAGCATGTCGCCTACTTCCAGTACCGTACTGCCGGACGGGTGCAGCAGTTGCTCGCCCCGGAACAGCGCGGCGATTCGCGTGCCTTCGGGCATCTTCAGCTCGCGCAGGGCGGCGCCGATGCACCATTTTTCGGCACCCAGGCGGTAGACGAACATTTCCCACTCGCTGGTGATGTGCACTTCCAGCGCCGAACGGGAGATCGGCGCCGGGTCTGGCGGTACCGTCACTTTCAGCAGCTTGGCCATCCACGGCAGGCTGGTGCCTTGCACCAGCAGTGACACCAGCACGATGAAGAAGGCCAGGTTGAAGAACAGCTGGGCGTCCGGCAGGCCGGCCATCAGCGGGAACACCGCGAGGATGATCGGTACCGCACCGCGCAGGCCGACCCAGGAAATGAAAGCCTTTTCACGGCCGTGGAAGGCCTTGAACGGCAATAGGCTGGTGACCACCGACAGTGGGCGCGCTACCAGGATCATCCACAGCGCCAGTCCCAGCGCCGGCAGGGCGATGGGCAGCAGGTCGTGGGGCGTGACCAGCAGCCCCAGCACAAGGAACATGCCGATCTGCGCCAGCCACGCCATGCCGTCGAGCATGTGCAGGATGCCGTGGCGGCTGCGGATGGGCTTGTTGCCCAGCACCAGGCCGCACAGGTACACGGCAAGGAAGCCGCTGCCGTGCAGGGCGTTGGTCAGCGAGAACACCACCAGGCCGCCGGCGATCACCAGGATGGGGTACAGGCCGCCAGCCAGTTTGATGCGGTTGACCAGTTGCAGCATCAGCCAGCCGCCGCCCAGACCCACCAGCCCGCCGATGCCGAATTCGCGCAGCAGGTGGGTGAGCAGGCTCCAGTGCAGGCCGGTCTGGCCGCTGGCGATCATGTCGATCAGGGTGACGGTGAGGAAAACCGCCATCGGGTCGTTGCTACCCGACTCGATCTCCAGGGTGGCGGTGACCCGTTCGTTCAGGCCTTTGCCGCCGAGCAGCGAGAACACCGCCGCAGCGTCGGTGGAACCGACGATGGCGCCGATCAGCAGGCCCTGGATCAGGCTCAGGTCGAACAGCCAGGCGGTGACCAGGCCCGTGAGGGCGGTGGTGATCATTACGCCGATGGTGGCCAGCGACAGCGCCGGCCACAGTGCCACGCGGAAGCTCGCCACCCGTGTGCGCAGGCCACCGTCGAGCAGGATCACGGCCAGAGCCAGGTTGCCCACCAGGTAGGCGGTCGGATAGTTGTTGAAGATGATGCCGCCACCATCGACGCCGGCGATCATGCCGACCGCAAGGATGATGACCAGGATAGGGATGCCCAGGCGCGACGACAGCGAACTGACCAGGATACTTGCGCCCACCAGCAATGCGCCGATCAGGAACAGGCTGTTGATGGTGCTTGCATCCAAAGGCAGGTACTCCGGGGACCGCGGGGGAGGGGACTTGATAGCATGACGCTAGCAGGTCGCGTGCCAAATGATTCTAACCTGATGAATTGGCAGGCTGTAAAGCGTTTCTGCAGATGAAAAAAAGGCACCGTGGTGGGTGCCTTTTCGGGGGTTGCTGGGCGGGCCCTTTCGCGGGTGAACCCGCTCCCACAGGTACTGCACAGTTTTCAAAACCTGTGTGAGCCCTGTGGGAGCGGCTTTAGCCGCGAAGAGGCCGGTGCAGGCTTACGCCTGCTTGACCTCGCGCATCGGCTTACCCTTCACCGGTGCATCGCCCGCCACGTAGTACTTGGCAGTGCTGCGCGGCAGCGGCTTGCGGCCACGGATCTTGTCCGAGATTTTCTCGGCGATCATGATCGTGGTGGCGTTGAGGTTACCGGTGATGATCAGAGGCATGATCGACGCATCGACCACACGCAGGCCCTTCATTCCATGCACGCGGCCTTCGCCGTCGACCACCGCCATGTCGTCGGTGCCCATCTTGCACGAGCAGGACGGGTGGAAGGCGGTTTCGGCGTGCTCGCGGATGAACTTGTCCAGCTCTTCATCGGTTTGCACGTGCGCGCCGGGGCTGATCTCACGGCCACGGTACGGGTCCAGTGCCGGCTGGGCCATGATTTCACGGGTCAGGCGGATGCCGTCACGGAATTCCTGCCAGTCCTGCTCGGTGGACATGTAGTTGAACAGAATGCTCGGGTGTTGGCGCGGGTCCTTCGACTTGGCCTGGATGCGGCCGCGGGCAGGCGAGCGCATGGAACCCATGTGTGCCTGGAAGCCGTGTTCCTTCACGCCGTTGGAGCCGTTGTAGTTGATGGCCACCGGCAGGAAGTGGTACTGGATGTTCGGCCACTTGAATTCAGGGCGGGTACGAATGAAACCACCGGCCTCGAACTGGTTGCTGGCGCCGATGCCGGTGCCGTTGAACATCCACTCCGCACCGATCGCCGGCTGGTTCCACCACAGCAACGACGGGTACAGCGACACCGGTTGGGTGCAGGCGTACTGCAGGTACAGCTCCAGGTGGTCCTGCAGGTTTTCGCCAACGCCTGGCAGATCATGCACCACCGGGATGTCGAGGCTTTCCAGCAGGGCGCGCGGGCCAACGCCGGAGCGCTGCAGCAGCTGCGGCGAAGCGATGGCGCCGGAGCTGACGATGACTTCCTTGCGGGCACGGGCTTCAACGCGCTCTTCGCTGTCACCGACCAGGTAGGTCACGCCGATGGCGCGCTTGCCGTCGAACAGCACGCGGTCAGTCAGGGCGTGGGTGACGATGGTCAGGTTCGGGCGCTTCTTGGCCTGGTCCAGATAGCCGCGGGCGGTGCTGGAGCGGCGGCCGTTCTTGGTCACCGTACGGTCCATCGGGCCGAAGCCTTCCTGCTGGTAGCCATTCAGGTCTTCGGTGCGCGGGTAACCGGCCTGCACGCCGGCTTCGACCATGGCGTGGAACAGCGGGTTGTTGCCGGCTTTCGGCGTGGTCACGCTGACCGGGCCTTCGCCACCGTGGTAGTCGTTCGGGCCGATGTCGCGGGTTTCGGCCTTGCGGAAGTACGGCAGGCAGTCCAGATAGGTCCAGTCTTCCAGGCCTGGCAGTTCTGCCCAGCCATCGAAGTCCAGGGCATTACCGCGGATGTAGCACATGCCGTTGATCAGCGACGAGCCACCCAGGCCTTTGCCGCGACCGCATTCCATGCGGCGGCCGTCCATGTACGGCTCCGGATCGGTCTCGTAGGCCCAGTTGTAGCGGCGACCCTGCAGCGGGAAGGCCAGGGCCGCTGGCATCTGGGTGCGGAAGTCGAAGCGGTAGTCGGGGCCACCGGCTTCCAGCAGCAATACGGTGACGCCTGCGTCTTCGGTCAGGCGGGTCGCCAGGGTGTTACCGGCCGAACCGGCACCGACGATGATGTAATCGAATTCTTGGGACATGAAAGTACCCTCGTGTTGGCGGTGTTCAGGGAGCAGGAACGCCCGTGCGCTGAGGCACGGGCGTGGCTGGACAGGGCCTTAGAAGACCGAGTTGTAGCCGCCCAGCTCGACCTGGACCGACTTGATGCGAGTGTATTGAGCCAGCGAGCTGACGCCGTTCTCACGGCCGACGCCCGACTGCTTGTAGCCACCGACCGGCATTTCGGCCGGCGATTCGCCCCAGGCGTTGATCCAGCAGATACCGGCTTCCAGCTTGTGGATGATGCGGTGAGCGCGGGTGATGTCGTTGGTGCAGACACCGGCGGCCAGGCCGTACTCGGTGTCGTTGGCGCGACGGATGACTTCTTCTTCGGTTTCGTAGGTGAGGATGCTCATCACCGGGCCGAAGATCTCTTCCTTGACGATGGTCATGTCGTCGGTGCAGTCGGTGAACACGGTCGGGGCCACGAATGCACCCTTGGCGAAATCACCGGCGGTCAGACGCTCGCCACCGCACAGCACGCGTGCGCCTTCTTCCTTGCCCTTGGCGATGTAGCCAAGCACGCTTTCCATGTGCTGGAAGCTGACCAGCGGGCCGAAGTTGGTGTTTTCGTCTTCCGGGTTGCCAGCGCGGATGCGGGCAACGCGCTCGACGATCTTGGCCTCGAAGGCAGCTTTCATATCAGCCGGGATGAACACGCGGGTGCCGTTGGTGCAAACCTGGCCCGAGCTGTAGAAGTTGGCCATCATGGCGATGTCGGCGGCCTTGTCCAGGTCGGCGTCGGCGCAGATGATCAGTGGCGACTTGCCGCCCAGCTCCATGGTGACTTCCTTGAGCGACGAGCTCGAGGCGCTGGCCATAACCTTCTTGCCGGTGGTGGTGCCGCCGGTGAAGGAGACTTTTTCGATGCGTGGGTGTTCGGTCAGCCAGGTGCCGACTTCACGGCCGCTGCCGGTCAGGACGTTGAACACGCCGTTCGGCAAGCCGGCTTCGGTGTAGATCTCGGCCAGTTTCAGGGTGGTCAGCGAGGTGACTTCCGACGGCTTGAAGATCATCGCGTTGCCGGCGGCCAGGGCCGGGGCGGATTTCCACAGGGCGATCTGGATCGGGTAGTTCCAGGCACCGATACCGGCGGTCACGCCCAGCGGCTCGCGGCGGGTGTAGACGAAGGACGATTCACGCAGCGGGATCTGCTCGCCTTCGATGGCCGGAACCAGGCCAGCGTAATACTCCAGCACGTCGGCGCCGGTGACGATGTCGACGTAGCGGGTTTCCGAGTACGACTTGCCGGTGTCCAGAGTTTCCAGCATGGCCAGCTCGTCGTTGCGCTCGCGCAGGATCTCGACGGCGCGGCGCAGGATGCGCGAACGCTGCATGGCGGTCATCGCGGCCCAGACCTTCTGGCCTCGCTCGGCGCTTTCGACGGCCTTCTCGACGTCAGCCTCGGTGGCACGTTGCACGTGGGCGAGGACTTCGCCGGTAGCCGGGTTGATGGCTTCGAAGGTGGCATCGCTGCCAGCGTCGACGTAAGCGCCATCAATGTAGAGTTTTTGCGTTCCGAAACGGGCCATAGTGTCCTCGCAAGTGCAGTGTGTGGTTTGGCTTGCGCGTCACGCTCCTGCTGGGTTGGCAAGGGCCGTGCGCGGTTGTTCAGCGGCCTGGTCGTTTGTACCCAGGGTGTGCTGCTTAGCCAGTTGTAGATCCATGTATTCGTAAGCAATCCGTATCGCCTGGTCGGTGTCGAATGCATCACCCGACAGGGCGCCACGCAGCCACAAGCCGTCGATCAAAGCTGCCAGGCCGCGGGCTGCCTTGCGCGCATGGTAGAGCGGCAGGGCGCGGCGGAACTGGCAGCACAGGTTGGAATACAAGCGGTGGTCGTTGATCCGCTGCAACCTGTGCAAATCGGGCTGGTGCATGCTGGAAGCCCAGAAGGCCAACCAGGTTTTCATCGCCGGGCCGTTTACCTGGCTGGCATCGAAGTTGCCCTCGATGATCACTTTCAGGTGGGCGCGCGGGCTGTCGTCCGTCAGGGCCTGGCGACGTGCTCTGACACCTTCGTTGAGCATGTTCATGATGTAACCCATCGTCGCTGCTATCAGGCCGTTCTTGTCCCGAAAGTAGTGACTGATGATGCCGTTCGACACACCGGCCAAACGGGCAATCAGCGCAATGCTGGCGTCACCCAGTCCGACCTGATCGACCGCCTGTAACGTGGCTTCGATCAACTGCTGGCGGCGGATGGGTTGCATACCGACCTTGGGCATCTTGCGTTCTCCTCAGGCCTGCGAGCAGACGACGGGCGGCTGACTCGGCGAAGGCCAGTCTATTTTGTTTTGATTGAACGTTCAATCAATAAAGAATAAGCTCTGCGACAATTTGTGCCATTGACAGTTTTTAAGGCGGTCGAGAAGGCACGGATTGACACCCCAGGAAATCGCGTAACCCCCTGAATACAAGGCGTTGACGGGCATGAGCGATGCGAAATGCAGATTCTGCCGTGCGGTCATGGACCCTGCGGCGGGCCCTTGGAGCGGGCGGGGTGATCTGTGACGAATGCGCGCACCTCAGCTGAGGCGTGGCATTTGCAGCGGGCCACCTGTCTGTTTTTTGCAACGTATCGATTCGGGATCACGGTTTCCAAGGGTGCTTTTATAACACCTGATGCAGTGGGGATATTCCACCAATTGCTCGGGAAAGACTGATTAGCCTCCACAGCCGCACTGCCCGGAGCATTCGTGCAATGAGTTCTGCCTCACTTACCAACCCTCCGGCCGAGAGGGTACGGGTCAACCGCGTGGTGTTCTTCACCTCCGCGCTGATGATTCTCGTTTTGACTGCCTTGCTTATCGCTGTACCCGAAACCGCCGGCCAAGTGCTGGGCGTAGCCCAGAAATGGCTGACGCGCACCTTCGGCTGGTATTACATGCTGGTAATCGGCGGTTACCTGCTGTTCGTCATCTACCTGGCCTTCTCCGACTACGGCAAGCTCAAGCTTGGCGGCAAGGATGACCAGCCCGACTTCAGCTATGGCGCCTGGGCCGGCATGCTGTTCTCCTCCGGTATCGGCATTTCGCTGTTGTACTTCGGCGCCTCCGAGCCGCTGGACCACTACTTCAACCCACCGGAAGGCACTTCTGCCAGCCTCGACGCAGCGCGTCAGGGCCTGCAGCTGACCTTCCTGCACTGGGGTTTGCACGGCTGGGCGATCTACGCCCTGGTCGGCCTGGCCGTGGGTTACTTCGCCTACCGCCACAATCAGCCACTGGCCCTGCGCTCGGCGCTGTACCCGCTGGTCGGTGAGCGTTGGGTCAAGGGTGCTGCGGGCAATGCCGTGGACATCTTCGGCATGTTCGTAACCCTGCTGGGCCTGGTGACCAACCTGGGCATCGGCTCGATGCAGGTGGCCTCCGGGCTGGAATACCTGTTCGGCATGGACCACAGCAAGACCAACCTGCTGGTGGTTATCCTGGTCATGGCCGGCGTCGCCACCGTGGCGGCGGTCTCGGGTGTGGAAAACGGCATTCGCCGCCTGTCCAACCTCAACATCGTGCTGTTCAGCGGCCTGCTGATCTTCGTCCTGCTGGGCGGCGAAACCCTGCACTTGCTTAACGGCTTCGTGCAGAACATCGGTGACTACCTCAACGGCATCGTGCTGAAAACCTTCGACCTCTACGTATATGAAGGCGAAGCTGGCAAGTCCGAACGCTGGCTGGGCCTGTGGACCGTGTTCTACTGGGCCTGGTGGATTTCCTGGGGCCCGTTCGTCGGCATGTTCATTGCCCGTATCTCCAAGGGTCGCACCGTGCGCCAGCTGGTCAGCGGCGTGTTGCTGATCCCGCTGGGCTTCACCCTGGCCTGGCTGTCGATCTTCGGCAACACCGCGCTGGACCTGGTGATCAACCAAGGCGCCGTGGAACTGGGCAAGACCGCCCTTGAACAGCCGTCGATGTCGATCTACCAGCTGCTGGAATACTTCCCGGCGGCCAAGATCGTGATCGGTGTAGCGGTGTTCGTCGGCTTCGTGCTGTTCCTCACCCCGGCCGACTCCGGCGCGGTGATGATGGCCAACCTGTCGTGCAAAGGTGGCAAGGTCGACGAAGACGCCCCGCACTGGATGGTGGTGTTCTGGTCGGTGGTCATCACCCTGGTCACCATCGGCCTACTGTTCGCCGGTAACTTCGAAGCCATGCAGACCATGGTGGTGCTGGCGGGTCTGCCGTTCTCGGTGGTGCTGGTGCTGTTCATGTTCGGCCTGTACAAGGCCATGAAGCAGGACGTGGCGGTGGAGCAGGAGCGTGCCGAGCTGGCCGCACGTGGCCGTCGTGGCTTCAGCGAGCGCCTGACCCAGCTGGAGCTGCAGCCGACCCAGGCCGTTGTACAGCGCTTCATGGACAAGCAGGTCAGCCCGGCGCTGAAAGAGGCTGCCGCGCAGTTGCAGACCCTGGGCTTCGAGGTGGAAACCCGGGTTGGCCAGTCGCGCAACATGATGGGCCTGCGGGTGATGATGGAAGAGGGCAACCCGTTCGTCTATGAAGTGAGCCTGGATGGCTACCTGGCCGCGCCGAGCGAAGCGCCGGTGGAAGGTGAGCCGGAGGTGCGCCAGCGCTTCTACCGCGCCGAGGTATACCTGCACGATGGCAGCCAGGAGTACGACCTGATGGGCTTTGCGCCGGAGCAGATCGTGCGTGATGTGCTGGACCAGTTCGAAAGCCACCGCCAGTTGCTGGGGCGTGTGTACAGCTGATTCTTGAGCGGTGAGGAGGCCCTGCAGGACGCAGGGCCTTTTTCATGGGCAAGCAATAATTAGCCCGGGTAACGGACAAGTTTGCTTCAGCCTGCCGGTTTTCTTCCGGAGGCATGCTTCATGAAACGTTCCGTTATTCCCACATTCGATTTTCAGTACGCTGCAGCCAGTCAGTTCAGTGATCGGCCAACATTGCGGCAGGTGACCAGCGAGCAGCTGTGGACCGTGCTGCAGGAAAAGCTGTCCTGGCTTGCCTTTGTGAAGCCGGCGTTGTCCAACGCCGACCCTCTCATGCTGGATAGTCCCGACCCCAGCACGCCTTACTGGACCACGCAACCGCTGGTCGACCGTGTGCTCCAGGCATTGCTCGAAGCACAGCCGCTGGACATCGAGCCTGTCGGTGAGCGGCATCACAATCTTGCATTGACCTCCTCATACCGTTTTCCTGGCTCGGACAGCGCGTTCGACACCCGTCAACTGAGCGGCCTGTCCGATGCACTCGACGAACTGGTGCAACGGTTGCCACGGCTGTTCTGCGAGGCACAGCTCAAGTACTGGAGTGACAAGGGCAGTGCGGGAGTGAGCCGTGACCAGTGGCTGCAATTACTGCTCAAGACTACGCTTTTGCGCGGCCTGCCACTGCAAGGGCTGGATGTTCAGGAGCAGGCCTGCATCCGCGGGTTGATCCGCGGTGGCGCTGCCCAGCCCTCGGTCTATTTCGTCAAAGCCAGCCTGACTTGTGGGTCGATTCAATACGACCAGATGCTCAGTCACCTGCTGGTCACTGGCGATTACGATGAGCGGCAAGTGGTGCTCTGGTGCGCCCCGTCCGGTATCACGCGCAGCTTCGCCTCGTTGATCGATTTCGGTAACGCGCTGCGCAACGAACTGGCGCGGCACTACAGCTTCCAAAGCCTGTCGTGGACGCGTCAGCCGGTCGAGGGCAACGTCTTTGCCCAACAGGTTTCGCTGTTGCTTGAGTCCATGTTCCTGGCTTTCTACCAGATGCGCTTCAGTGGCTTGGCGGATGTGGCTTCGCTGGAGCAACGTTTTGCCGAGCTGAGCGACCCGGCGGCCTGGTTCGTGCGCTACGAAGACGACACGCCAGCCACCGTAGCCCCGCCGGGGCTCAGGGCCAGCGCCCCGCAGGACAGCTTTGCCTGTCGCGCCGCGTTGTTGCAACTCACCCTCGACCAACTGGATGCCGGAGGTGTTTCGGTGCTGGACGGCATCCAGTCATTGACGGCGTATACCGCGCAGCAACTGACCGAGCAGATAAAAAGCGAGCACGGGGACGAAATTTCTCCAGATCAGGTGCTTCTTGACCTGTACATCGCCCGGGGTGTGCCTGGTGGCGCTGCGACTGGAGCCGGCGGTGGCGAGCCACTGGCGTTCGTGGGCACCAAGTCGCTTACCGAATTCGCCATTGGTAACCTTGCTTCGCTCAAGGGCGCGTACATCAAGCAGGTCCGCCATCAGAAGAGCATCAAGCTTCCGAAGTGGCTGAATGCCGATGCAGCGAAGCGATTGGTCACCCAGGTAGACATTGGTGGCCGCTACCCGGCCTATGTTGCCGGACAGTTGGATGATCAGGCCATGCGTGCCGAGCGCGTCGAGCTTTTGGGCAGGGAGTGGCGAAGCGCGTTTCTTTCCAGCGCCATTTCGGCCAGGCTCGACGCTAAAGTCTCCGAGGTGGGTTTACAGTGCGTGGTCGATTTTTGCGCAGGTCATCAGGACCCCTTGGTTCCGCGCATGTCACTGATCCCCTTGGCTTTCAGGCGCAGCCGCCATTCGCGCAAGAAAGACACTGTGCGCGGCATGTACTTGCTGTTCTGCGCCGAGCCGGCAAAGGTTCTGGTGTACCGCCCGCTATATCGACAGGACACGGTTCGCGAGTACGCAAGCCTTGAGGCCTTGCTTGCACATATTCGTGAGTCGGCTCTCTTCCAAGAGAGCATTCTTGACTGGATCGACCCGACCGCGCGCGACGTATATGCAGAGGGTGGTTTCAGCGAGCCGCACATTGTGAGTATTGGTATCGACCCTTATACGCTCCCGGCCAAGCCGGAGCCGGCGATGCTCGACCTGAAGCTGTGGCGCAACAAGGTTGACGAGAAAATCTACCAGGCCAATCGAGATCTGCTGGTCGAGCTGGCAGGGCTGGAATCGGTATCTGACGCCGAGAGCCGCTGGCAGCTCCTGTGCGAAGGCGCCTGGCTGTTGTTCGATGTGGTGACTCAGGCGATACGCGGTCCGGTCGCGTCTGTGGCCTGGTTGGTACAGTTTCTGGCTTCGCTGCAAAACGACTTGACCGCGTTGGAGCAGGGTGGTGAGTTCGATCGGTCTGCTGCAGTGGCCGACTTGTTGCTCAACCTCGGGATGACGCTGCTGCATGCCCATCAACCGAAGCAGGAGACAGTTCCCACAAGGCGGCTGCCTGATGTTTCACTGTTCGAAGGACCTGACCGGCAAAATGGCGCGTTTGCCGAACTAGCTATCGAGGCGCGTGAAGAACCGGAAGGCACGCTGGGCGAACTGGGCAGCCAGGTGCTGGACTTTTCCTGGCGCGGCCAGCATGGGTTCAACTGGCTGCCCGCGCAACAGCGGCAAAGGTTGCAAGCCATGCGCTCCAGCGTCTCTGTCAATGGGTTGAAGCCTTTGACAGCGGGCGATGGTGAAGGCCTGTACCAGATCGATAAGAACTACTACGCGGCCATGGCTGGTGACCTCTATAGCGTGGAGTTGCTGGCTGAGGGAGTTCGGGTAGTCGATGCGACTGGCGGTTACGGGCCCTGGCTGGCATTTGTCGACGGGGCTTGGCGGGTGGATACGAAATTGCGCCTTGCAGGAGGGGCTCCCAGCCCCAGAACTTCGGTATCGGTCCGATTCAAGAAACTTTACGACCGCGTCGTCCAGTTGGATGCGGAAATCCCGAAGTTGAAGTCGACGGTTCAGGCAGCGAGTCAGCAGATGATGGCTTTGCACCAGAGCCTCGTCAAAATGGACGCGTTGAAGGCAAAGGCGCAGGAGGATGTGAATTCGGCCTCGGCAGGTACCGATACGACAGCTCTCCGGTCACTGACCGCGCAGTATGAACAACGAGCGATGGATGCGCGGGAAAGTATCGCCCAGCAGCGTGAGCAAATCGTTTCGCTGCTTGAAGAGGCCATTGGCAAGGAAGACGAACAGCTAAAGCTGTTGATCACGATGGCGGAACCCAAATATGCCGGGCAACGCCAAAAAGATGGGTTGGATAAGCCTGTTGCCAAGCATGAAGAGAATGCTCGCACAGAGCTGATTCGCGATTGTGTCTTCGTTTACAACGAGCTCTGGAGCCTGACGGACTATCCGCAACTTGCCGCGCTGCAACGGGCTATTGATGGTAAGCCATTGGCTGAAGTCGGCGAACAATATGCTGCGTTTCGTATCAAGCTGGAGCATGTGGCTGAGTATCAGGACCGCATGCTCGCCATACGAGTGCACCTGGACAATTTGCTGGCCGAGTCGCCGGTTGAGCTTGTCATACCTTCCAACCCTCCTGGTGACCATCGCACAGTGGGGCATCTGATCGACGAAAGACCGTTTTCGACCGTGCAGATGCGCTTCCATCAGGTGCAGAACCTGGCAGACCTGGCCTTGCACCTCAATGCTCCCGGCGGCCTCCAGACAGTCGCCCGCTACCGGGACGAACTGGTCAGCATGGCCTTGCGCAATGCCGCAGAGACTCATGGGGAGCTTGACTTCGCCAATCTGTCGGCAGACGACCGCATCGTGATCCTGCAAGAGGCATGGGATGAGTACTCTGCCGCATTACTCAACAGTGCCCGCATTCTCCGTGAAGGTGGCGAACTGATCGAACCCGTGATGCTCGAGCGGTATCGCAACCATGTAAAGCAACTGAAGGAAGATGCAGGACAGCGGCTGGTTGCCGCGATCTCGGAGCAGGAGGGTGGAACGGTCGCGCAAAAGCGCAGACCCTACAAGGTGTCTACCGAAGAGCAGCGAGTGGTGCGCAACCTTGCTGGGCAGTTGATGATCGGGGTGGAAAGGACGATAGACGAAAGCCAGATCGTTGAAGTGCGGGAGACGTTCAGTGAAGAAGTACTGGCAACCTTCGACCTGGTGGATGGGGAATGGCGACAGCGTGAAAGCAAGCGCCCTTCATTGGCGGACGAAGCTGCTCCAACTGACCTGCCCATGTGGGTACAGGCGCTTCTGGACGAGAGCGATGCAGTCAGGGAGCAGGCCAAGGACTATGTCAAGCACGACATCAAAGGGGCGTTGCTCAAGCAGTTGTTCGATCAGCATCTGGAAAAGCTGAATCAGGCACTCAGTGTGGTGCGTGATGCCGGAGGAAACGACAAGCTGATCAGGACGCTGGAAGTGGATCTGGACAAGTTGGAGGCGGATAAAACATTTCAGATGACCAGGCTCTATACCGACACCAAGTATCCGTCGGCCGAAGGTTTGCAGTATCTCCACGGAAAGCACCTGATACAGGTCGAATATGTGGAACGGCGCACCATGCAGGATGGCAGCGCTTTTGACGAATACCGGATCGTTCGTCTACCGAGCAAGCGGAACCTCTGGGCTGCGCACTTTCATTTCAGCTCGCCAGATGCGTTTGCAGAGGATTTCACGGTGGGTCACCTCAAGACCTGGAGCCAGCGTCGTTTGAGTAGCAAGGCCGCTGCAGACTCGAAACAGCGATTGCACAGGGGAGCCCTTACTCTGGCACAGGCCCGAGGAATCATTCCTTTCCATTGAGTCGGCCAACGGGGGCGGTGGGATGGTGCTTGGCATGCGCTGGCATCGTCTGATTGCCCCGCTCGGCAATCATCTGTTCCAGGCCGATCAGCTCTACGCCCTGGCGCTTCAGCCGGGGCAGTTCGCGTTCGAGCACTTCGAGGGTTTGCGGATAAGGGTGGCCGATCAGCACGGCTGAGCCTTGTTTGCGAGCCAGTTCGACCCCGAGCTGCAATTCGCTGCCGATGGCCTCGACCGTACGTACGTTGTCCAGAAAGACATCGCGGGATACCTGTGCCAGGCCCTGGGCCTGAGCCTGGAATGCAGCCACCGTGGCAGCGCTAGTGCGGCTGTCGACAAAAAACAGGTGTCGGCGTTGCAGGTCGGCCATCAGCATGGCCATCGCTTCGGGTTGGGCGGTCATGCGGCTGCCCATGTGGTTGTTGATACCGACTGCGTAAGGCACCTGCGCCAGGGCGGTGTCCAGGCGGTGGGCAAGCTCCGGCAGGGGCGTGCCCGGGTGCCAGGCGTAAGGGCCGGTGGCCGGGTCCATGGGCATGTGCAGGATAACTGTCTTGCCGGCCTTGTGCGCCTGCCGGGCAAGCGTGGTGGCATGCGGAGTGTCCGGCATGATCGCCAGGGTTACCGGGCCGGGCAGGGCCAAGGTGCGGCTGTCGCGTTCGCTGCTCTGGCCGAGGTCGTCGATGATGATGCTCATGTAGGCCTTGCCGGCCGGCGCCGCTTGCGCGACCCCTGCCATCAGGCAGAACAGCAGACACAGCAGATAACGCATGGAGTGGATCAGTCGCCCTTGGTGATGTTCAGGCCTTTGAGCAGGCTCAGAGCCTGGCTCAGCTGGAAGTCGTCATCCTGCGGGCGCTCCTTGCGCTTGCCGCTGCCGGTCGGGCGGTCGGCACCGCCGTTGCCGTTGCCCAGGTGGCCCTGCAGGTCGGCTTCCTTGAAGTTGTCGGTGTCGGCTTCGGCGGTGAGCTTGGCCGGGCGCACTTCGATGTCGGGGACGATGCCCTGGGCCTGGATCGAGCGGCCGTTGGGGGTGAAGTACAGCGCGGTGGTGAGCTTCAGGGCACGGTCGTTGGCCAGTGGCAGCACGGTCTGCACCGAGCCTTTGCCGAAGCTGTCGGTGCCCATCAGCACGGCGCGTTTCTGGTCTTGCAGGGCGCCGGCGACAATTTCCGAGGCCGAGGCACTGCCGCCGTTGATCAGCACCACCAGTGGCACGCCGTCGCTGGCGTCGGCCGGGTCGGCCGAGAAGCGCAGCTCGGAGTTGGCGATGCGGCCCTTGGTGTAGACGATCAGGCCCTTGGTCAGGAAGTGGTCGGCCACTTCCACCGCCGACTGCAGCACGCCGCCCGGGTTGTTGCGCAGGTCCAGCACCACGCCGCGCAGCTTTTTGCCGTTGTCCTTGCGCAGTTTGGCCAGGGCCTTGCCTACTTCGTCGCCGGTCTTGACCTGGAACTGGGTGATGCGGATGTAGCCGTAATCGTTCTCCAGCAGCTGGCTCTTCACGCTCTTGACCTGGATGACCGCGCGGGCCAGGGTCACGTCGAAGGGGGTGCCGCCGTCACGCACCAAGGTCAGGGTGATTTTCTCGCCCACCTTGCCACGCATCTTGTCGACCGCTTCGGTCATGGTCTGGCCACGGGTCGGGGCGCCGTTGATCTTGACGATCAGGTCGCCGGCCTGCACGCCGGCACGCGAGGCCGGGGTGTCGTCGATCGGCGAGACGACCTTGATGAAGCCGTCTTCCTGGCCTACTTCGATGCCCAGCCCACCGAACTCGCCGCTGGTGCTTTCCTGCAGTTCCTGGAAGTCCTCGGGGCCGAGGTAAGCCGAGTGCGGGTCGAGGTTGCTGAGCATGCCCTTGATGGCATTTTCCAGCAGGGTCTTGTCGTCCACCGGTTCCACATAGGCCGCCTTGATGCGGTCCATGACCTCGGCGAAGGTGCGCAGCTCTTCAAGCGGCAGTGGCGCCTTGGCGGTCACCTCGGTGGCCGGTACTGCAGCCGGCTTGGCCGGTTCCGCGGCAGTGGCCAGGGGCGCGCCGACCGCCAGGGCGATGGACAGGGCCAGCTGGGTGAGACGAGGCGAGTGCAGCATGTCGAACGAACTCCTGATCCTGTAAGCGCTCCCTGGGGAGCATCGGCGCAGCCCGTGGGCTACCCCGTAGAAATTTGACTAGCCCCGGCACCACTGCGAAGGGTCGGTAGGCCGGCCCTGCTGGCGGATGGCGAAGTACAAGCCGGCAGCGTCCTGGCCGCCGCTGTCGCCAACGGTGGAAATGGCCTCGCCGGCCTTGACGATATCACCGGCGCTCTTGAGCAGGCTCTGGTTATGGCCGTACAGGCTCAGGTAACCGTTGCCATGGTCGAGAATGACCAGAAGCCCGGCACCGCGCAACCAGTCGGCGAACACCACGCGCCCGCCGTGCACGGCACGTACCTGAGTGCCCGGGTTGGCGCTGATCATCACCCCGTCCCACTTGGCACGGGCATCGCTGCCGCGGGCATCACCGAAACGTGCCAGCAATCGACCATTGACTGGCCAGGGAAGTTTTCCCCGTGCGGCAGAAAATGCGCCGCCGTAGTTCGCGCCGTCGCTGGAAACCAGCGGGCCCAGGGTGGTGCGGGCCTTTTTCGGTGGCTCCACCGGTTCGCGGGCCTGTTCGCGAGCGGCAGCGGCAGCGAGGGCTTCCTGCTGGCGGCGCTTTTCCGCTTCCTGCTGGGCCAGCAAGGCCTTCTTGCGCGCTTCTTCGGCCTCGCGGGCCTGGCGGGCGAGGGTTTCCTCGATGGTCTTGAGTACCTTGGACAGGTCGGCCTGATCCTGCTCGCGCGATTGCAGCTTCTGGTCGCGGTCCTTCATGTCGCTGTTGAGCTTGGCCAGCACCTGCTGGCGCTTGCCACGCTCGGTTTCCAGGGCCTGGCGGCGGCTGTCGAGGTCGGCGCGCTGGGCCAGCAGCTGTTGCTGCTGGGTAGCGATTTCCTGTTCGACGTTGGCCAGCTGGCGCAGGGTCTCGTTGAAGGTGCGCAGTTGCTCCAGGCGCGCCTTGCTCAGGTAGTCGTAGTAGGTGAGGGTGCGGGCAAACTTCTCGGGGTTCTGCTGGTTGAGCAGCAGCTTGAGGTATTCCTCGCGGCCGTTCTGGTAGGCCGAACGGGCCTGGATGGCGATCAGTCGCTGTTGTTCAACGCGGGCGCTCTGGAGTTTTTTTTTCTCGGTATCAAGGCGCTCCAGCTCGCCCTCGGTCTTTTTTAGTTCTTGCTGCAGGGCCTCCACCTGCTTTTCGAGGTTGCCGATATCGGTCTCGGTGGCTTTGAGGTCCTTTTGCACACCGGCCTTTTCTTCCTGGAGCTTGCCCAGCGTCTTCTTGAGCTCGGCAATGTCCTGGCGGGTGGCGTCCAGTTGCTGCTGGGTCTGCGCACGCTCATCGGCAAAGGCCGGGCTGAGCAGGCAAGACAGGGCTAGGAGGATCAGGGCGCGAAGCATGGGGTTTGGCGTACCAAGGATGGAGACTGGCCTAGTATGCCCGCGCGGGCGGGCAAAAAAAACGCCTCGCTGCGGGTGCAGAGGGGCGTTTGTCTGGAATTCATGTGTTATTGGGGCTGCTGTGCAGCCCATTCGCAGCACAAGGCTGCTCCTACAGGCATTGCATGAGCCCTTTGTAGGAGCAGCCTTGTGCTGCGAATGGGCCGCAAAGCGGCCCCCTTTGGCACCGAATCAGGCGTCGACCAGAATCGAGGTGCCGGTCATTTCCACCGGCTTTTCCAGCCCCAGCAGCTTCAGCATGGTCGGCGCCACATCGGCCAGCACACCGCCGTCACGCACCTTGACGTTGCGCTTGCCCACATAGATGAACGGCACCGGCTCGGTGGTGTGCGCGGTGTGCGCCTGGCCGGTGCACTCGTCTTCCATTTGCTCGACGTTGCCATGGTCGGCGGTGATCAGCGCTTCGCCGCCGACCTTGTCCAGTGCTTCGACGATACGCCCGACGCAGCCATCCAAGGCCTCGACGGCCTTCACCGCAGCCTCGAACACGCCGGTATGGCCGACCATGTCGCCGTTGGCGTAGTTGACCACGATCACGTCATAACGCTGTTGCTCGATAGCCTCGACGATGCGGTCGGTAACTTCCGGTGCGCTCATTTCCGGCTGCAGGTCGTAGGTGGCGACCTTCGGCGACGGGATCAGAATGCGCTCTTCGCCTTCGAAAGGCTCTTCACGGCCGCCGGAGAAGAAGAAGGTGACATGGGCATACTTCTCGGTCTCGGCGATGCGCAGCTGGGTCTTGCCGTTTTTCGCCAGGTACTCGCCCAGCACGTTGTTCAGGCTGGCCGGGGCGAAGGCGGCGGGGGCCGGGATTTTTGCCGAGTACTGGGTCAGGCCGATGTAGGCGGCCAGTTTTGGCAGGCGGGCACGCGGAAATTCGTTGAAGTCGGCTTCGACGAACACGCGCGACAGTTCGCGGGCGCGGTCGGCGCGGAAGTTCATGAAGATCACCGCGTCGCCGTCTTCGACCTTGACTGCTTCACCAATGCGCGTGGCCTTGACGAACTCGTCGCTCTCGTCGCGGGCGTAGGCCGCTTCCAGGCCGGCCAAGGCGGTGTCGGCGGTGTATTCGGCAGCGCTGTCGACGATCAGGTTGTAGGCGGCGCTGACACGGTCCCAGCGGTTGTCACGGTCCATGGCGTAATAGCGGCCGATCAGGCTGGCGATGCGGCCCTTGCCCAGCTTGGCGAAGGTGGCGTCGAGCAATTCGATGGACGACTGCGCGCTGCGTGGCGGCGTGTCGCGGCCATCGAGGAAGGCGTGCAGGTAGATCTTCTGCGCGCCGCGCTGCGCGGCCAGTTCGGCCATGGCTACCAGGTGGTCCTGGTGGCTGTGTACGCCGCCATCGGACAGCAGGCCGAGAATGTGCACAGCCTTGCCGGCACTGGCTGCCTTGTCCACGGCGCCGGTCAGTACCGGGTTCTCGAAGAACTCGCCGTCGCGGATGGCTTTGGTCACCCGGGTGAAATCCTGATACACCACGCGGCCGGCACCGAGGTTCATGTGACCGACTTCAGAGTTGCCCATCTGCCCGTCCGGCAGGCCGACATCCATGCCTGAGCCGGAAATGAGGCCATGCGGCTGGCTGGCGCGCAGGCGGTCATAGACCGGTGTGTTGGCGGCATAGATGGCGTTGTATTCGGGGCTTTCGCTGTGGCCGAAGCCATCCAGGATGATCAGGACCAGGGGTTTGGGCGTACTCGTCATCAATCAAACTCACGGTTGTTCAAAGATGATAAAGACACGCATTTTAGGGCAAATGCGCCACCGGCGGCGAATATTCGTCCTGTTCCCTGACCAGCGTGGCCAATGTGGCAACATGAAGGTACCTTTCCGGCCGGCCCGTCGGGCTTTGGTGGCAATAAGGGCCTGTGTATACTGGCCGGCATTTTCAATCGCGTGGAACACCCCAGATGGTTGCTAACCTGATTCAATTTGCGACAAACCACTACATCCTGGTGGCGATCTTCGTTGTTTTGCTGGTCGCGCTGCTGGTCAACGAAATCCGTCGCGGCGGCCAGAGCCTGAGCAACGGCCAGCTGACTGCCCTGGTCAATGCCGAGAAAGCCCTGGTCATCGACATTCGCCCGACCAAGGAATACTCCGCCGGTCACATCGTCGGTGCGGTGAACATCCCGCAGGACAAGCTGGTCAACCGCATGAGCGAGCTGGACAAGCACAAAGAGAAGACCCTGATCGTCGTCGACTCGATGGGCCAGCAGTCCGGCACCATCTGCCGCGAGCTGCTCAAGGCTGGTTACAACGCCGCCAAACTGAGCGGTGGCGTTTCCAGCTGGAAAGCCGATAACCTGCCCCTGGTGAAGTGATATGAAGCCCGTCATCGTCTATTCCAGCGACTACTGCCCCTACTGCATGCGCGCCAAGTACCTGCTCGAGAGCAAGGGCGTGGCCTTCGAGGAAATCAAGGTCGACGGTAAGCCACAGGTTCGTGCCGAGATGAGCCAGAAGGCCGGCCGTACATCTGTGCCGCAGATCTGGATCGGCAGCACCCACGTCGGTGGATGCGATGACCTTTATGCCCTGGAGCGCGCTGGCAAGCTCGACGCGCTGCTGGCGGCCTGATTTGCACTGCATTCAAAAACATTAGGATAAGGATCTGCCATGACTGACCAACAGACCAACGGCGCTGCTGCAGAAGACAACAGCCCTCAGTTCTCCATGCAGCGCATCTATGTGCGCGACCTGTCGTTCGAAGCCCCGAAAAGCCCGCAGATCTTCCGCCAGACCTGGGAGCCGAGCGTTGCCCTGGACCTGAACACCAAGCAGAAAGCCCTGGAAGGCGACTTCCACGAGGTGGTGCTGACCCTGTCGGTTACCGTCAAGAACGGTGACGAAGTGGCCTTCATCGCTGAAGTGCAGCAGGCCGGTATCTTCCTGATCAAGAATCTGGACGCGGCTTCGATGAGCCACACCCTGGGTGCGTTCTGCCCGAACATCCTGTTCCCGTACGCCCGCGAGACCCTGGACAGCCTGGTGACCCGCGGTTCGTTCCCGGCCCTGATGCTGTCGCCGGTCAACTTCGACGCCCTGTACGCGCAAGAAATGCAGCGCATGCAGGAAGCCGGCGAAGCGACGACTGTGCAGTAATAGCTGCGTTTGAAAAAGGGCGACTTCGGTCGCCTTTTTTGTTGGCCTGTTCCGGCCCTATCGCCGGCAAGCCAGCTCCCACAGGTACTGCACAGGTTTCAAGGGTGGTGCGGTCCCTGCGGGAGCTGCCTTGCCGGCGATAGAGTCAGTGCAGGCAGCGCATCAACTGCCGGCAAACCCATTCTGCCGCCACGCCTCATACACCGTCACAGCCACGGTATTGGACAGATTCAGGCTGCGGCACCCGGGCCGCATGGGCAGGCGCAGGCGTTGTTCGGCCGGCAGGCTGTCCAGTACTTCGGCCGGCAGGCCGCGGCTTTCTGGCCCGAACAGGAAGGCATCACCCGGCTGGTAAGCCACTTCGTGGAACGGGTGCGAGCCCTTGGTGGTGAAGGCGAACAGCCGTGGGTTGCCCAGGCTTTCCAGGCATCCGGCCAGGCTTTCGTGGCGCTTGAGCGTGGCATACTCGTGGTAATCCAGCCCCGCGCGCCGCAGGCGCTTGTCGTCCAGCTCGAAGCTGATGGGCTCGATCAGGTGCAGGTCGCAGCCGCTGTTGGCGCAGAGGCGAATGATGTTGCCGGTATTCGGCGGAATTTCTGGTTGAAAAAGGATGACGTGAAACATGCACGGCTCCAAGCGTGAAGATGACGGGCATTCTACCCCCGAACCGGACGTGCGTTCGAAGGCGTTCCCGCGGGTGATGCTGTCGCTGGCGATCGTCGGCTTGATGGTAGGGCTGATGATCGGCCGCCTGACTACACCCGACGAGCGCGAGTTGCAGCAGGTGGAGGTGGTGCAGGATGGCCTGGAGCTGTGGTTCAACGAAGAGCCTCAGCTGCATGGCGAGAATGTGGACGGTACGGTAGCACTGTTGTTCCAGGCCCAAGGCAAGGCCCGGCAAGGGCAACTGAGCCTGCAGGGCAAGCCTGTGAGTTGGCGGGTGCAGAATAGCAAGGAAGGGCTGTTGCTGACGGTGGTGGCTGCGCGCCCCCTGCACGGCGAGTGGGCCGGTGCAGAGGACGCTGGGCGCTGGCGGTTGCAGGTGAAACTGCACGAATAAAAGAGGGGATATCCCGGCCTGCCTGTACCAGGGTCCCCGAAAGGGGTACTGCGTATAAAGGGGGGGATGGCCCGGCCTGCCTGTACCGAGGTCCCCAAAACTGGCGATGTTGCGAATAAAAGAGGGGTTCACCCGGCCTGCCTGTACCAGGGCCCCCGAAACTGGATATGTATTGTTTATTGCAGGGGGCGTGCCAGTTTTGAAAAGCCCGTGAATCTGGGCTTTCAGGGTGAATTGGCCGTTTTTTGAGGGGATTTGTGCCTTAGTGAGGTGCATCGGGCACAGGATCGGTGCATCGAAGGGCTGAAATGTTTGGGGCCGCTTTGCGGCCCATCGCGACACAAGGCCGCTCCTACAGGGGATCGCATTCTCCTGTAGGAGCGGCCTTGTGTCGCGATGGGCTGCGCAGCAGCCCCAGAGAACTATGGGTTTACCTGGAACTCAGTGCTCGTCACCTTCCTCATCATCGCCCCCCGCCACATTCATCCCCAGTTCCTTGATCTTGCGCGTCAGGGTGTTGCGTCCCCAACCCAGCAACAGTGCCGCATCGCGCCGACGGCCAGCCGTGTGCTTGAGGGCTGTCTCGATCATGATCCGCTCGAAGCTCGGCACTGCGCTGTCCAGCAGGCTGGTCTGCCCACGCGCCAACGCCTGGTCGGCCCACTGGCGCAGGGCCTGCTCCCAGTTGGTTACCGGTGCGGCGTCCTGTGGCAGGTTCAGCAGCTCCGGCGGCAGGTCGCCGATCAGCACTTCGCGGCTGGAGGCCATCACGGTGATCCAGCGGCAGGTGTTCTCCATCTGCCGTACGTTGCCCGGCCACGGCAGATTGCGAATGAATTCCTCGGTTTCCGGCTTGAGGATCTTCGGCTCGACCGCCAGTTCCTGGGCGGCGCGGGCGAGGAAGTGGCGGGCGAGGGCAGGGATATCTTCGCGGCGGTCGGCCAGCCGCGGAATGTGGATGCGGATCACGTTCAGGCGGTGGAACAAGTCCTCGCGGAACTTGCCGGCCTGCACCAGCGACTCCAGGTTCTGGTGAGTGGCGGCGATGATGCGCACATCGACCTTGACCGGTACGTGGCCGCCCACGCGATAGAACTCGCCATCGGCCAGCACTCGCAGCAGGCGGGTCTGTGTGTCGGCGGGCATGTCGCCGATCTCGTCGAGGAACAGGGTGCCGCCGTCGGCCTGCTCGAAGCGCCCTCGGCGCAGGTTGGCGGCGCCGGTGAAGGCGCCCTTTTCATGGCCGAACAGCTCGGACTCCATCAGGTCCTTGGGGATGGCTGCCATGTTCAGGGCGATGAACGGTGAGGCCGCACGCGGGCTGTGGCGGTGCAGGGCGTGGGCCACCAGCTCCTTGCCGGTACCGGACTCACCGTTGATCAGCACGGTGATGTTGGAGTGGCTGAGGCGGCCGATGGCGCGGAACACCTCCTGCATTGCCGGTGCTTCACCGATGATTTCCGGGGTGCGCGCCAGACTCTGCGGCACATCCAGCCCTTGTTGCTCCTGGGCGTGCTGGTTGGCGCGCTTGACCAGCGAGACCGCCTCGTCCACATCGAATGGCTTGGGCAGGTACTCGAATGCACCGCCCTGGTACGACGCAACGGCGCTGTCCAGGTCGGAGTGGGCGGTCATGATGATGACCGGCAGGCGCGGGTGCTGCTCACGGATCTGTGCCAGCAGGTCGAGGCCGCTGGTGCCCGGCATGCGGATGTCGGAAATGATCACGTCCGGTTGCTGGCGTGCCAGGCGGCCCATGACGCCATCGGCGCTATCGAAGCTCTGGGTGGTCATGCCTTCCTGTTGCAGGGCTTTTTCCAGGACCCAGCGGATGGAGCGATCATCGTCGACGATCCATACGGTTTCACTTCGGCTCATGAGGCGGTGGCTCCTTGTTCCAGGGGCAGGTAGATCGAGAATGCGGTGTGGCCTGCATGGCTTTCACACTCGATCAGGCCCTGGTGCTGGCTGATGATGTTCTGGGTAATGGCCAGGCCCAGCCCGGTACCGTCCGGGCGACCGCTGACCATGGGATAGAAAAGGGTGTCCTGCAGTTCCGGCGGGATGCCCGGGCCGTTGTCGATGATCTCCACCCTCGCCACAAGGCGATGGCGCACATGGCCGATGGTGAACTGGCGCAGGGCACGGCTGCGCAGGGTGATGCGGCCCAGGCGCAGTTCGTTCTGCGAACTGATCGCCTGCATGGCATTGCGCACGATGTTGAGCACGGCCTGGATCATCTGCTCGCGGTCGACCAATACGTCAGGCAGGCTGGGGTCATAATCGCGCACCAAAGTGATGCAACCCTGGCTTTCGGCCTCGACCAGGCTGCAGACCCGCTCAAGCACTTCGTGGATGTTGGTCATGGCCAGCGACGGCAGCTTGTTCGAGCCGAGCATGCGGTCGACCAGGTTACGCAGGCGATCGGCTTCCTCGATGATCACGTTGGTGTAGTCGCGCAGGCCTTCTTCAGGCAGCTCGCGAGCCAGCAGCTGAGCTGCGCCGCGAATGCCGCCGAGGGGGTTCTTGATTTCATGGGCCAGGCCGCGTACCAGCATCTTTGTGGTTTCCTGCTTGCTCAGCTGGGCCTCTTCCTTGGTGATGCGCAGCAGCCGGTCGCGCGGGTGCACCTCGAGCAGCAGCAGGGTCTGGCCCTGGTGCAGGATCGGCGTAACCGCGTAGTCGACGGTGATGGTCTGCCCGGTCAGCGAGGTGAGCTGCGCTTCGCGCTTGGTGAACGGATGCGCCTGCTCGACCGCCTGGCGCAGCGAGCTGAGCGCTTCGGTCGACTCGGTGAACAGCTCGCTGATGAACTGCCCATGGCTGCGCTGGCCACTCACTGCCAGAAGCATTTCCGCGGCCGGGTTCATGTACTCCAGGCGCAGCTCGGCGTTGAGCAGCAGCGTGGCGGTGGTCAGGTTGTCCAGAAGTAGACGGTGCTGGGCATCGCTGATGGTCATAGGGCGTCGTCGACCTCTTTTGGCGCGTGTCGGGCATGGGCGCGGCCATGGTCGGGCGCGCGGTGGATCCGCTGATTCCAGTCTTTGGGCAAAAAATGCAAGAACCAAACCAAGGCTCCGAAAAGAAGCGGAATTTGCCGATAAAGCCCTGGAAACGGGAAAATTCGCACCAGAATGAACTGATTAAACGGTTCATGTGATCGCTTTTGGGGTGCATTCGGGGGCGTTAGTCCACAGCGCGCACCAATATGGAGCATAGGTGGTTTCAGGGTTTATCGCACAGTTGGCGGGCATTCGGCTTCTGGCGTTGAAAACGCAAGGTCTTCATTGCTTGCGTGGAACACCATGACAGTGGCGGGCTGCCCAGTGGTGTGCCCGCGGTGCACTTCCCCTTGAAGTTCGGCCAGCGTCTGGCCTGCAACCAGGCTTGTCCGCTTGCCGTCGCGGGTTTCCACCTCGAGTCGTCCCTCGGTCAGATAGCCTAGATTGAGCGCCTGGTGACAGTGCCAGCCAAGGGTGGTGTGGGCGGGAATGCTGACTTTCACAAGCGACAGCACTGGTCGTCCTTCGGGGTAATCGAGATAGGGAGTACCGTCCCAACTGCCGGTGGCGCGGTGAAGCACCTGTGACGTTGCCTGGCCTGGCGCGGTGCCATTGCTGGCGCAGCCGGTGAGGAGGGCGGATACGGTAATCATTGCAGGTAGAAGTTTGCGCATGGCGTGATGTCCTTTGACTGAAGGGACGCCTACCCTGCGTGCTGAGGGGGGCGGCGAAATGTCAGCGGCATCTGCCGGTTCTGTATGAAATCGAGGACGCAGCCACGGAAACGAAAACGGCCTCCCGAAGGAGGCCGTTCGTGATCATGTCATCGGCGCGAGGCGCCGATCAGATCAGCAGCTGTAGTACAGCTCGTATTCCAGCGGGTGAACGAAGGTGCGGACCTTGATTTCTTCTTCGCTCTTCAGCTCGATGAAGGCATCGATGAAGTCGTCGGAGAACACGCCGCCCTTGGTCAGGAACGCACGGCCCTTGTCCAGCTCTTCCAGAGCTTCCTTCAGGCTGCCGCAAACCTGCGGAATGTCCTTGGCCTCTTCAGGCGGCAGGTCGTACAGGTTCTTGTCGGCAGCATCGCCTGGGTGGATCTTGTTCTGGATACCGTCCAGGCCGGCCATCAGCAGGGCCGCGAAGGCCAGGTATGGGTTGGCCGATGGGTCCGGGAAGCGAGCTTCGATACGGCGGGCTTTCGGGCTGCCGACGTAAGGAATACGGATCGAGGCGGAACGGTTGCGAGCCGAGTAGGCCAGCATTACCGGGGCTTCGAAGCCTGGGACCAGACGCTTGTAGGAGTTGGTCGACGGGTTGGTGAAGCCGTTCAGGGCCTTACCGTGCTTGATGATACCGCCGATGAAGTACAGGGCGGTGTCGGACAGGCCGGCATAGCCTTCACCCGAGAAGGTGTTCTTGCCGTCTTTCCAGATCGACATGTGCACGTGCATGCCCGAGCCGTTGTCGCCGTACAGTGGCTTCGGCATGAAGGTAGCGGTGCGGCCGTAGGCGTCGGCAACGTTGTGCACGACGTACTTCAGCGCCTGTACTTCGTCAGCCTTCTTCACCAGGGTGTTGAACTTGACGCCGATTTCGTTCTGGCCGGCAGTCGCCACTTCGTGGTGGTGAACTTCGACGGTCTGGCCCATTTCTTCCAGTGCGTTGCACATGGCAGTACGAATTTCGTGGTCGTGGTCGAACGGCGGAACCGGGAAGTAGCCGCCCTTCACGCCTGGACGGTGGCCTTTGTTGCCGCCTTCCACGTCAGCGCCGGTCATCCACGAGCCTTGCTCGGAGAAGATCTTGAACATCGAGCCGGAGATGTCCGACTGGAACTTCACTTCGTCGAAGATGAAGAACTCTGGCTCCGGGCCTGCGAATACGGTGTCACCGATGCCGGTGCTCTTCAGGTACTCTTCGGCGCGCTTGGCAATGGCGCGAGGGTCACGATCGTAGCCCTGCATGCTCGACGGGTCGACGATGTCGCAGGTGATGATCAGGGTCGGCTCTTCGGTGAACGGGTCCAGTACGGCAGTTTCGTCGACCGGCATCAGGATCATGTCGGAGGCTTCGATGCCTTTCCAGCCAGCGATGGAGGAACCGTCGAACATCTTGCCGACTTCGAAGAAGTCGTCTTCCAGTGCATCACGCGCCGGCATGGTCACGTGGTGCTGAGTGCCTTTGGTGTCCGTGAAACGCAGATCAATCCACTTGACGTCATGATCTTTGATGAGTTGAACCGACTTCGACATGTTGTCCTCCGGATGGTCTAGAGCGCGGTGGGCCGCTGCCCTGGAAAAAGGGTGTTGCCGGGCGCGGATAGTCGGCCAAGCTTACCTGCCTCACAAGGGAGCAAATTGCATGCCAGTGCCCGAAAATGGCGAGGGCGGGATAAAAGGGGGCGTTTGCGGGCATCTGGGGGTGGGTTGCCGGGGAAAAGTGCACTCTTAAGATGCGAATTTTGGTAGCAGTGCACCAATAGTGTGCATTGCTTGAGTTGTGTGCTTTCTTTGAGGGCCTCATCGCCGGCAACCAGCTCCCACAGGTAGGGCGCAGGTCTTGAGAACTGTGGATAGCCTGTGGGAGCTGGCTTGCCGGCGATGAGGCCGGTGCAGGCAATATAAATCCGACCTTCTGTACAAAAGTTGGTCAAATCCTGAGCAATTTCCGCTATAATTCGCGCCCCTCATTTTCGGCAGGCCCTGCGCGCGCTGTTAACCAATGAAACTTATCGTCAAAGTCTTCCCAGAAATCACCATCAAGAGCCGGCCGGTGCGCAAGCGCTTCATCCGCCAGCTCGGCAAGAACATCCGCAACGTGCTCAAGGACCTCGATCCTGAGCTCGTGGTCGATGGTGTCTGGGACAATCTCGAAGTGGTCACCCGCGTCGAAGACGAAAAGGTCCAGCGCGAGATGATCGAGCGCCTCACCTGCACCCCGGGTATCACCCACTTCCTGCAGGTAGAGGAATACCCGCTCGGCGACTTCGATGACATCGTCGCCAAGTGCAAGCAGCACTTCGGCCACCTGCTGGCCGGCAAGCACTTCGCCGTGCGCTGCAAGCGCGGTGGTCACCACGACTTCACCTCGATGGACGTCGACCGTTACGTCGGCAGCCAGCTGCGCCAGCAGTGCGGCGCCGCCGGCATCGAGCTGAAGAACCCGGAAGTGCTGGTGCGCATCGAAATCCGCGACCAGCGCCTGTACGTGATCCATAACCAGCACCAGGGCATCGGCGGCTACCCGCTGGGCGCCCTGGAGCAGACACTGGTACTGATGTCCGGTGGCTTCGACTCCACCGTGGCGGCTTATCAGATGATGCGCCGCGGCCTGATGACCCACTTCTGCTTCTTCAACCTCGGTGGCCGTGCCCACGAGCTGGGCGTGATGGAAGTGGCTCACTACCTGTGGAAGAAGTTCGGCAGCAGCCAGCGCGTGCTGTTCATCAGCGTGCCGTTCGAGGAAGTGGTCGGCGAGATTCTGAACAAGGTCGACAACAGCTACATGGGCGTGACCCTCAAACGCATGATGCTGCGTGGTGCCGCGCACATGGCCGACCGCCTGGAGATCGATGCCCTGGTCACCGGCGAAGCGATTTCCCAGGTGTCCAGCCAGACCTTGCCGAACCTGTCGATCATCGACTCGGCCACCGACAAGCTGGTGCTGCGCCCCCTGCTGGCCAGCCACAAGCAGGACATCATCGACCAGGCCTACGCGATCGGCACTGCCGACTTCGCCAAGCACATGCCAGAATACTGCGGCGTGATCTCGGTAAACCCGACCACCCACGCCAAGCGCCACCGCATGGAGCATGAAGAGAAGCAGTTCGACATGGCCGTGCTGGAGCGCGCCCTGGAACGCGCCCGGTTGATCTCCATCGACCATGTGATCGACGAACTGGGCAAGGACATCGAAATCGAGGAAGTGACCGAGGCGCTGCCCGGCCAGATCGTCATCGACATTCGTCACCCCGATGCCCAGGAAGACGAACCTCTGGTGCTGGACGGTATCGAAGTCCAGGCCATGCCGTTCTATGCCTTCAACAGCAAGTTCAAGCAGCTGGATGCCAACCGCCAGTACTTGCTGTATTGCGACAAAGGTGTGATGAGCCGTCTGCACGCACACCACCTGCTCAGTGAGGGACATGCCAATGTGCGTGTTTATCGTCCGGCATAAGACGCCAGGGCTGTATGGCGGCAGCATCCGCCATCGCCCTCCCGACCACCGGGCCCGCTGAGCCTCAAACCGTACATATTCGCCGCCTACACTGGCGGCAACCGAATCCTCTGATCGAGATACAGTTGTGATCGAAAATCTGCGTAACATCGCCATCATCGCCCACGTTGACCATGGTAAAACCACCCTGGTCGACAAACTCCTGCGCCAGTCCGGCACCCTGGAGCGTAACGAGCTCAACGACGAGCGCGTGATGGACTCCAACGACCAGGAAAAAGAGCGCGGCATTACCATCCTGGCGAAAAACACCGCCATCAACTGGAACGGCTACCACATCAACATCGTCGACACCCCTGGCCACGCCGACTTCGGTGGCGAGGTTGAGCGTGTAATGTCGATGGTCGACTCCGTGCTGCTGCTGGTCGATGCCCAGGACGGCCCGATGCCGCAAACCCGCTTCGTGACCAAGAAGGCTTTCGAAGCTGGCCTGAAGCCGATCGTCGTGATCAACAAGGTTGACCGCCCGGGTGCGCGTCCTGACTGGGTTCTGGACCAGATCTTCGACCTGTTCGACAACCTCGGTGCCACCGATGATCAGCTGGACTTCCAGGTTGTCTACGCCTCGGCCCTGAACGGCATCGCCGGTCTGGACCACACCGACATGGCCGAAGACATGACCCCGCTGTACCAGTCGATCGTCGACAACGTACCGGCGCCGAACGTTGACGTCGATGGCCCGTTCCAGATGCAGATCTCCGCTCTGGACTACAACAGCTTCCTCGGTGTTATCGGCGTTGGCCGTATCGCCCGTGGTCGTATCAAGCCGAACACCCCGGTTGTTGCCATCGACACCGAAGGCAAGAAGCGTAACGGCCGTATCCTCAAGCTGATGGGCCACCACGGCCTGCACCGCGTCGACGTTGAAGAAGCCCAGGCTGGCGACATCGTCTGCATCAGCGGTTTCGACGAGCTGTTCATCTCCGACACTCTGTGCGACATGAACAACGTCGAGGCGATGAAGCCACTGACCGTTGACGAGCCGACCGTTTCGATGACCTTCCAGGTCAACGACTCGCCGTTCTGCGGCAAGGAAGGCAAGTTCGTCACCAGCCGTAACATCAAGGAACGTCTGGACAAAGAGCTGCTGTACAACGTTGCACTGCGCGTTGAAGAAGGCGACTCGGCTGACAAGTTCAAGGTTTCCGGCCGTGGTGAGCTGCACCTGTCGGTTCTGATCGAAACCATGCGTCGTGAAGGCTTCGAGATGGCTGTGGGCCGCCCTGAAGTGATCATCCGCGAAGTCAACGGCGTGAAGCAGGAGCCGTTCGAGAACGTCACCATCGATATCCCTGAAGAATCCCAGGGCAAGGTCATGGAAGAAATGGGCCTGCGTAAGGGCGACCTGACCAACATGGCGCCGGATGGCAAAGGCCGTGTACGTCTGGAGTACAACGTACCTGCTCGTGGTCTGATCGGTTTCCGTAACCAGTTCCTGACCCTGACCAACGGTGCCGGCATCCTGACCTCGATCTTCGATCGCTACGACACCATGAAAGCCGGCCAGATGTCCGGTCGTCTGAACGGTGTACTGGTTTCGATCGAGACCGGCAAGGCGCTGACCTACTCGCTGGAAACCCTGCAGGCTCGCGGCAAGCTGTTCATCGAGCACGGCCAGGACATCTACAACGGTCAGATCATCGGCCTGAACAGCCGTGACAACGACCTGGGCGTGAACCCGACCAAAGGCAAGAAGCTCGACAACATGCGTGCTTCGGGCAAAGACGAAGTCATCGCCCTGGTACCGCCGGTTCGCCACACCCTGGAACAGGCCCTGGAATTCATCCAGGACGATGAGCTGTGCGAAGTGACTCCGAAGTCGATCCGCCTGCGCAAGAAGATCCTGGACGAAGGCGAGCGTACCCGCGCGGCCAAGAAAGCCAAGGCTTGATCGTCTAGCTTGAGCTGAAACGAAAACGCCCCCGGTCGAAATGCCGGGGGCGTTTTTTTATGTCCAATTCTGAGTGAAGCCAAGGGCAGTGGCTGCCTGCGGTCTCTCACGCACACGTGCTTTTATCATGGTAAATGCTTGGGGGCTGGTAAAGCTTCAGGTTGGTGTCAGTCTGAAAAAAGTTTTTTTGAGGTAAAGAAAATTGGAACTCGTTATGGCGACTAAATCTGTTATCACGTCAAGGCTATGGTAAAGGTCACCGGCTGAGCGGCTGTTTCCCTGTGTGAGAATATCTAAAGGTGTTTTAACTTTCAGTCTCCAATCGCTATGTTGAGATCAGGAGATTGAAGTAATGGTAGGTTTGACTGCTTGTAAAAATATCTGTGTGATTGATGATGGAATAACGGACGAAGAGCACACGAAAATATTGAGGCTCCTAACTGGCTCGCTCTGGCGTTATGGCTGGCCCTATCCTTATGCTCCCCTTGATCGTCCATGTTGGCACAGTTTTATCGCCGGTACTCGCAGAAATGAATTGGAAGACTGTGAGCAAGAACTACGAGAGCGACCGGACTGGGCTTTTCTGGCGAATATCTGGGCACGTATCAAGGCTGCGCATATGCCTTCGGCGACCCTGTTAGGGGTATACGCCAATGGTCAAACAAGCAGCCAGGATGGTCCTATTCATCGTGACAATACAGCCGAGGCGCCAGGGAAAACTGTAATGCTGTTTTGCAGCGAGTACTGGGCCACCTGCTGGGGTGGTGAGCTTGTATTCTACGACGCTGACAAAGAAAGTATTGTGCTGTCGGTACAGCCTAAGCCGAGGCGGGTTGTAATCTTCAATGGGGAAGTGCCGCATGGTGCTCGGGCGCCTGGTGTGAGTTGTAATCGGCTGCGTATGAGCATCGCCTTCAAGACATTGATCAGGGAGTAGCGAAAGATGATCAAAACACTTGAGATTATCTTGGGCTACGTTGAAAAACCGGTAGCGGTGGGTGCGGCAGCTACTTCCCTGACGGATCAGTACAATAGCGACAAGTCAGGGTTCGTTCTAGTGAATCAGAGTGCCCAAACCGGAGCTGCAGTCGCCGGGATCACGTCAATAGTAAAGCTGACTGCGGGTTTTACACCCTTCCTCAATATCAAGGTGAATACGCTTGCTGCGACTACAGTATTTCTAAAAATTACTGCTCAGTACAAGACCGACCAGAAATTTGAAAAAGGTGACGTCCTGAGCCTGGTTGGAAATGTTGCGGGGATTGTCGGCAGTATAAGCTTGCTTGCTGGGGCTGGCACTCCCGCAGTTATTTTCACTGCTGTGGGCGTTGGGGCTAATGCCTTGGGGATACTCAATTCCGATGCGGCAACAAATTTGTATCATTCTTTTATCGCACCTGTAGTGCAAAAACATTTCGTTGCAAATACAAATGCCACCTACCCTGATTACTGGGTAGCGCCGGACTTGGCCCTTGCATCGCTCGCCCAAATCAGCGCAATCTATGCGGGCCGAGTTGCGGTAACCCAGTGGAACCCGGATACGCAAGGCGTGCTGCTTGGAAGCGACCTTTCTCACCTGTACGGAATATCTGGCGGCGGCGGGGGTGGCTATATTGAGCCGGACTTCGGTGGCGGGCCTATGGTATTCCCATTGCCGGAACTCCCCAGGTGGAATATTGATATAGGTCCTATAGAGATCATCCCGCCTGGCGGGGGCGTAGGTGGAGTTGATAGGTATCATTAAAGATTTTTAGGTGATTTTCCTATTTAAAATAGCAGGAGGGGCGTGTGCAGTCATTTTCTGGATTCATAAAGTTGCTCAGAGTGTCCCCTCCTTTAAAGCGAGCTCAATTGCTTGCGATTGTCGTGATTACGATGCTTGCAGGTGTTGCGCTTTATTTCAGTCAGCTGGAAGTATATAAGGCCCCTGATTTGTCTAGGCTACTAGTTATCGAGGGGCGAGTATCCGGTTATCCAGACGTTTGGGAGCATAACCGTTCGCTAGTACATTTTGGCGTAGCATATAAGCTTGATGGAAGGCGGGAGGGTAAACGTGTTTATACTTACCGGAAGTTGTATGAGGCATCGGGGCTTCGTATCAATGCGAAGGTTATTCTTACAGTGGAACGTGGGGATGATGGTAGCACCGTGCGTGAACTCGCCACGTTGGACGGGCAAATACTCTACGACGATCGTCTCAATCAACAGGTCGTGGTTTGGAACAATGAATCGATAATGTCCACGGTCGTGTTGGGTACCTTGGCATCAATAGTGACCGCCATAGCCGCGATCGTTATGGTTGTACTTCATCTGCGCGACCTTGCTCGGCAGGGTTGATATAGAAATAGAGCTATTCCCATTTTGCTCGTTCGAGTCAAAACGCCCTCGCACGCATCGCCGGGGGCGTTTTTGTTTGTATGACGCAGGTTTTTTGTAGGTGATATCTCAAGCTGATGTAGGTTGCATCCTTCACGGCCTTTTGCGACTTGTGCGCGCTTGTTGTGATGCCTAGCGTGAAGTGCTTTCTCGAAGCCGGAAGCATGCACATGAATTACCGTTTAGCGCTGGCCATCCCCTGCCTGATGGCAGGCTTGCAGGCTTGCACCATGCAGGATTGTGCCAGCCTGCGTCCGCAGGATGTTGTCCAGTGCCATATTGGCAAGGTGCGTCAGGCACCCTTGGAAGCCGTATTGCTCGAGCAAGCCTCCGAGCCTGGGTATGCGTTCCGTCGCTTGCAGATGGTTTCGCAGGTTTGGGAACCAGCGCCGGTGGTTGAGCCGCGCCGCTGGGAGCATGATGTCGAGCTGCATATCCCGCACAATGCCGTGCCCGGCAAAGCCTTGCTGGTGGTGAACAACGGTGTACGGTTCGGACCGGCGCAAACCCCGGACTATACCCGCGAGGCATTGCGCGAGGTCGCCCTCAAGGCACGGATGGCCGTGGTCATGATCAGCGATGTGCCCAATCAGTACGTGACCTTCAACGATAACGAGAAGCCCTTGCGCGAGGATGACGCCGTGGCCCATACCTGGGCTCATGCGCTTCGCGGCGCCGCGCCGGAATTGCCACTGCACGTGCCGATGGCCGCGGCGGCAAGCCGGGCGATGGATCTGGCCGAGCAAGAGCTGGCAGGGCAAGGGCTCACGGTGGACCGCTTCATTATCACGGGTGCCTCCAAGCGCGGCTGGAGCGCATGGCTCACGGCATTGGCCGATGAGCGGGTGGTGGCCATCGTGCCCAGTGTGATCGACGTCGCGGATACTTCGGACATGCTGGCCGGATTGCGCAAGCGTTATGGTGGTCACTGGCCCTTGGCGCTGGGTTCCTACCAGCAGGCTGGTGTCCTGCAGCAGCTGGGCACCCCGGCATTCGAGCGGCTGATGGCGATGATGGACCCGATGCAGTACCTGAACGAGAAAAGGCAGCGTCTGGCCATTCCCAAGTACCTGGTGTCCGCCAGTGGTGACGATTTCTTCGTCCCTGACCCGGTCACCGATTATCAGCAGCGCCTGCCGGGCCAGACCAGCCTCAGGGTATTGCCGAACTCCGACCATGGCGGGGTGCGTCAAGCGGTAGTCAGTACCTTGGTACCTGCGGTGTCGCGCTTGCGCGATGGGGCCCCTCTGCCAAGCGTGCAGGTGTCGCCGAACGGGCAAGGCGGGCAGATGACCGTCGAATTCTCCGAGCCGCCAGTGGCGGTTAAGGTCTGGACGGCGAGCAACAGCCAGGACCGTGACTTCCGCTATGCCTGTGGGGTGCGCTACCAGGCCGAGACACTCGCGCCTGTGCAGCAGTTTACCCTGCAACGCACGGCACCGGCGGCAGGCTGGCAGGCGCAGTTCGTCGAGGCGAAATTTGCTGACGGCTTCATCGCAACCAGCTCGGTCAGTGTGCTGCCGCGCACCTATCCTGAACATCCGCCGATGGACCAGGGTGGTTCGTGCAGAAGCTTCCCTGCAGGTGGGAGATGAAAGGTTGACCTAGCGCGAGGCCACCTTTGGCTTGTAAGCACAATAACCTGGCCGCGGCCCGACCTTGGGGTGGTTGCGGCAGGTATCCGGCCGCTTGTCATAAATGGTGCACAGCCGGCTTTTACGATCCAGATACAGGCAGTCATCATTGCTCATCCGGGTCAGGGTGAAGATCCCCGACTTCTGGTTGAAGCGTTCGATGATGCCGTCCTTCTGCAGGCGCTTGGCGATGTTCTTCGGCGGTTCGTCTTTCTCGAACTCGTCGACCACGCCGATACGGATCAGATCCTTGATCTTCACCTCCACCGGCAGGGTGCAGCAGGTCGAATGGCAGCCATGGCACATGTTGCTGGTGTAGCGCTGCCAGGTCTCCAGGCGGTCGACTTCGGCTGCGGCGATCAGGGTCGTTTTCATCTTTATGGGGTGTATCACGGTCTTGGGGCGCGCGATCATACCGGAATTGTTCAATTTATGAACAACCTTTTGCCGGAATCGCAAAGTGGGCATGAAAACTGCGAACGCTAACTGTCACTCCCTGTCGAAGGGTCTAGGCTCAACAGTCTCCCTCCGTTTTCGTCAACTTGCCCGAGGATGCCGCATGTCCCAGGAACCCAAAGCTCGTGACGCCGAGGTGGCCGAATTTCGCGCCGCTGTACTGGACAAGCTGACCTACGCGGTTGGCAAGGACCCAGAGCACGCCTTCGACCACGACTGGTTCGAGGCCATCGCCCTGGCCGCGCGCGATCACATGGTCGATCACTGGATGGACCACACCCGCCAAGCGTATCGCCGCAGCCAGAAGCGGGTCTATTACCTTTCTCTCGAATTCCTCATCGGCCGGCTGCTGTACGACAGCCTGAGCAACCTGGGCCTGCTCGACATTGCCCGCGACGCATTGGAAGGGCTGAACGTGGACCTGGAGCGCATTCGCCTGCTCGAGCCCGATGCTGCGCTAGGCAACGGTGGCCTGGGCCGCCTGGCGGCATGCTTCATGGAAAGCATGTCGACCCTGGGCATTGCCGCCCACGGCTATGGCATCCGCTATGAGCACGGGCTGTTCCGTCAGGCCATGGTCGATGGCTGGCAGCAGGAGCAGACCGAGAACTGGCTCGACTTCGGCAACCCTTGGGAGTTCGAGCGCGCCGAGGTGATCTACCCCATCAGCTTTGGCGGCAGCGTCGAAACGGTGCACGACACCCACGGCCAGCAGCGTCAGGTGTGGTGGCCGGGCGAGACCGTGCGGGCGGTGGCCTACGATACCCCGGTGGTCGGTTGGCGCGGGGCCAGCGTCAATACCCTGCGCCTGTGGCGTGCGCGGGCGCTGGAAGAGCTGCACCTGGAACGCTTCAATGCCGGCGACCACCTGGGCGCGGTGGCCGAGGTGGCGCGGGCCGAAAGCATTTCGCGGGTGCTGTACCCGGCCGACAGCACCGAGGCGGGCCAGGAACTGCGCCTGCGGCAGGAATACTTCTTCGTCTCGGCTTCGTTGCAGGACCTGCTGCGCCGCCATCTGAACATGCACGACAACCTGCTCAACCTGCCGGATGCGGCGGCCATCCAGCTCAACGACACCCACCCGTCGATCGCCGTGGCCGAGCTGATGCGCCTGCTGGTCGACCAGCATGAGATCCCTTGGGATACCGCCTGGGAGCTGACCGTCGGCACCCTGGCCTACACCAACCACACCTTGCTGCCCGAAGCCCTGGAAACCTGGCCCGTTGCGCTGATGGAACGCATGCTGCCGCGGCACATGCAGATCATCTACCTGATCAACGCCTACCACATCGACGCGCTGCGGGCGAAAGGCCTGCACGACTTCGACGTGTTGCGGGCTGTGTCGTTGATCGAGGAAGACAATGGCCGCCGGGTGCGCATGGGCAACCTGGCGTTCCTCGGCTCGCACAGCGTCAACGGTGTGTCGGCGCTGCACAGCAAGCTGATGAAAAGCACGGTGTTCGCCGAGCTGCACAAGCTCTACCCGCAACGGATCAACAACAAGACCAACGGCATTACCTTCCGCCGCTGGCTGTACCAGTCCAACCCGCAGCTGACCGCGATGTTGATCGAGGCGCTGGGCCCTGAGCTGCTGGACGACCCCGAAGGACGCCTGGCCAATCTGGTACCGTTCGCCGACAAGAGCGGTTTCCGCAAGCAGTTCGCCGCGCAGCGCCTGCACAGCAAGCGTGCCCTGGCCAGCATCATCCAGGACCGCCTGGGCGTTACGGTGAACCCCGAGGCGTTGTTCGACGTGCAGGTCAAGCGCATCCACGAATACAAGCGCCAGTTGCTCAACCTGCTGCACACCGTGGCGTTGTACCAGGCCATGCGCAACGACCCCGGTACCGACTGGGTGCCGCGGGTGAAGATCTTCGCCGGCAAGGCCGCGGCCAGCTATCACCAGGCCAAGCTGATCATCAAGCTGGCCAACGACATCGCCCGGGTGGTGAACAACGACCCCACCGTGCGCGGCCTGCTGAAGGTGGTGTTCCTGCCCAACTACAACGTCAGTCTGGCTGAAAGCATCATCCCGGCGGCGGACCTTTCCGAGCAGATCTCCACCGCCGGTTACGAAGCGTCCGGCACCAGCAACATGAAGTTCGGCCTGAACGGTGCCCTGACCATCGGCACCCTGGATGGTGCCAACGTCGAGATGAGCGAGCAGGTGGGTACCGAAAACATGTTCATATTCGGCCTTACTGCGCAGCAGGTGGAGGCCAGGCGGCGCGACGGTGACTTTGGCGCCAGTGCGGCGATTGCCACGTCCAGCCGCCTGAACGATGTGTTGCAGGCTGTTCGCAGCGGGGTGTTCTCACCGGACGACCCGTCGCGCTACAGCGCGCTGATCGACGGGCTGGTAGCTCATGACCGTTTCCTGGTGTGTGCCGATTTCGATGCCTACTGGGATGCCCAGCGACGGGTCGAGGAGCTGTGGCACACGCCGCAGGAATGGTGGCGCATGGCGGTGCTGAATACCGCGCGGATGGGCTGGTTCTCCTCGGACCGGACCATTCGGGAATATGCCAGCGAGATCTGGAAGGCTCTGGATTAAGGTAAGCCTGTGCCGGCCTCTTCGCGGGCGTACCCGCGAATGGGCCCACAACCAGACCACCGGCCTGGCGCGCGCTGAACTACCAACCTATTGTGCCGTCTGAGAGCCGTGGCGAGTCTCATCACTCGCTAGCCCGCAACTCTCCCTGTAAACTGCGGGGGTTTTTATCCCCAATCCTTTCGGAGCCATACATGTCCCGCGTTACCCTTAGTCGCTATCTGATTGAGCAGACCCGCAGCAACAATACCCCTGCCGATCTGCGCTTCCTGATCGAAGTGGTGGCGCGTGCGTGCAAGGAAATCAGCCATCACGTTTCCAAAGGCGCCCTCGGTGGCGTGCTGGGCAGCATGGGCACTGAAAACGTGCAGGGCGAAGTCCAGAAGAAACTGGACGTGATTTCCAACGATATCCTGCTGGAAGCCAACGAGTGGGGCGGCCACCTGGCCGGCATGGCTTCCGAAGAAATGGACAACGCCTACCAGATCCCGGGCAAGTACCCGAAAGGCGCCTACCTGCTGGTATTCGACCCGCTGGACGGCTCGTCCAACATCGACGTCAACGTTTCGGTCGGCACTATCTTCTCGGTACTGCGTTGCCCTAACGAATACCTGAGCCAGAACGAAACCCTGAACGAAAAAGCCTTCCTGCAACCAGGCACCCAGCAGGTTGCCGCCGGTTACGCCATCTACGGCCCGCAGACCATGCTGATCCTGACCCTGGGCAACGGCGTCAAGGGCTTCACCCTGGACCGCGAACTGGGCAGCTTCGTCCTCACCCACGAAAACATCCGCGTGCCGGAAACTACCGCAGAATTCGCCATCAACATGTCCAACCAGCGCCACTGGGAAGCCCCGGTTCAGCGTTACGTGGGGGAACTGCTGGCAGGCGAGACCGGCCCGCTGAAGAAAAACTACAACATGCGCTGGATCGCCTCGATGGTGGCCGACGTACACCGCATCCTGACCCGTGGCGGCCTGTTCATGTACCCACGTGACGCCCGCGAACCGAGCAAGCCGGGCAAGCTGCGCCTGATGTACGAAGCCAACCCGATGTCCTTCATCATCGAACAGGCCGGCGGCGCCTCCACCAACGGTTACGATCGCATCCTCGATATCCAGCCAGAAAGCCTGCACCAGCGTGTGTCGGTAATCCTCGGCTCGAAGGAAGAGGTCGAGCGCGTCACCGCCTACCACAAGGAGTAAGTCATGCTCGCACCTTGGCAGCCGTTGCTGGAGTGGTGGTTCGGTTGGGGCACCAGTCCCCAGGCCGTGGCTGACGAGAAGAGCACGCTGTGGTTCGGCAAGCATCATGACGCCGACGCCCATGCGCTGTTTGGTGATCTGGTCGAGCATGCCCTGGCGGGTGGGCTCGACGAGTGGCAGCAAAGCCCGCAGGGCTGGCTGGGCCTGCTGATCCTGCTGGACCAGCTGCCGCGCATGATCTACCGCGACACGCCGCGTGCCTTCGAGGGCGACCGGCGTGCTCAGGTGGTGGCGATGCAGGGTTTGCAGAAGAACTGGGATTACCAGCTGCTGCCGATACAGCGGGTGTTCGTGCTGCTGGTACTGGAACATGCCGAAGTGCTGGACTGGCAGAACCTGTGCGTCGAGCGCTACCAGGTGCTGCTGGACGAGCAGCCCGAAGCCAACCGCCGGTTGTTCGAAGGCTTCCTCGACTATGCCGAGCAGCACCAGCGGGTAATTGCCCGTTTCGGGCGCTTCCCGCACCGCAACCTGGTGCTGGAGCGGCCGAGTACCAGCGAAGAGATGGACTTTTTGCTGGAGCCTGGGTCCAGGTTCTGATTCCAGGGTTGGCGGGATCCTTGTAGGAGCAGCCTTGTGCTGCGAAGTGTCCCTCGCTGCCCATGCATCCCTGTTGGCCTCACCGGCCCTTTCGCAGCACAAGGCTGCTCCTACAGTACGTAGGGGCGGCCTTTTTGTTTGTGCGGGGTAATTCTTTGTGATTAATCGCACAGTAGTGGCCATCCGACCAATGGTGTAGGGGTAGAGGAGGGGGAGCAGGGAACCTGGGAGGGTTTTTACCGTCGAAGGTCACTGCAGGCCACTCGCCTGTATCCCCTCTCCAGGAGTGTCCTTCATGTCGTTGCGTTCCCTCGCCCTGTTGTCGCTGTGCGTCGTTCTGACTGCCTGCAGCAAGATCAATCAGGAAAACTATTCCAAGATCAAGGCCGGTATGAACAAGGCCGAGGTCGAGCAGCTGCTCGGCACGCCGACCGAGTGCTCTGGCGCGCTGGGCATGAGCAGCTGCACCTGGGGGGACGAGAAGAGCTTCATCAGTGTGCAGTACGCGGCTGACAAGGTGCTCATGTATTCAGGGCAGGGTCTCAAATGAGGCGCGTTTATCTGCTGATGGGGGTATGCCTGGCGTTGCTGCTGGGCGGTTGTGCCGGCTCCGTGCACGACCCGCTGGCGCCGAAAACCGCGGGCAACATCGACCTCAAGCGCTACCAGGGCAAGTGGTACGAACTGGCGCGCCTGCCAATGCGCTACCAGACCGGCTGTGAGCAGTCCGAAGCGCACTACAACCTCAGGCTCGATGGTAGCCTCGGCGTGCTCAACCGCTGCCGCACCATGGGTGACGAATGGCTGCGCGCCGAGGGGCATGCGAACATCCAGGAGCCAGGGCACACCGACAAGTTGTGGGTCGAGTTCGACAACTGGTTCACCAAGCTGGTGCCAGGGGTGGCGAGGGGCGAGTACTGGATCCTGTATGTGGATGATCGCTATCGCACGGCGGTGGTCGGCAGCCCGGACCGCAAGCACTTGTGGCTACTGTCGCGTACGCCGACGCTACCAGCCTGGGAGCGCGAGAACCTGATGTCCAAGGCCCGGCAGCAGGGTTATGACACCAGTCGGCTGATCTGGCGCGCGTCGGACCAGCAGATCGTCAAGATGCACTGAATTTCTGGGGGCTGCTTTGCAGCCCATCGCGACACAAGGCCGCTCCTACAGGGGAACGCACATTCCTGTAGGAGCGGCCTTGTGTCGCGATGGGCCGCAAAGCGGCCCCAATAAACTCACCCCAACAGCTGTCGCAACACCTCGGCAAACGCCAGCGCGCTTTGCTCTTCCTGCGCATGCCGCCCCTGGCGCACCACCCACAGCCCATTCACCATCACATCCCGCACCTGGCGATCGCCGCCTGCAAACAGCCAGCGGTTGAGAATCGCATCCCCATCGGCCATGGCGATGTAAGGGTCCTGCCCATCGAGCACCAGCCAGTCGGCGCGCTTGCCCACTGCCAGTTCCCCGACCGCCTGCCCCAGCGCCTGCGCACCGCCCGCCAGGGCAGCGTCATACAACGTCCGCCCGACCATCGGCTGGTCGCCGCGATACAGGCGGTTACGCCGCTGGTCGCGCAGTCGCTGGCCATATTCCAGCCAGCGCAGTTCCTCCACCACGCTCAGCGACACATGGCTGTCCGAACCAATGCCCATGCGCCCACCCTGCGCCAGGTAGTCCACTGCCGGGAAAATCCCGTCGCCCAGGTTGGCCTCGGTGGTCAGGCAAAGCCCGGCTACCGCGCCGCTGCGGGCCATGGCGGTGACTTCACCCGGCTCTGCGTGGGTGGCGTGCACCAGGCACCAGCGTGGGTTCACGTCCACGTGCTCGTACAGCCACTGCAGCGGGCGCAGGCCGCTCCAGGCCAGGCAGTCGTCGACTTCCTTCTGCTGCTCGGCGATATGGATATGCACCGGGCACTGTTTGTCGCTGGCTGCCAGCACTTCGGCGATCTGCCCAGGCGTCACCGCGCGCAGCGAATGGAAGCACAGACCCAGTTGCTGCGCGGGTTGCGCGGCCAGCAGCGGGGCCAGCTGCGCTTGCAGTTGCAGGTACTGTTCAGTGGAATTTATGAAGCGCCGTTGCCCGTCATTCGGGGCTTGGCCGCCGAAGCCTGCATGGCTGTACAGCACCGGCAGCAAGGTCAGGCCAATGCCGCTGTCGGCTGCCGCCGCGCTGATGCGGTGGGACAGTTCGGCCGGGTCGGCGTAGGCCCTGCCGGCCTGGTCATGGTGCACGTAGTGGAACTCGGCGACCGAGGTATAGCCGGCCTTGAGCATTTCGATATACAGCTGGCGGGCGATGACCTGCAGCTGCTCCGGACTGATCTGGCCGACCAGGCGGTACATCAGGTCGCGCCAGGTCCAGAAACTGTCGTTGGGGTTGCCGGCGACTTCCGCCAGCCCTGCCATGGCGCGCTGGAAGGCATGCGAGTGCAGGTTGGGCATGCCGGGCAGCAGCGGGCCGGCCAGCCGCTCGGCGCCTTCGGCCGAGGCACCCGGTTCGATGCGGGCCACATGGCCATCACTGGTGACCTCGATGCGGACATGGCTGGCCCAACCCGTGGGTAGCAGGGCGCGTTCGGCGAAGTAGGCGGACATCGGTGAAAATCCTGTTATTGTTAACTTGTATATACATATACAGGCGTTTGCCTGCCGGGTAAACTGCGGCAAGCTACCGCTCATTCCATTTGCACAAGGATCCAACGCCGTGCCGACACCTCCTGTCTCCGCGCTGGTTGCCCAGATGGGCGAGGGCCCGGCTCCGCTTTACGCCCGGGTCAAACAGATGATCATCCAGCAGATCGACAACGGCAGCTGGCCACCGCATCACCGGGTACCCTCGGAGAGCGAACTGGTCAGTGAGCTGGGCTTCAGCCGCATGACCATCAACCGCGCCCTGCGCGAGCTCACTGCCGAAGGCCTGCTGGTGCGCATGCAAGGGGTCGGTACCTTCGTGGCCGAGCCCAAGGGGCGTTCGGCGCTGTTCGAGGTCAACAACATTGCCGACGAAATTGCCGCGCGTGGCCACCAGCATAGCTGCCAGGTGATCACCCTCACCGAGGAAACGGCCGGTTCCGAGCGGGCCCTGGCCCTGGATATGCGCGAAGGCCAGCGAGTGTTCCACTCGCTGATCGTGCATTTCGAGAACGGCGTGCCGGTGCAGATCGAGGACCGCTACGTCAATGCGGCGATTGCCCCCGACTACCTCAAGCAGGACTTCACCCGGCAGACGCCATACGCCTACCTGTCGCAGGTGGCGCCGCTGACCGAGGGTGAGCACGTGGTAGAGGCAATCCTGGCCGAGCCGGAAGAATGCCGCCTGTTGCAGATCGAGCGGGGCGAGCCCTGCCTGCTGATCCGCCGTCGCACCTGGTCCGGCCGCCAGCCGGTGACTGCCGCGCGGCTGATCCACCCCGGTTCCCGTCATCGCCTGGAAGGACGTTTCAGTAAATGAGTCAGCTGCAGTTGTTGCGTGCGCAGGGCTACCCGCGCATGCCGTGGAAGAACGGTGGCGGTTTCACCGAAGAGATTACCCGCGACAGTGGCGAAGGCCTGGACGGCTTTGGCTGGCGCTTGTCGATTGCCGATATCGAGGAGTCCGGTGGCTTTTCCACCTTCGCCGGCTACCAGCGGATCATCACCGTGCTGCAGGGTGACGGCATGCGCTTGCTGGTGGACGGCCAGGCCAGCCGGCCGTTGCTGCCGTTCGATGCCTTTGCCTTCAGCGGCGAGAGCCAGGTCAGCTGCAAGCTGCTGGGCGGGGCGATCCGTGATTTCAACCTGATATATGCACCGCAGCGCTACCGGGCGCGGTTGCAGTGGTTCGATGGCACCAGCCGTTTGTACAGTTCGGCGTCGACGGTGTTGCTGTTCGCCGCCAGCAGCCAGGTCGAGGTTGGCATTGCCGGGCGCGAGACTCAGCGGTTGGGGTTGTATGACTGCCTGCGGCTGGAGGGCAATGACCAGTTGTTGGGGTTGAATGTGCAGGGGCGGTTCTGCCTGATCGAGTTGGTGGGGCGCTGAGGGGTTCGCCTGTAGTTTTTTGTCGCCTGTAAGATCGAGCGCCGCCCGCGCGGCGCTTCGCGGGGCAAGCCCGCTCCCACATTTGTTGCAACGTGGCCATGTCTGTCAGGCCATAGTTGTCAGCCTTGTTGGTCTGACTCAATTTCTCGGCTGGCGCTGCGGCCGCCTCACCCGTCTCAAGACATGCACCAAGGCAGGCAACCATGGCCTGACAGGTTCGGCACGTTGCAACAAATGTGGGAGCGGGCTTGTCCCGCGAAGCGCCGCGCGGGCGGCGCTCGATCTCACTGGCGCAGAAAGAATCAACGCATGCACCAAGCCATTCAGCGGAAAAGTCCAATTATTTTGGTTGTCCGTGCTTGTACATACAAGTAAAGGTGTGTTTGTATATCTACCACGACATACCCGCCCGCGGACGACCGCAGAGGACCTTTCCCGTGACCGACAACAACAAATACCGTGACGTTGAAATCCGTGCCCCACGTGGCAACAAGCTGACTGCCAAAAGCTGGCTGACCGAAGCGCCACTGCGCATGCTGATGAACAACCTCGATCCACAGGTCGCGGAAAACCCGAAGGAACTGGTGGTGTACGGCGGTATCGGCCGCGCTGCCCGTAACTGGGCGTGCTACGACAAGATCGTCGAGACCCTGACCCGCCTGGAAGACGACGAAACCCTGCTGGTGCAGTCGGGCAAGCCGGTCGGCGTGTTCAAGACCCACAGCAACGCCCCGCGCGTACTGATTGCCAACTCCAACCTGGTGCCGCACTGGGCCAACTGGGAACACTTCAACGAACTGGACGCCAAGGGCCTGGCCATGTACGGCCAGATGACCGCCGGCAGCTGGATCTACATCGGCAGCCAGGGCATCGTCCAGGGCACCTACGAAACCTTCGTCGAAGCCGGTCGCCAGCATTACGGCGGCAGCCTGAAAGGCAAGTGGGTACTGACCGCTGGCCTGGGCGGCATGGGCGGCGCCCAGCCACTGGCCGCCACCCTGGCCGGTGCATGCTCGCTGAACATCGAGTGCCAGCAGAGCCGTATCGACTTCCGCCTGGAAACCCGTTACGTCGACGAGCAGGCCACTGACCTCGACGACGCCCTGGCACGCATTGCCAAGTACACCGCCGAAGGCAAGGCCATCTCCATCGCCCTGCACGGCAACGCTGCCGAAATCCTGCCAGAGCTGGTCAAGCGTGGCGTGCGCCCGGACATGGTCACCGACCAGACCAGCGCCCACGACCCGCTGAACGGTTACCTGCCAGCCGGCTGGACCTGGGAACAGTACCGCGACCGCGCACAGACCGAACCGGCTGCAGTGGTCAAGGCCGCCAAGCAGTCGATGGCCGTGCACGTACAAGCCATGCTCGATTTCCAGAAGCAGGGTGTTCCGACCTTCGACTATGGCAACAACATCCGCCAGATGGCCAAGGAAGAAGGCGTGGCCAATGCCTTCGACTTCCCTGGCTTCGTGCCGGCCTACATCCGCCCGCTGTTCTGCCGTGGCATCGGCCCGTTCCGCTGGGCGGCGCTGTCCGGTGATGCCGAAGACATCTACAAGACCGACGCCAAGGTCAAGGAACTGATCCCCGACGACGCCCACCTGCACCGCTGGCTGGACATGGCTCGCGAGCGCATCAGCTTCCAGGGCCTGCCGGCACGTATCTGCTGGGTTGGCCTGGGCCTGCGCGCCAAGCTGGGCCTGGCGTTCAACGAAATGGTACGCAGCGGCGAGCTGTCGGCACCGATCGTGATCGGCCGTGACCACCTGGACTCCGGTTCGGTGTCCAGCCCCAACCGTGAAACCGAAGCCATGCGCGACGGTTCCGACGCTGTCTCCGACTGGCCGCTGCTCAACGCCTTGCTGAACACCGCCGGCGGTGCTACCTGGGTTTCGCTGCACCACGGTGGTGGCGTGGGCATGGGCTTCTCCCAGCACTCTGGCATGGTCATCGTCTGCGACGGTACCGATGAAGCCGCCGAGCGTATCGCTCGCGTGCTGACCAACGACCCAGGGACCGGTGTGATGCGTCATGCCGATGCCGGTTACGACATCGCCATCGACTGCGCCAAGGAGCAGGGCCTGGACCTGCCGATGATCACTGGCTGATCGCCACGCTTTGGATCGCACCCCACGAGGGGTGATACTGAACAACAAGAAGGAGCACGCAGGCACTCACAAACGGGCCTGCGGCTCCACGCGATTGGAGTAGTGAAGTGACCGAATTGACCCTCAAGCCCGGCACCCTGACCCTGGCCCAGCTGCGCGCCATCCATGCCGCGCCCGTGCGCTTGCAACTGGACGCCAGCGCCGCGCCGGCCATCGACGCCAGCGTTGCCTGCGTCGAGCAGATCATTGCCGAAGACCGTACCGCCTACGGCATCAACACCGGTTTCGGCCTGCTGGCCTCGACCCGCATCGCCAGCCACGACCTGGAAAACCTGCAGCGCTCGCTGGTGCTGTCCCACGCCGCCGGTGTCGGCGCGCCGCTGGATGACGACCTGGTGCGGCTGATCATGGTGCTGAAGATCAACAGCCTCAGCCGTGGCTTCTCCGGCATCCGTCGCAAAGTCATCGACGCGCTGATCGCCCTGGTCAACGCCGAAGTCTATCCGCACATCCCGCTGAAGGGTTCGGTGGGCGCTTCCGGCGACCTCGCCCCGCTGGCGCACATGTCGCTGGTGCTGCTGGGTGAAGGCAAGGCCCGCTACAAGGGCCAGTGGCTGCCAGCAACCGAAGCCCTGGCCGTGGCCGGCCTCGAGCCGCTGACCCTGGCCGCCAAGGAGGGTTTGGCCCTGCTCAACGGCACCCAGGCGTCCACCGCCTATGCCCTGCGTGGCCTGTTCCAGGGCGAAGACCTGTACGCCGCTGCCATCGCCTGCGGCGGCCTGAGCGTCGAAGCCGCACTGGGCTCGCGCTCGCCGTTCGATGCGCGCATTCACGAAGTGCGTGGCCAGCGCGGCCAGATCGACACTGCTGCCTGCTTCCGTGACCTGCTGGGCGACTCCAGCGAAGTGTCGCTGTCGCACAAGAACTGCGACAAAGTCCAGGACCCGTACTCGCTGCGCTGCCAGCCTCAGGTCATGGGCGCCTGCCTGACCCAGCTGCGCCAGGCCGCCGAGGTACTGGGCATCGAAGCCAACGCCGTGTCGGACAACCCGCTGGTGTTCGCTGCCGAAGGTGACGTGATTTCCGGCGGTAACTTCCACGCCGAGCCGGTGGCCATGGCCGCCGACAACATCGCCCTGGCCATCGCTGAAATCGGTTCGCTCAGCGAGCGCCGTATCTCGCTGATGATGGACAAGCACATGTCCCAGCTGCCGCCGTTCCTGGTGGAAAACGGTGGGGTCAACTCGGGCTTCATGATCGCCCAGGTCACCGCTGCTGCCCTGGCCAGCGAAAACAAGGCCCTGTCGCACCCGCACAGCGTCGACAGCCTGCCGACCTCGGCCAACCAGGAAGACCACGTGTCGATGGCCCCGGCTGCCGGCAAGCGCCTGTGGGAAATGGCTGAAAACACCCGCGGCGTGCTGGCCATCGAATGGCTGGGCGCCTGCCAGGGCCTGGACCTGCGCAAGGGCCTGAAGACCTCGGCCAAGCTGGAGCAGGCGCGCCAGGCGCTGCGCAGCGAAGTGCCGCACTACGACCGTGACCGCTTCTTCGCGCCCGACATCGAGAAGGCCGTGGAACTGTTGGCCAAGGGTCGCCTGACCGGCCTGCTGCCGGCTGGTGTGCTGCCAAGCCTGTAATGCCCCCAGGGGCCGCTGTGCGGCCCATTCACAGCGCAAGGCTGCTCCTGCAATGGCGACGCGCTCCCCTTGTAGGAGCAGCCTTGTGCTGCGAAAGGGCTGCAAGGCAGCCCCCCTCGATCTCACGACCACAAAAACAATTTAAGGACGTGACATGCAACAAGCTCAAGGTCTAAAACGCGGGCTAAGTGCCCGCCACATCCGCTTCATGGCCCTCGGTTCCGCCATCGGCACCGGCCTGTTCTACGGCTCCGCCTCGGCCATCCAGATGGCCGGCCCGGCTGTGCTGCTGGCCTACCTGATCGGCGGCGCCGCCGTGTTCATGGTCATGCGCGCCCTCGGCGAAATGGCTGTGCACAACCCGGTCGCCGGCTCGTTCGGCCACTACGCCAGCACCTACCTCGGCCCCATGGCCGGCTTCATCCTCGGCTGGACCTACGCCTTCGAGATGGTCATCGTCGCCATCGCCGACGTCACCGCCTTCGGTATCTACATGGGCTTCTGGTTCCCGGAAGTGGCCCGCTGGATCTGGGTGCTGGGCATCGTCTTCCTGATCGGCGGCCTCAACCTGTGCAACGTCAAGGTCTTCGGCGAAATGGAATTCTGGCTGTCGCTGCTCAAGGTCGGCGCCATCGTGGCGATGATCCTGGCCGGCCTCGGCATCATGGCCTTCGGCTTCAGCCAGGTAGGCACCGGGCAGGCCGTGGGTGTCAGCAACCTGTTCGACCACGGCGGCTTCATGCCCAATGGCGTGGGTGGCCTGATCGCTTCCTTTGCCGTGGTGATGTTCGCGTTCGGCGGCATCGAGATCATCGGCGTGACCGCCGGTGAGGCCAAGGACCCGCAGCGGGTCATCCCCAAGGCGATCAACGCCGTGCCGCTGCGCATCCTGCTGTTCTACGTGCTCACCCTGTTCGTGCTGATGTGCCTGTTCCCATGGCCGCAGATTGGCAGCCAGGGCAGCCCGTTCGTGCAAATCTTCAGTAACCTGGGCATCGGCTCTGCCGCCGCGGTGCTGAACATCGTGGTGATTTCTGCAGCGATCTCGGCCATCAACAGCGACATCTTCGGCGCCGGCCGCATGATGTACGGCCTGGCCCAGCAAGGCCACGCGCCGCGCGGCTTCAGCAAGCTGTCGAAGCACGGCGTGCCGTGGATGACCGTTGTAGTGATGGGTGCTGCGCTGCTGATCGGCGTGCTGCTCAACTACCTGATCCCGGAGAACGTGTTCCTGCTGATCGCCTCGATCGCCACCTTCGCTACCGTCTGGGTGTGGCTGATGATCCTGCTCACCCAGGTGGCCATGCGCCGCAGCATGAGCCGTGAACAAGTGGCCCAGCTGCAGTTCCCGGTACCATTCTGGCCATACGGCCCAGCCATGGCCATTGCGTTCATGGTGTTCATCTTTGGCGTGCTCGGTTACTTCCCGGATACCCAGGCGGCACTGCTCGTCGGCGTGGTCTGGGTGGTGTTCCTGGTGGCGTCCTACCTGCTGTGGTGCAAGCCGCGCGCAGGGCAGGGCAAGCCAGTAGCGGAACCGGCCGAGCTGCACCGCTAAGTAAAGGAGTCGATGTATGAGAACCGTCTGGCAGCACTGCCATGTGGCAACCATGGCCGAGGGCCGTTACTCGGCCATCGAGGACGCGGCCATTGTCACCAACGCCGGGCTGATCGAGTGGATCGGCCCGCGCGTCGAGCTGGCGTCGGTCGGGGCCGAACGTACGGTGGACCTGGGCGGCGCCTGGGTTACCCCCGGGCTGATCGACTGCCACACCCACGCGGTGTTCGGTGGCAACCGCAGCGGCGAGTTCGAGCAGCGCCTGCAGGGCGTGAGCTATGCCGAAATCGCCGCACAGGGCGGTGGCATCGCCAGCACCGTGCGGGCCACCCGCGCGGCCAGCGAGGACGAGCTGTTCACAAGTGCCCGCCAACGGGTCCAGGCGCTGATGCGCGATGGCGTGACCACCATCGAGATCAAGTCCGGCTACGGCCTGGACCTGGCCAACGAGCGCAAGATGCTGCGTGTGGCCCGGCGCCTGGCCGACGAGTTGCCTCTGGCGGTGCGCGCCACCTGTCTGGCAGCCCATGCCTTGCCGCCGGAATACGTCGGCCGGGCTGATGACTACATCGCGCACATCTGCGATGAAATGCTGCCGGCCCTGGCCGCCGAAGGCCTGGTGGACGCAGTGGATGCCTTCTGCGAACACCTGGCGTTCTCCCCGGCCCAGGTCGAGCGGCTGTTCATCAAGGCGCGCGAACTGGGCCTGCCGGTCAAGCTGCACGCCGAACAGTTGTCGTCGCTGCACGGTTCCAGCCTGGCGGCGCGCTACCAGGCGCTGTCGGCCGACCACCTGGAGTTCATGACCGAGGAAGACGCCATTGCCATGGCAAAAGCCGGCACGGTCGCCGTGCTGCTGCCGGGCGCGTTCTACTTCCTGCGCGAAACCCAGCTGCCGCCGATGGACGCCCTGCGCCGCCACGGTGTGAAGATCGCCCTGGCCAGCGACCTCAATCCCGGCACCTCGCCAGGGTTGTCGCTTCGGCTGATGCTGAACATGGGCTGCACATGTTTCCGTATGACGCCGGAAGAGGCCCTGGCCGGTGTCACCGTGCACGCTGCAACGGCGCTGGGCCTGGGCGACAGCCATGGCTCGCTGGAAGTGGGCAAGGTTGCCGACTTCGTCGCCTGGCAGATCGAACGCCCCGCCGACCTGGCCTACTGGCTGGGCGGCGACCTGCCCAAGCGCGTAGTGCGCAAGGGCCACGAAATTTCCAATTGAGTGAGGCACGATGGACAAGGTACTGAGTTTTCACCAGGGGCGCCTGCCGCTGCTGATCAGCATGCCCCACGCCGGCCTGAAACTGTCGCCGGCTGTTCGAGACGGCCTGGTCGAGCAGGCGCGCAGCCTGCCGGACACCGACTGGCATATTCCGCGGCTGTATGACTTTGCCCGCGAGATGGGAGCCAGTGTCGTAGCCGCGGAGTATTCGCGTTTCGTCATCGACCTGAACCGGCCGGATGACGACAAACCACTTTACGTCGGCGCCACTACTGGCCTGTACCCGGCCACACTCTTCGATGGCGAGCCATTGTTCAAGGACGGGCTGGTGCCGACAGGCGAGGAGCGCAAGCAGTATCTGGAGCAGATCTGGCGCCCCTACCACGACACGATTCGTCGTGAGCTGGCACGGCTGCGCGAGGAATTCGGCTACGCCCTGCTGTGGGACGCCCATTCGATCCGTTCGCTGATCCCGCACCTGTTCGACGGCAAGCTGCCGGATTTCAACCTGGGTACCTTCAACGGCGCCAGTTGCGACCCGGCTCTGGCCGAACAGCTGAAAGAGGTCTGTGCCCAGGCCCAAGGCTACAGCCACGTGCTCAATGGCCGCTTCAAGGGCGGGCATATCACCCGGTATTACGGTGATCCGGCCAACCACATCCATGCGGTGCAGCTGGAACTGGCGCAGAGCACCTATATGGAAGAAGCCGAGCCGTTCGATTACCGCGAAAACCTGGCACGACCGACACAGGAGGTGTTGAAGCAGCTTCTGCAGGCGCTGCTGGACTGGGGCCAGGCGCGTTACGGGCGGTGAAGTTCACCGGTGAGAATGGCGACGCGATGCAGGTTGTTCGCGTCGCCAGTCACTACTGCTCAGTTGTTGTTGATTTGCTTGATGGTGAGTTCGCGCAGTAGCTCCCTCTCTTCCTGATCCTTGTCATCTTGCAGGCCTTGCTGCAAGTTCAACTCGTCCTGAAGCGAGTGGTCCTTGCTTGCCAGCTCAAGCACCCGCAGGCGGAAACGTGCTTCTATTTCGGCGAATCGGTCGGCAAATTCGGCTCGCAGACGCGTGGTCCAATCCGTATTCGCCAGCATGTAATCGACCAGTGCATCGCTCAGTTCACTTTTCCGGACCTTCTCCAGCACGCTGGATAGCTCATCGCGCGCCAGGTTTGCAGCACCTCGAAAACGCATGCTGTCGGCGATCGGCAGGTCCAGTTCCTTGGCCAGTTCCCGTCGGTAGGCCAGGCGTACCGATACCCGGTCACCCGTGCCAGTCCGTTGGTTGGCCATCAGCTCCAGCTGTTCGACCCGGAAAAGTTGCAACAGGCGACGACGCAGTGCTTGGAGGGAGTCGCCGGCGTCGATCAACAGGCGTTGGCTCATCAGATACAGTTCAATATTGTTGAACTCCTGCAGCGCTCCATCGTGGCAGGTCTGCGAGCCGGTTGCCGGGTCGGGCAATGCCGCAGCGGCGATGCTCTCCATGATCGGGCGTTCGGTTTCGTTGCTTGCAGCCACCACCAGCATGATGCGTACCCGTTCGCAGAAGGTGGTTCGCGTATTCGGGTCAACGTACGGAGCGGCATTGTGCAGACGGCCTGTCAGACGCAACAGATCGCTGCCTTCAAGCTGCTCCCAACACTCCCGCAATGCTGCATTCTGTGCCTCGTTACCCAGCATCCAGTCCTCCAGCCTGGGCGTATCATCGCCGAGCAGTGGGAAGTGAGGGTGGTCGAGAGATCCTTCGCTGGAAGTATCGAAGAACATCAGGTCGTCGGGGATATCCAGGGCAAAGGAATAGCTGTGCTGGCTGTCCGAGAACGTGCGTACCCGCAGGATGGTTTCAAGAGGCAACGGGTTGTCGAACAAGGCGATCGACGAGATCGGCATGGGATTGTTCAGGTTCGACAGGATGTGCTCGGGCAACTGGGTGATGTTGTTCGAGCTCAGGTCGAGAAGTTCCAGTGGCAGCAAACTGTCACACCAGCTGGGCCAGGCTTGCAGGTTCATGTTGGTCAATGCGAGTGACTGCAGGTTGCTGGCCAGCGATGCGGGCACCCGGTCGATGCTGCCCATGCGGTTGCCCGACAGGTCCAGCGACGTCAGGTTTCGCAGCCCTGCGAAAATGTCGAGCATGGCCTGATCGACCTCAAGGCCCATGTTGCGAAACTCCAGGAAGGTGAGCTGGGGAAGGCGAGCCAGAGCGGATGCCAGCGAGGGCATGGCGGCCTGGTGCTCATCGATGGTCAACCGGCTGATGTTAGGGAACCGGCTGAGTAGTTCATCGAGCTGTGAGGCGCTGCCTCGCAACCGCGTCAGGCTGAGTGCGCGTACACGGGCGCCGAAGAACGCTGGAAGCCGCCTGGGGAAATGTTCGATGGCCACGTCCTCGAGTTGCAGGCGCAGGTAGGACTGGCCCTGCTCTTGTTGTTCCCAGAATTGACCGATCGCTGACGCGATACGTTGCCTGTCTGCTAGCGCGGCTTGGGTCAATGGGTTGCTCGAACTGGATGCCTGGGCCCAGCCATCGATCGCATCGCGCATCTGTCGTCGCTCATCGCGAATGCGTGCGAGTTGTTCGGATAGTGCTTCTGGCTGGTCCGTGGTGATGCCCGAGGTGTCGACGCGCTCGTTCAGCAACAATCGCTGCAGGTGAGATTCATTGATGCTGTTGCCTTCCAGCGAGATCACCGGTGGGGTGGTCAGCATGTCCGCTTCATGAAGCAGGAACGAGGGCAACGACCTGAGATTGTTGTGGCGCAACGACAGATGGGAAATGCGCGCCAGGGCGTCGCTGCCAATCCCGATCGGCCATTGGGCCAGCTGCATCTGGTCCAGGCCCAGGTAGTCCAGGGTCAACTCATGGAAACTTGGCCTGTTGCTCTGCGCCAGCCGGTTACCACTCAGGTCCAGATATCTCAATTGGCGAAGCCCTGACAGCAGGTTCAGGTCGCTTTCGGAGAGCGTCATGTTCTGGTTGGTGAGCACCAGTCGTTGCAACGCTGGCAGGCACTCGGTGATGGTGGGCACGCTGAACAGGAAGGGCGAGGGCGTTGCCCTGGGGTCAAACGCACGGCTGATTTCCAGCGACTCGATCTGCGGCATCTGCCTGAGCAGGCGCTGCAGCAGGCGCTCGTTTTGCGCCCAGCCCGCCAGCGATCCTGACGGTAGGTCGATCAGGCTCAGGCTGCGCACGCGTGTGTTGAAAAAAGCGGGCAAGGTGAGGGGTACGTCGGCAAGTGGGACGCGGGCGATACGCAGTTCGGTCGTGGGCTCTGCACTCTCCTCCAGCGCAGTCTCGTACCAATGTTGCATGATCGAGTCACGCAGGCTGTCGTAGTCGTGGGCTGCCTGGTCGCTTGCCGGCGAAATGGCTTCGCTCCAATCGTCCAGGCTGCTTTGCAGCTCGTTGCGTTGCTCCACCAGCGTCTGCAAATGCTCGAATATCTGCAGCTGTGTACGGCCGCGGCTGGCAAGTGCCAGCAGAATCTGATCTGCCGAGCGGCCGGTGCGTGTGGCGAGCCCTGTGGCTTCGATAGCTTCGAGCAGGCGCTGACGGGTGATGCCGTGGGTGGCCGGGCCTCCGCCACTGAGTGGGTAGCCCAGGCGGCCATCGGCCAGACGCATGGGAGAACGGTAGCCGGGGCGTACGGGCTGCATGCCCAGCAGCGCCCTCAGGGCTGGGCGGGGTAGTAACGGGCTTTCCTGTACAAGGCGCTGCAGCGCTTGCTGATCGGTGACGTCCATGCTCGCCATCGCCGCGGGCAGTGCCTCGTACAATGCAGCGTAAAGGCTTGGGTACACCTTGACCGCCGCACTGGGCAGGCTTTCGTCGTGGACGATGTACCCTGCCGGGGCATGGGTGATGGTCGTGTATGGGCGGGTGCCCGGAGTGCCAATGGCATGATGTTGGGTTGGCCAGGACATGCGCTGGAGCAGCCGGAGCCTGGTCTGTGCAGGCCAGCCTGGCAAGCGTTCGAGCGTATGCATGATCAACAGGTCGCTATCCCAGCTCGGCACGCTGGACAGGTACAGCCCTTCGCAGGTGCGGGCAAGGCGAATTTGTTGCTGGTAGACGCGGGCCTCCTCGCCAAGGCGCAGTGGTACCTTGCCACTGTCGAGCATCTGCAGTTCGAGGGCACTGGCCTCGCGTGCCAGCTCATTGGCGACTGCTGATGGCAATTTCGGATACGCCCTCTGGATGGCCTCGGCACCCGGCGCCAGGTCGTGCGAAAGGCCGGCGTAGGACCTGGCAAACTCAGCGGGCCGAGTGCTCTCGTCCGCCAGCTGGCGGACCGTTTCGTCCAGCTTGAAGCGTTGCAGGGTGTCTTCCAGCAAGGCCGGCAGCCGCTGGCTTTCGGCCAGGGCCCGGCGCAGCTCGTCTTCGTGTACGCCGCTGACGGCGATAATCCGTTGCAGCGTCGGCTCGTCGAAGTGCCCACTCAAGTGGCCGATGCGGCGCAGGAGTGTCATGCCCGACCAACTCAGTGGCTTATCCGTAACGTGCAACCATGCTCCGGCACCGTTGTGCCGCACTGGCGGCTGGTAACGGCGAGGACTTGCAGGGTGTTGCAAACGATATTCGCCAGTCGTTGGCGTTTGGCTGACGATGTACTGATTGCCCTGCAGTACCAGCCAGCGTTTGCCTTGGTGATGCCGTAGGCCCAGTTCGTCCGGTACCAGGTCATGGGGCAGTGTCTCGTGACTCTGGTAGGGTGTGAGGTCGGGTTTCCACAACCGCATCTGACCATCGGATGTTTCCACGACTTCCAGTTCTTCGATAAAAGAAGGCGTTTCTACAGGAATGCGGGGTATCCCTGGCTCCTCATCCTCTGGATCTTCTATTTCCGGCCCTTCCGGCGCCGTGCCAGTTTCGCTGCCCTGCGAGCCTCTCAATGCTTTGGCTACTGCGCTGAGGGCGGCCATGACGGCCACGTTTTCGATCACATCGACCAGATAGCCATAGGCAGTATCACGCTCGTCGTTTTCCCAGGCGTCGATCCCTTCATACACCTCTTGGGCCAGCTGGGCCAGGCAAACGGCAAGCATTGCCTCGCCAAGCCCCGGCACGAAGAAGCCGGCGATGTTCAAGGCCGTAAGCACACGGCCGGCGATTAGTTCCCGGTGAGCTTGCGTGGTGCGCCGGTCGACGATTTCGGTTGGCGTGGCGTGGAACAGCACATCCTTTTCATGACGCTGGACCTTCTGGAAAGCCATCACGCCTTGGAAGGCGTGGCTGAAAGGCTTCATGACCGGATACAGGGTGGCGTGCGGGTCCGGAACACGTTCATGCAAGCCGCGGACACTCCAGGCGAGGGGCATGAGCCGGTCCTTCAGGCGGGTGGTTATCGGCGCCTTGTCGCGGTCGGCGAGGTGCTTGTCCAGGTAGCCGATATCGGCCTGGAGCCTGTCGCGCAACTCTTCGTTCATGGCTTCCTGGCTGGCGAATTCCTTGAGGGGCGTTGTGCTGTCTTCGGGGATGTACAGCGCCACTGCCTGATGCTCTTCAGCTTGCAGGGTGATGAGCACAACGCCGGTCAGCTCGGCTTCCCACAAGTTGAGCAGGCTGAACGTCACCGGCGAAGAGGGCGATGGCGCCTGGTCAAGTGGCGTGGCAAGAGCGGCGGAATATAGCGCCTCGCTGATATCCCCCTTGAGGCGGGCGAAATGCAGGGATTGCCGGAATGCCGAGACCTCCGCACGCCCCAGTGTTTCATAAACGGCCAGTGCGGCTTCATCCGCGCCGAGTGGCGGCGTGGCCGCTGGATAGTAGATGGCATGTACCTGTTGATGGTATTTGCCGCCGATATCCAGCGTACGACACAAATCGGCGAAATCTTCGGCGGCGATATCCAGTGCATTGTTGATCGGCACGGTGCCCATGAAGCGCCGGTGATCGACTATGACCGACCTCTTGAGCAGGGAGGCGGGCGCGTCCATGCCATGCTCGGCAGCGGCATCCTGGTCGAAGTTGTGCAAGGCGCAGTGCAGCAGCGAGCGTGTAGCCCGGTCGACGGCCTGGCGGCTGTCGATGGCATTGGTCGTTTCGATCTGGCGGGCATCGACGAGGTAGGTGTTGCGCACGTCCAGGTCAAGCCTGAATCGCTGCTTGATGGCTTCGGTGAGTGTCTTGGTGGCATACGCTTCCAGGGTTGGAAGCTTTTCGAACAGCTTGTGCACCTGCACCTGGTGCTCGCGGTGACGTGCGTGCTCTTCCTGCCATGCCTTGGCGACTTCCGGTTGTTGCTGGATTGCCGTCGCCAGCCAGGCAGGGGCTTGATGCCAGTTGCGCATCGCGCTCTGGGTTTCTGGCGGAGCCTGCTTGAGCCAGGTGGGGATTCTGCGCTCGATGGTGGCGTAATGAACACTAGGTACGGCAGTGACTGCAGTTGGCATGGCGAAGCCCTTGCTTGATTTGGGGCGAGGGACTATCGCGGGCCTGTCTGAGCTGCTGGAGGTAGATATATGTGCCCTCGAGGTGCGGCGGCATCAGCGCGGGCAGTGCTCAAAGCGCAATTCAGGTTTATGATGGCCCACGGCCGAATAATCCTCACACGGAGTGCGCAATGCAGACCCTGTACCCGCAGATCAAACCCTACGCCCGGCACGATCTGGCCGTGGAAGCGCCGCATGTGCTGTATGTCGACGAAAGCGGCTCGCCAGAAGGTCTGCCGGTGGTATTCATCCACGGCGGCCCGGGCGCCGGTTGCGACGCCCAGAGCCGCTGCTACTTCGACCCGACCCTGTACCGCATCATCACCTTCGACCAGCGCGGCTGTGGCCGCTCCACGCCGCACGCAAGCCTGGAGAACAACACCACCTGGCACCTGGTCGAGGACCTTGAGCGCATCCGCGAGCACCTTGGCATCGACAAGTGGGTGCTGTTCGGCGGCTCGTGGGGCTCCACCCTGGCCCTGGCCTACGCCCAGACCCACCCCGAGCGGGTGCATGGCCTGATCCTGCGCGGCATATTCCTGTGCAGGCCCCAGGAGATCCAGTGGTTCTACCAGGAAGGCGCCAGCCGCCTGTTCCCCGATTACTGGCAGGACTACATCGCGCCAATCCCGCCGGAGGAGCGCGGTGACCTGGTCACGGCCTTCCACAAGCGCCTGACCGGCAACGACCAGATCGCCCAGATGCACGCAGCCAAGGCGTGGTCCACCTGGGAAGGCCGTACCGCCACCTTGCGTCCCAACCCGCTGGTGGTCGACCGCTTCTCCGAGCCGCAGCGTGCACTGTCGATCGCCCGTATCGAATGCCACTACTTCATGAACAACGCCTTCCTCGAGCCGGACCAGCTGATCCGCGATCTGCCGAAGATCGCCCACCTGCCGGCCGTGATCGTGCATGGCCGCTATGATGTGATCTGCCCGCTGGACAACGCCTGGGCGCTGCACCAGGCCTGGCCCAACAGCGAGCTCAAGGTGATCCGTGACGCTGGCCACGCGGCTTCCGAGCCGGGTATCACCGATGCCCTGGTGCGTGCCGCCGACCAGATGGCCCGGCGCCTGCTCGACCTGCCCCTGGAAGAAGCATGAGGGGCCTGCTGCAGCGCGTGCGCGGTGCACGGGTGGAGGTAGCAGGGGAGGTGGTCGGTGCCATCGACCAGGGTTTGCTGGTGCTGGTGGCCGTCGAGCCTGAAGATTCCCGTGAGCAGGCCGACAAGCTGTTGCACAAGCTGTTGAACTACCGGGTGTTCAGCGACGAGCAGGGCAAGATGAACCTGTCGCTCAAGGATGTCGGGGGAGGTTTGTTGCTGGTGTCGCAGTTCACCCTGGCGGCAGACACCCGCAACGGCATGCGCCCGAGCTTCTCGACGGCAGCGCCACCGGCCCTCGGCGCCGAGTTGTTCGACTATCTTTTGCAGCAGGCGAAGGCCCGGCACGCCGATGTGGCAAGCGGGCAATTCGGCGCAGACATGCAGGTGCACCTGGTCAATGATGGCCCCGTAACATTTATGTTACAAATATGAGGTTAAAAAACCCCTTGTTCACAGGAAAACAAGGGGTTTTGTACGATAAATAGTTGTTCCAGCCTGATGCGTTGTCACGCGACCTGCTGGATAATCGCGCGCTGCATGGACCTGCGTTCGCAGGTTCGTTTCACTCTGACTCGAGTATTGTCTGGATCCGTTTGGGGAATCATTACGCCCTCACGGGGTCCGAACAGTGCTCGCCAACCCGGCATTTGTCGCTGGCCGTTGGTTTCATGATCTGTTTTCGGCGAGGGTTGCTCGTGATTGTTAGTCCCCAAAAAGCATCAAGAATCCCCGGTACCGGGCTGCGCAAGGCCCTGATGGCCAGTGTTGCACTGGTCGGCCTGATGAGCGCGGGCCAGCTGTGGGCATTCAATCTTGACGATGTTGCAGCCAAGGCAAAGGATCTGGCCGGCCAGAAGTACGAAGCACCGAAAAGCAACCTGCCTGCCGTATTCCGCGACATGAAGTTCGCGGACTACCAGAAGATTCATTTCCTGCAGGAAAAGGCCGAGTGGGCCAAGGACAAGACCCCGTTCAAGCTGTCGTTCTATCACCAGGGCATGCACTTCGACACCCCGGTGAAGATCAACCAGGTCACCGCCACCAAGGTCGAGGAAATCAAGTACGACCCGAGCCGTTTCGAGTTCGGTGACGTGCCGCACGACCCGGAAACCACCAAGAACCTGGGTTACGCCGGCTTCCGCGTGTTGTACCCGATCAACAAGGCCGACAAGCAGGACGAGATCATGACCCTGCTTGGCGCCAGCTACTTCCGCGTGGTCGGCAAGGGCCACGTGTACGGCCTGTCGGCCCGTGGCCTGGCCATCGACACCGCACTGCCGTCGGGCGAGGAGTTCCCGCGCTTCACCGAGTTCTGGGTCGAGAAGCCCAAGCCGGCCGACAAGCACCTGGTGATCTACGCCCTGCTGGACTCGCCACGCTCCACCGGTGCCTACAAGCTGATCCTGCGCCCAGGCAACGACACCGTGGTCGACGTGCAGTCCCGCGTGTTCCTGCGTGACCATGTCAGCCGCCTGGGCATTGCCCCGCTGACCAGCATGTATTTGTTCGGCCCCAACCAGCCGTCCAAGGTCCTCAACTACCGTCCGGCCCTGCACGACTCCGAAGGCCTGTCGATCCATGCCGGCAACGGCGAATGGCTGTGGCGCCCGCTGAACAACCCGAAACACCTGGCCGTGAGCAACTTCAGCGTCGAGAACCCGCGTGGTTTCGGCCTGATGCAGCGCCAGCGCGCCTTCAGCGACTACGAAGACCTCGACGACAACTACCAGAAGCGCCCGAGCGCCTGGATCGAGCCGAAGGGGGACTGGGGCAAGGGCACCGTCGACCTGGTCGAAATCCCGACTGCCGACGAGACCAATGACAACATCGTGGCCTTCTGGAGCCCGGAAAAGCTGCCTGAGCCGGGCAAGCCATTCGAGTACGCGTACCGCCTGCACTGGACCATCGACGAGCCGAAGTTCCAGGCTCCCGAGCTGGGCTGGGTCAAGCAGACCCTGCGTTCCACCGGCGACGTCAAGCAGTCCAACCTGATCCGCCAGCCAGACGGCAGCGTGGCCTTCCTGGTCGACTTCGCCGGCCCGGCGCTGGCCGCCCTGCCGGAAGACACCGCCGTGCGCAGCCAGATCAGCGTGGGCGACAACGCCGAGGTGGTCGAGAACAACCTGCGCTATAACCCTGAGACCAAGGGCTGGCGCCTGACCCTGCGTCTGAAGGTCAAGGAAGCCAACAAATCGACCGAAATGCGTGCCGCGCTTGTGCGTGATGTGCCGGTCGAAGCCGCCAAGCCTGCCAAGGACGCCAAGCAGGACAAGGCTGCAGCCAAGCAAGCCAAGGCCGAGAAAGCCGCCAAGGCCGAACAACCTGCCGCCGATGCGGCGCCCACCAACGGGACCCCGGCCACCACCGAGAAGGTGCTGACCGAGACCTGGAGCTATCAGTTGCCTGCCGATGAGTAACTCAAGCGCAAGGCCGGAATCGCTTCGCGAGTACCTGGCCCACCTACCACTGAGCGACGAGCAACGGGCGGAACTCGCCAGCTGCACGTCATTCAGTGAGCTGCACCAACGCCTGGCGGCCAACCCGGCCGCCAGCTCTACCGAGGCCGTGCAGGCCTCGGTGGGCCCGCGCCTGACCGTAGGCAGCGCCGCCGAGCTGGAAGACGCCGAAATGCTTGGTGTCGACGGCAGCGGCCGCCTGTGCCTGAAGATCGCCCCGCCGATCAAGCGCACCAAGGTCGTGCCCGAGCCATGGCGTACCAACGTGCTGATCCGCATGTGGCGGCGCATGACCGGCCGCACCAACGCCCCGCAGCCGCCCAAGCGCGAGTTGCCGCCAGCCCGCTGGCGTACGGTCGGCTCGATCCGCCGTTACATCCTGCTGGCGCTGATGATCGGCCAGACCATCGTTGCCGGCTGGTACATGAAGGGCATCCTGCCGTACCAGGGCTGGTCGTTCGTGGACTTTGACGAAGTCGTCAACCAACCGCTGTGGGACACCGTGGTGCAGGTTTGGCCGTATGCCTTGCAGACGTCCATCCTGGTTCTCTTCGGCATCCTGTTCTGCTGGGTATCGGCGGGTTTCTGGACTGCGCTGATGGGCTTCCTCGAGCTGCTCACCGGACGTGACAAGTACAAGATTTCGGGTAGCAGTGCAGGCAACGAGCCGATCGCGCCCGAGGCGCGTACAGCGCTGGTGATGCCGATCTGCAACGAAGACGTGCCGCGCGTGTTCGCCGGCCTGCGCGCAACGTTCGAGTCGGTGGCCGCCAGCGGCAACCTCGATCGCTTCGACTTCTTCGTGCTCAGCGACACCAACGACACCGACATCGCCGTGGCCGAGCAACAGGCCTGGCTGGACGTGTGCCGCGAAACCAAAGGCTTCGGCCGCATCTTCTACCGCCGCCGTCGGCGCCGGGTGAAGCGCAAGAGTGGCAACCTCGACGACTTCTGCCGTCGTTGGGGCGGCGAATACAAGTACATGGTCGTACTCGACGCCGACAGCGTCATGAGCGGCGAGTGCCTGAGCAGCCTGGTGCGCCTGATGGAGGCCAACCCGGACGCCGGTATCATCCAGACCGGGCCGAAGGCCTCGGGCATGGACACCCTGTATGCGCGCCTGCAGCAGTTCGCCACCCGCGTGTACGGCCCGCTGTTCACCGCCGGCCTGCACTTCTGGCAGCTGGGCGAGTCGCACTACTGGGGCCACAACGCGATCATCCGCATGAAGCCGTTCATCGAGCACTGCGCCCTGGCGCCGTTGCCGGGCAAGGGTGCTTTCGCCGGTGCAATCCTCTCCCACGACTTCGTCGAAGCCGCGCTGATGCGCCGTGCCGGCTGGGGCGTGTGGATTGCCTACGACCTGCCGGGCAGCTACGAAGAACTGCCGCCGAACCTGCTCGATGAGCTCAAGCGCGACCGCCGCTGGTGCCACGGCAACCTGATGAACTTCCGCCTGTTCCTGGTCAAGGGCATGCACCCGGTGCACCGTGCGGTGTTCCTCACCGGTGTGATGTCGTACCTGTCGGCACCGCTGTGGTTCCTGTTCCTGGTGCTGTCGACCGCGCTGCTGGCGACCAACACGCTGATGGAGCCGCAGTACTTCATCGAGCCGTACCAGCTCTACCCGCTGTGGCCGCAGTGGCACCCGGAGAAGGCCGTGGCGCTGTTCTCCACTACCATCGTGCTGCTGTTCCTGCCCAAGCTGCTCAGCGTCATTCTAATCTGGGCCAAGGGCGCGACCGAGTTTGGCGGGCGCATCAAGGTCACCCTGTCGATGCTGATGGAGATGCTGTTCTCCATGCTGCTGGCACCGGTGCGCATGATCTTCCACACCCGCTTCGTGCTGGCCGCGTTCCTCGGCTGGGCCGCGACCTGGAACTCGCCGCAGCGTGACGACGACTCCACGCCGTGGAGTGAAGCGGTGCGCCGCCACGGCCCGCAGACCCTGCTGGGCATCGCCTGGGCGGCGCTGGTCGCCTGGCTGAACCCGAGCTTCCTGTGGTGGCTGGCGCCAATCGTTGGTTCGCTGGTGCTGTCGATCCCGGTTTCGGTGATCTCCAGCCGCACCCGCCTGGGCCTTGCCGCCAAGGACGAGAAGCTGTTCCTCATCCCCGAGGAATATGCCACCCCGCAAGAACTGCTGGCCACCGACCAGTACACCCACGAAAACCGCTGGCATGCCCTGCATGACGGCTTCGTGCGGGCTGTGGTCGACCCGCGGCAGAACGCCCTGGCCTGTGCCATGGCCACTGCCCGTCATGGTCAGGCAGCGCCGATCGAGGCATTGCGCGCCGAGCGCGTGGCCAAGGCGATGGAGGTAGGGCCGAAAGGGCTGGATCTCAATACCCGCCTGGCCCTGCTCAGCGACCCGGTGGCGCTGACCCGCCTGCACGAGCAGGTCTGGGCCGAGCACAATGCGGCGTGGATTGACGTGTGGCGTGCGTCGATCAAGAACGACCCGCATTCGCCGCTGTTGCCGTTGCATCCGGAGAATGAAGGCCAACCGGCACTCGTCGGCGCCTGACAGGGCCTATTCGCGGGCACGCCCGCTCCCACAGGGTACTTCACAGCCTTTGAGGCATGCGCTGTACCTGTGGGAGCGGGCGTGCCCGCGAAGCTTTTCAGGGCTCCCACCGATTTTGGCCAACAAAGTCCCCCCCGGCTCTAGGTCCCCGAGCCGCCATGCGTTAGCATCCCTCTCCGATATGACGCATCGGCCGCCACGGCCATGCCAACAATAAGATTCGCTACTTTTCTTGCTAGGGGACTTGGTGATGATCAAGAAATACCTTTCGCGACTGCTGGTCGGTGTCACCGCCCTGGTCGCCGTAACGGCCGCCCAGGCGGGCGCGATCGATGACGCGGTCAAGCGCGGCACCCTGCGGGTGGGCATGGACCCGACCTACATGCCGTTCCAGATGACCAACAAGCGTGGCGAGATCATCGGCTTCGAAGTCGATATCCTCAAGGCCATGGCCAAGTCCATGGGCGTCAAGTTCGAGCCGGTATCCACGGCCTATGACGGCATCATCCCGGCCCTGCTGACCGACAAGTTCGACATGATCGGCAGCGGCATGACCCTGACCCAGGAACGCAACCTGCGCCTGAACTTCAGCGAACCCTTCATCGTGGTTGGCCAGACCCTGCTGATCCGCAAGGAACTGGCGGGCGAGATCAAGTCGTACAAGGACCTGAACAACGAGAAGTACCGCATCACCTCCAAGCTCGGCACCACCGGCGAAATGGTTTCCAAGAAGCTGATCGCCAAGGCCAAGTACCACGGCTACGACAACGAGCAGGAAGCGGTGATGGACGTAGTCAACGGCAAGGCTGACGCCTTCGTCTACGACGCGCCGTACAACGTGGTGGCAGTGGACAAGGCCGGTGCCGGCAAGCTGCTGTTCCTCGAAGAACCCTTCACCTACGAGCCGCTGGCCTTCGGCCTGAAGAAAGGCGACTACGACAGCATAAACTTCATCAACAACTTCCTGCACCAGATCAAGCATGACGGGACCTACGATCGTATTCACGACAAGTGGTTCAAGAACAAGGACTGGCTGAAGGAAATGGAATAAGGCCCAGGCCACAAGCCGGCTTTATGACCCCGACGCGCAGGCAAACCCTGCGCGTTTGCATTTACGGAAGTACCCCACGTGATCAAACACAAGAAAGCCCAGTGGCCCTGGCACGGTTTGACTGCTCTGGTCCTGGTGGGCCTGGCGTTCAGCCTGTACATGGCCACCTCGATGATTTCCTACGAGTGGCGTTGGAACCGCGTACCGCAGTACTTCGCCTACAAGGCCGAGGAAGCACAGCGCGCCGCCGGTTACGGCACCGTGCAGGACATCGTCATCTCTGGCGACAATGCCCGTGTCACGCTGAAAGATGAGAGCGGTGCCGAGCAGGTGCTCGATGTAGACAAGGACAGCCTGCAGCTGGCCCGTGGCGACGACGTTTCCGAAGGCGACCAGATTGGCGTCACCCGCCACTGGGCGGCCGGCCCGCTGGCCTGGGGCCTGTGGACCACGCTTTGGATTTCTGTGGTGTCCGGTGCCCTGGGGCTATTGATCGGCCTGTTCGCCGGCCTCTGCCGCCTGTCCAGCAACCCTACGCTGCGGGACCTGTCGACGGTGTACGTCGAGCTGGTGCGCGGTACACCGCTGCTGGTACAGATCTTCATCTTCTACTTCTTCATCGGTACCGTGCTCAACCTGTCCCGCGAGTTTGCCGGGGTGGCCGCACTGGCGTTGTTCACTGGCGCCTACGTGGCCGAAATCGTTCGTGCCGGCGTGCAGTCCATTGCCAAGGGCCAGAACGAAGCGGCCCGCTCGCTGGGCCTGAACGCGGGCCAGTCGATGCGCCACGTCATCCTGCCGCAGGCCTTCAAGCGCGTGCTGCCGCCTTTGGCCGGCCAGTTCATCAGCCTGGTCAAGGACACCTCGCTGGTGTCGGTGATCGCCATCACCGAACTGACCAAGAGCGGCCGCGAGGCCATTACCACCTCGTTCTCGACCTTCGAGATCTGGTTCTGCGTGGCAGGCCTGTACCTGCTGATCAACCTGCCGCTGTCGCACCTGGCCAGCCGGCTCGAGCGGAGGCTTGCGCAAAGTGATTGAAGTCCGTGACCTGCTTAAAGTCTTCGACACCCGTGGCCACGCGGTACGGGCTGTGGATAACGTCACCACCCAGGTCGCCAAGGGCGAGGTGGTGGTGGTGCTCGGCCCGTCGGGCTCGGGCAAATCGACCTTCCTGCGCTGCCTCAACGGCCTGGAGCATTTCGACGAAGGCCATGTGGCCATCGACGGCCTGCAACTGGCCGACCCGAAGACCGACATCAACGCCTACCGCCGCGAAGTCGGCATGGTGTTCCAGCACTTCAACCTGTTCCCGCACATGACCGTGCTGGAGAACCTGTGCCTGGCGCAGAAGGTGGTGCGCAAGCGCAACAAGGCCGACCGCGAAGCCAAGGCCCGGGCGCTGCTGGAGAAGGTAGGCATTGCGCAGAAAGCCAACGAATACCCGTCGCGCCTGTCCGGTGGCCAGCAGCAGCGGGTGGCGATCGCCCGGGCCCTGGCCATGGACCCGAAAGTGATGCTGTTCGACGAGCCAACCTCGGCGCTTGACCCGGAAATGGTCGGCGAGGTGCTGGACGTGATGAAGACCCTGGCCCAGGAAGGCATGACCATGGTCTGCGTTACCCACGAAATGGGCTTTGCCCGTGAAGTGGCGGACCGCGTGCTGTTCTTCGATCATGGCAAGCTGCTGGAAGATTCGGCCCCGGCCGCGTTCTTCGCCTCGCCGAAAGACCCGCGCGCGCAGGCGTTCCTGCGCCAGGTGCTTTAACCGAAGGGGGCGCTTTGCGCCCCAATCGCCGGCAAGCCGGCTCCCACAGGAGTGCCACAGGTACTGAGAACTATACGGTCCCTGTGGGAGCTGGCTTGCCGGCGAATGGGCCGCAAAGCAGCCCCCCGCAATCTCAAATGCTGAACCGCCCCACCATCCCCCGCAACTGCTGCCCCAATTGCTCCAGTTCCCCGCTCGAAGCCGCCGTTTGCTCACTGGCCGCACTGGTCTGATCCGACACATCGCGCACATTCAGCACACTGCGATTGATCTGCTCGGCGACCACGCTCTGCTCTTCGCTGGCCGTGGCGATCTGCTGGTTCATGCCCTGGATGTTCGACACGGTGTCAGTTATCTGGCTCAGGGCCTGGCCTGCCTTGCGACTCAGCTCCACGCTCTGCTCGGTCAGGCTCTTGCTGTTGTCCAGCAGGCGGGTCACTTCGTCGGTGCCGTTGTGCAGGCTGTCGATCAGTTGGCCGATTTCCTCGGTCGCCGTCGAGGTACGCTGGGCCAGACCGCGCACTTCATCGGCCACCACGGCAAAACCACGCCCGGCTTCACCCGCCCGTGCCGCTTCGATCGCCGCGTTCAGGGCCAGCAGGTTGGTCTGCTCGGACACTGACTTGATCACATCGAGGATGCTGCCAATGCGCTGGCTCTCGCCCGCCAGGTGCTGCATGGCCGCCAGACAATGGTCCATCTGCCCGGCCAGCTGTTCGATACGGCCAATGGCTTCGGCCACCACCTGGTCGCCGATCTGCGCCTGCTGGTCGGCGTTGGTCGCCGCCAGCGAGGCCTGTTCAGCGTTCTGCGCCACTTCCTGCACGGTGGCGCTCATCTGGTTCATGGCCGTGGCCACCTGGTCGGTTTCCTCGCGTTGCTGGTTGATGCGCAGCTTGGTGTCTTCGCTGCTGGCCGCCAGCTGTGTGGCGGCCTGTGACAGGTGGCTGACGCCCTGGTCGATGCCACCGATCAGCTCGCGCAGGCTCAAGGTCATTTCGCGCATGCTGGTTTGCAACTGGCCCATCTCGTCGCGGCGTTGCACCGGTTCGACCTGGCTCAGGTCGCCCTTGGCGATGCGCCCGGCCACGGCCAGGGTCTGGCGCAAAGGTTGGGTGATCTGCAGGGTGATCAGCCAGCCGGCCACGACGCCTACGACCAACGCCAGCAGGGCTACAGTGGTCAGCAGCGAGCGGGCCTCAAGGGCTTCCCTGTCGCGCTGCTCGATCTTGCGTTTGCCAAGTTCCAGGCTTACCGCGCGCAGCTCGTTGCCCATGTTCTCCATGTTGTTTTGCAGCTGTTCGACACGCACCGCAGCCCGACGATACTCATCCAGGCTGGCGCGGTACTTGGCCAGCTGCTCGCCGGGCTGCTGGGTGAGCGCATGGGGCAAGCCAAGTGGAGCAAGGCCTTTGAGCAGTTGCGCAAGGCTGCTGGCGGCGGCATCCAGGGAGGTGTCGCCGACCTTGGCGAAGCTTTCCACAGGGGAGAAGGTATAGGCCGGAATCAGGCTCTGCTGGTTGGCACCGTCGATATGTCGGCCAAGCGTGTCCATCAGCCCCAGCACACCGCTTTGCTGGCTGTCGGCAGGCATCCTCAGCAAGGCCTGGGTCTGGAGATCGTCGATTACTTCGGTGAGCTTCTGCTCATGGGCCTGCATGGCCTGGCGCAGGGCGATACGCTTGGCGACAGTATTCTCCAGCGCGCTGAAATCGCCGCGCAGGCGCTGCAGCAACGCCAGCTTTTCGGTCAGCATCTGCCGGGATTCATCCACGCTGCTACGTTGTTGCAAGGTGCTCAGCATGCTGTTGAGCTGGTCGAGAATGTTGGCTATCCGCGTTCTGCTGGCATTGTCGTTGAGTACGCGGTAAGTGATGCGCTCTGCGCGCAAGTCTTTGGTCAGGTCGTTGATCAGGCCGATTTCGCTGAGTTGCTGCGAGCGCACAATGGCGTCATCCAGTGCACGCCAGCCACTGACGGTGGTGGCCAGGGTAAGCAGCAGGACTACGGCAAAGCCGAGGGCGAGCTTGGCTGCGACACTGATGTTGCCGAGCTTGCGGTTGAGGTAGCCGAGCATGAGGAATCTCCGTGCGATTGGGGGCGAGGATGCAGGCGCATTGCTGGCATCACACCTTTGCCAATCGGCAGCGGAGCTGTAGGACTTGACCTGATAATCAGGTAGGAAATTTCACTTCAACAGGTAGGAATACTCCACCTGCGCCGGCCTCTTCGCGGGTAAACCCGCTCCCACAGGTACTGCACAGATATTGAGAACTGTGCGGTACCTGTGGGAGCGGGTTTACCCGCGAAGAGGCCAGTACAGGCGACCTACACATCAGCCTAGAGCCTGAACCGCCCCACCAACCCTTGCAGGTGGGTACCCAACCGCGCCAGCTCCACGCTGGAACTGGCCGTCTCTTCACTGGCCGCCGAGGTCTGGTCAGAAATATCCCGCACGTTCATCACGCTGCGGTTGATCTCCTCAGCAACAGCCGTCTGTTCTTCCGCTGCCGTGGCAATCTGCTGGTTCATGGCCTGGATCGAAGACACGGTACGGGTGATGGTCTCCAGCGAACTGCCGGCTCGGCGGGTCAGTTCGACGCTGCTGTCGGTCAACTGGCGGCTGCTGTCCATCACGCTGGCCACACGCTGGGTGCCGCTCTGCAGGCCGGCAATCAGCTCTTCGATCTCTTCGGTCGATTGCTGGGTGCGCTGCGCCAGGCTGCGCACCTCATCAGCCACCACAGCAAAGCCACGCCCGGCCTCGCCGGCCCGGGCCGCCTCGATCGCCGCGTTGAGGGCCAGCAGGTTGGTCTGCTGGGCCACCGACTTGATCACGTCGAGCACGCTGCCGATCTTGTCGCTTTCGGCCTTGAGCTGGTTCATCGCTTCGCTGGAATTGACCACTTCGCCGGCCAGGCGCTCGATCTGCGCCACCGCCTCGCCCACCACACGGTCGCCTTCGCGGGCTTGCTGGTCGGCCATCAACGCAGCTTCCGAGGCCTGCTCGGCATTGCGCGCCACCTCATGCACGGTGGCGGTCATCTGGTTCATGGCGGTTGCCACCTGATCGGTCTCGACCTTCTGGTTGTTGACTCCGGCACTGGTCTGCTCGGTCACCGCCGACAGCTCCTCGGCAGCACTGGCGATCTGCGTGACGCCATCACCGATACCGCTGATCAGTTCGCGCAGGCCCTGGGTCATGCGCTGCATGCTGGCCTGCAACTGGCCCAGTTCGTCGCGGCGTTGTACCTGCAGGTTCAGGGTCAGGTCGCCACTGGCCACGCGCTCGGCGGCGTGCAAGGTCTGGCGCAGCGGGACGATGATTTGCCGGGTGATGGCCCAGGCCGCCAGCAGGCCGAGGGCCAGCGCCAGCACGGTGGCCACGGCGAGCACGGTCTTGGCCTGGGCCGCCCCGGCGTCGCGCACAGCGGTTTGTGAGGTGGTCATCGCCTGGCTGGTCTGCAGCAGTACCGTGCCGTGCTCGACCATGCTCTGCAGGGCCTGCTCACTGGCGGCCTGGGCATTGCCGAACTGGGTGACCGCGTCGCGGTAGCCTGCCAGGGCGGTGGTGGCATCGTCCAGGCTGGCAGCGTGCTCCGCCGGCACTTTGGCCGGTAGCGCGCGTAGCTCGGCCAAGGCCTGGTCGATGGCCTTCAGCGCCGTTTGCTGGTAGTCGGCGTTGCCGCTGTAGGTGTAACCGCGTACCTGGAACCGCGCCTGTTGCAACAGGGCGCTGACTTCCACCGCGTGCTGGTACTGGCTGATATCGCCACCCTGCAGCAGGCCGCGTTGCACCCGGCCAATCAGCTCCGCGGCCTTGTCGGCAGTGTCGCCTAGCACGGCGCGGCTGGCCTCGCGGCGCTGGCCGGCCTGTTTCAGGTCGTTGAATGCCTGCTGGTAGCCGCGCACGGCCTCGCGCTGCTGCTCAAGGCGCTGTCTGTCAGCGGGCTGCTCGATCTGCCCGAGCATAAGCTGCACCTGGCGCTCGAGATTGCCCAGGGCTTTTTCCAGCTCTGCCACCGAGGCTTCGTCAGGCTGGCGCTGGTAATGCTGGCGGGCGATGCGCAGTTCCTGGGTGTACTGCTGGATGACCGAGATGTTTCCCAGCTTGTCGCCACGGTTGATGATGCTGTCCATGCCGTGCCAGCCAGCCAGGGTAATGGCCAGGGTCAACAGCAGCACCAGGCCGAAGCCCAGCCCCAGTTTGCGATTGACGCTCACATTGCCCAATGATTGGGCGAACCATTGATACATGTACGACTCCCCGGCGCCTTGGCAGCACGATTAATTGTTGTGTTGCCAAGACAATCGGCCTGGGGAAGGGAAACTTTATGGGTAAAAATTGACTAGAGTGTCAGAAAATCCGTGAAAGCAGCGCTGTCACCGCGGTCTCTACCCGCAGGATGCGGTCGCCCAGCTGGACCGGAGCCAGGCCTGCCTTGCCCAGCAGGTCCACCTCGTAGGGGATCCAGCCGCCCTCCGGGCCGATGGCCAGGGTCACGTGCTGCTCCACGGCGCGCGGGCAGGCGGGGTAGGGGCCGGGGTGGCCGACCAAGCCCAGGGTGCCTGCGGCGATGGCCGGCAGGCGGTCTTCGACGAACGGTTTGAAGCGCTTCTCGATGATCACTTCGGGCAGCACGGTGTCGCGGGCTTGTTCCAGGCCCAGGATGAGGTTCTCGCGAATGCTGTCCGGGTGCAGGAACGGTGTTTGCCAGAAGCTTTTCTCGACCTTGTAGCTGTTCAGCAGGATCAGCCGCGGCACGCCGAGGGTGGCCACGGTCTGGAACAGCCGGCGCAGCATTTTCGGCCGAGGTACGGCCAGCACCAGGGTCAGCGGCAGCTTGGCCGGTGGCTGCTGGTCAAAGGCGACTTCCAGTTCGGCTTCGTGCTTTTCCAGGCGCAGCACCGTGGCCTTGCCCATCAGGCCGTTGATTCGCCCCACGCGCAGGTTGTCGCCCACCGCCACACGGTGGATGTCCTGCATGTGGGTGAAGCGCCTATCTGCGAGGACGACGCGGTCAGCCGAGACGAAGTCGGCCTCTTCAAGGAGCAACAGGTTCACGGTTGGGTCGCTGGTGGCTGGTCGTTGTGGTCGTTGGCGGTTTCGTCGTGGGCGCTGCGCTTGCGGATCAGACTGCCGCACAGCACGCCGATCTCGAACAGCAGCCACATGGGTACGGCCAGCAGGGTCTGGGAGAAGATGTCCGGCGGGGTAAGGACCATGCCGACCACGAAACAGCCGATGATCACGTAGGGGCGAATCTTCTTCAGGTACTTCACGTCGACCACGCCGATCCATACCAGCAGCACCACCGCCACCGGGATTTCGAAGGCCACGCCAAAGGCGAAGAACAGCGTCATCACGAAGTCGAGGTAGCTGGCGATGTCGGTCATCATCGACACGCCTTCCGGCGTGGCGCTGGCGAAGAAGCCGAAGATCAGCGGGAACACCAGGAAATAGGCGAAGGCCATGCCGGCGTAGAACAGGAAGATGCTCGACACCAGCAGCGGAATGGCAATGCGCTTTTCATGGCGGTACAGCCCGGGTGCGATGAAGCCCCAGATCTGCTGGAGGATGAACGGAATCGCCAGGAACAGCGAGACGATCATGGTCAGCTTGAACGGCGTGAGGAACGGCGATGCCACGTCGGTGGCGATCATCGTGGCATTGGCCGGCAAGTGCTCGCGCAGCGGTGCGGAGACCAGGGTGTAGATCTGCTGGGCGAAGGAGAACAGCCCGGCAAAGATCAGGAAAATGACGGCAACGCAGCGCAACAGGCGGGTGCGCAGTTCGGTCAGGTGCGAAACCAGCGGCATTGGCTGGTCGTGTTCCGGATTTTCGCTCATGGGGCTCGCGGCGGTTGAGGCGGTTCAGAAGGCGTGGCCGGGGCGGCAGCGGTCTCGACCGGCCTGGCTTCGAGCCCGGCGGGGGGCTGAACGGTTGCGGTGGTGACAGGCGGCTGCGCCGGTGGCGTCATCGGGTTGAGGATGCGCTTGGCTTCCTCTTCCATCTGCAGGATGTGCTCGTTGTGCAGCTGGCGGCGGATTTCGTCGGCGCCGATTTCGCGCTCCACTTCCATCTTGATGCTGTTGAAACTGCGCTTGAGCCGGCCGATCCACAGGCCTGCCGTGCGCGCGGCACCGGGCAGGCGCTCGGGGCCGAGCACCAGCAGGGCGACCAGGCCGACGAGCAGCAGCTCGCTGAAACTGATGCCGAACATGGGTCAGTCTTTCCGCTGCGGCTCTTGGACCGGCTGGGCCTGGCCTTCGATGGTGTGGCCCTGGTTCTGCTGGGCAGTGTTCTGCACCGGTGGAACGGGTTGGGCAGGCGGCGGGGTCTGCTCGGCTGGCTTGTTCTCTTCGTCGCTCATGGCCTTGCGGAAGCCCTTGATCGACTCACCCAGGTCACTGCCGAAGTTCTTCAGCTTCTTGGTACCGAACACCAGGACCACGACCACTAGCAGGACGATCCAGTGTTTCCAGTCAAAGATACCCATTTCGTACTCCTGAAAAATGTGTGTTGGCCCTATCGGGGCTGCATTGCAACCATTGTGGGAGCGGGTTCACCCGCGAAGAATGCAACGCGGTGTATGGCACCGGCTTTGCCGGTGTTCGCGGGTGAACCCGCTCCCACAGGCCCCGAAAATACGTCAGGCAGCAGGCGTTCGTGCAGCCTTCTCATCATGCCCGGAAAGCCCGAAGCGGCGTTCCAGCTCATCGAGCACGGCCTGCGGATGCTGGCCCAGCGCGCTGAGCATTACCAGGCTATGAAACCACAGGTCGGCGGTTTCGTAGATGACATCGCTGTAATCCTTGCTGACCGCGGCGTCCTTGGCGGCAATGATCGTCTCGACCGACTCTTCGCCGAGCTTTTCGAGGATCTTGTTCAGGCCCTTGTGGTACAGGCTGGCCACGTAGGAGCTGTCGGGGGCCGCTTGCTTGCGTTCTTCAAGCACTTCGGCCAGGCGGTTCAGGGTGTCGCTCATGTCAGTGTCCTGCGCTGTAGATGGCATCCGGGTCTTTCAGGACCGGGTCGACGGTTTTCCACTGGCCGTCTTCGAAGACGCGGTAGAAGCAGCTTTCACGGCCGGTATGGCAGGCGATATGGCCCAGTTGCTCGACCATCAGGATGATCACGTCGGCATCGCAGTCCAGGCGCATTTCATGCAGCTTCTGCACATGCCCGGATTCCTCGCCCTTGCGCCACAGCTTGCCACGCGAACGCGACCAGTAGATGGCGCGTTGCTCGGCGGCGGTCAGGGCCAGCGATTCGCGGTTCATCCAGGCCATCATCAGCACGCGTCCGGTCTTGTGGTCCTGGGCGATCGCCGGTACCAGGCCCTCGCTGTTCCACTTGATCTCGTCCAGCCAGTCTTTCATCGTCGACTCCAAAGCGGGCCCGCTCCTGTGCCGGGCCCTTTGCGCTAGTGTGCCAGCCATGGGCGCGGCTGGCTATTGGCGCACGATCAGGTAAAGGCCGGCGGCCAACATCAGCCAGGCCGGCCAGGCGGCAGGGGCGGCCAGGCTGGTGGCTGCGGCGGCACCAGCGGCCAGTACCGCGCCCCCGCCGAGCAGGCCGGCGCCGAGCAGGCGCAGCGCCCAGCGGTCGCCCTGGCGGCGCCGCTCCGGCAGTTGCGGATCGTGCAGGTGCGGTTGCGACAGGCGCTCGAGCAGGTCACGGGCCATGTCGGCCAGGTGCGGCAGTTGCTCGACCTGGCTGTGGATGTTGCCGAGCACGGCCTTGGGGCTCATGCGGTCGCGCATCCAGCGCTCGAGGAATGGCTTGGCGGTGCTCCACAGGTCCAGGTCTGGGTACAACTGGCGGCCCAGGCCCTCGATGTTGAGCAGGGTTTTCTGCAGCAATACCAGCTGCGGCTGCACTTCCATGTTGAAGCGCCGGGCGGTCTGGAACAGGCGCATCAGCACCTGGCCGAAGGAAATATCCTTTAACGGTTTTTCGAAGATCGGTTCGCACACGGTGCGGATCGCCGCTTCGAACTCGTTGACCTTGGTGTGCGCCGGCACCCAGCCCGAGTCGATGTGCAGTTGGGCGACGCGGCGGTAGTCACGCTTGAAGAAAGCGATCAGGTTGCGCGCCAGGTAGTCCTGGTCCTCGGCGGTCAGGCTGCCGACGATGCCGCAGTCGATGGCGATGTACTGCGGGCTCCATGGTTTGACAGTGCTGACGAAGATGTTGCCCGGGTGCATGTCGGCATGGAAGAAGCTGTCGCGGAACACCTGGGTGAAGAATACCTCCACGCCTCGTTCGGCCAGCAGCTTCATGTCGGTGCGCTGATCGGCCAAGGTGGCCATGTCGGTCACCGGCACGCCGTAGATGCGCTCCATCACCAGCACCTTGGGGCGGCACAGGTCCCAGTACACCTGGGGCACGTACATCAGCTCGGAACCTTCGAAATTGCGCCGCAACTGGCTGGCGTTGGCCGCTTCGCGCAGCAGGTCGAGTTCGTCGTAGATGGTTTTTTCGTAGTCGCCGACGATTTCCACCGGGTGCAGGCGGCGGGCGTCGGCCGAAGCGCGCTCGGCGGCCTTGGCGATCAGGAACAGCCAGGCCAGGTCCTGGGCGATCACCGGCTTCAGGCCCGGGCGCACCACCTTGACTACCACTTCCTCGCCACTTTTCAGGCGCGCAGCATGCACCTGGGCCACCGAGGCCGAGGCCAGTGGTTCGACGTCGAAGCGGCTGAACAGTTGCGTTACCGGGGCGCCCAGCTGCGCCTCGATCAGTGCCACGGCCTGCTTGGGGTCGAACGGCGGCACGCGGTCCTGCAGCAGCATCAGTTCATCGGCTATGTCGTTGGGCAGCAGATCACGACGGGTGGACAACAACTGGCCGAACTTGATGAAGATCGGCCCCAGGTCCTGCAGGGCCAGGCGCAGGCGCGCGCCTCGGTTGAGCTCGGACGGCTTGCGCGGCAGCCAGCGCCACGGCATCAGCAGGCGCAGGCTCATCAGCCACCAGGGCAGCGGCAGGTCGAACAGCAGGTCATCGAGACGGTAGCGAATCACCACACGCTGGATGCGAAAAAGACGGCGGACGGCGAGCAGCTTCATGCGTTATCGCTGGTATCAAGGGATCGGGAGAGGCGCTTGAGGCGCGCCTCGAGGCGTTCTGTATCGAGCTTCAGGGTATCGAGCTCGCTGAAGGCGGCTTCGGCTTCGCGCTTGCCGACCAGGGTACGGGACTCTTCGGCCAGGTACTCGGAAAGGTTCTGGCTGAAGCGCGCCAGGCCCTGGCGGGTCCAGCGTGCGCGCAGGCGGATGTGGCCGGCCAGCAGCGCCGTGGCGACCGGGCCAAGCCAGCGTTGCAGTTCGTGTTCCCAGTCCAGCTCCAGGTCCTGCAGCACACCGAACAGGTCGAGCAACACGGCGCTGTCGCCATGCAGTTCGACTTGCGGGCTGTGCAGCACGGCGGTCTTGTCCCTGGCCAGGGCCAGTTGCGCCAGGCTGCCGGCCGGGGCGCGCAGGCTGCAGTCGACCTCACCTTGCCAGTGGGCGGCGAGCATCAGGCCCTCTTCATCGGGCAGGATGAAAACCTGCAAGGCCGGCTGGCGGCAGTCGATCTCGATGACCTTGCCCTCCAGCGCGGCCAGCCGCGGCAGGGCCGTGCTGTCCATGCGCAGGACGCGGTTCAGGCCATGTTCGGCGCTGGCGAGCAGCCCGGCCAGCAGCATCAGGGCTTGATCCCCCGATGCACGGCAACGATGCCGCTGGTCATGTTGTGGTAGGTGACCCGGTCGAAACCGGCCTCGACCATCATGGCCTTCAGGGTTTCCTGATCGGGGTGCATGCGGATCGACTCGGCGAGGTAACGGTAGCTCTCCGAATCGTTGGTGATCAGCTTGCCGGCCAGCGGCATGAAGGCGAACGAGTAGGCGTCGTAGGCCTTGGACATCAGCTTGTTGGTCGGCTTGGAGAACTCCAGCACCAGCAGGCGACCGCCTGGCTTGAGCACGCGCAGCATCGAGCGGATGGCTTCGTCCTTGTGGGTGACGTTGCGCAGGCCGAAGGCGATGGTCACGCAGTCGAAGTGGTTGTCCGGGAATGGCAGCTTCTCGGCGTCGGCCTGAACGAACTCGATGTTGCCGGCCACGCCACGGTCGAGCAGGCGGTCACGACCGACCTTGAGCATCGATTCGTTGATGTCGGCCAGCACTACCTGACCGGTCGGGCCGACCAGCCGCGAGAACTTGGCGGCCAGGTCGCCGGTACCGCCGGCGATGTCCAGTACACGATTGCCGGCGCGTACGCCCGACAGCTCGATGGTGAAGCGCTTCCACAGGCGGTGCATGCCGCCGGAAAGCACGTCGTTCATCAGGTCGTACTTGGCCGCTACCGAGTGGAACACCTCGGCGACTTTCTTCGCCTTCTGGCTTTCAGGGACGTCCTGGTAACCGAAATGGGTGGTGGGTTCGGCGTGGTCGCCTTTGCGCTGGTCGTTCATATCGCTTCACCGGAAAAAATTACCGCCATTCTAGGGCGAACGGGCAGATTTGTCTTGGCGGGGTGTGCCAGTGGGCAGGGGCGGGCATAATGCCCATTATGTCTTCATCTTCAGGAACACCCGCATGACCCAGATCAGCGTCGAACGCAAACATTCCCTCGGCCGCGATGCCGCCCGTGCCAAGGCTGAAGCGCTGGTCGACAAACTGACCCGCGAATATGACCTCAAGGCCACCTGGAACGGCGACAGGGTCGACGTGGCGCGCAGCGGTGCCAACGGCAGCGTGCACATCTTCGATGACCGCATCCGCGTCGAATTGAAGCTGGGCATGATGCTGTCGATGATGAGCGGCACCATCAAGGGCGAGATCGAGCGGGCGCTGGACAAAGCCCTGGCCTGACCCCTTCCGGGGGCCATGCTCGTTCACCTTAGGGTGAAGATTCTAATTTCCCTCTCTACCTTGTGCTCAAGCCCAACCTCCATGGGCGGTTTATCCTCCACTCATGAGCATGAGGTACAGAGCATGGCCAAAGTGACTGTGAAGAAAAAGGACGACGCCCCGGGCACGCTGGGCGAGGTGCGCGGCTACGCGCGCAAGATCTGGCTGGCGGGCATCGGCGCCTATGCGCGTGTGGGCCAGGAAGGCTCCGACTACTTCAATGAGCTGGTCAAGGCCGGCGAAGGCGTCGAGAAGCGTGGCAAGAAGCGCATCGACAAGGAACTCGATGCTGCCAACAATCAGATCGACGAAGCGACCCAGGAAGTCAGTCGCGTACGCGGCAAGGTCGAAGTTCAACTGGACAAGATCGAAAAAGCTTTCGACGCGCGGGTAGGTCGCGCCTTGAATCGCCTTGGCATTCCGTCTAAACATGACGTTGAGGCGTTGTCCATCAAGCTTGAACAGCTGCACGAGCTGCTCGAGCGCGTCGCGCACAAACCATAAGGAGAGCAGGATGGCTGGCAAGAAGAATTCCGAGAAAGAAGGCAGCTCCTGGGTCGGCGGGATCGAGAAGTACTCCCGCAAGATCTGGCTGGCGGGGCTTGGTATCTATTCGAAGATCGACCAGGACGGCCCGAAGCTGTTCGACTCGCTGGTGAAGGATGGCGAGAAGGCCGAGAAGCAGGCGAAGAAGACCGCCGAAGATGTTGCTGAAACTGCCAAGTCGTCGACCACTTCGCGTGTGTCGGGCGTGAAGGACCGTGCGCTGGGCAAGTGGAGCGAACTCGAAGAGGCCTTCGACAAGCGCCTGAACAGCGCCATCTCGCGCCTTGGCGTGCCGAGCCGCAACGAGATCAAGGCCCTGCACCAGCAGGTGGACAGCCTGACCAAGCAGATCGAGAAACTTACCGGCGCTTCGGTTACCCCGATTTCGTCGCGCGCTGCGGCCAAACCGGCTGCGAGCAAGGCGGCGGCCAAGCCACTGGCCAAGACGGCAGCGGCCAAGCCTGCGGCGAAAACTGCGGCGGCCAAGCCGGCGGCCAAGACTGCTGCGGCGAAACCTGCTGCCAAGACTGCAGCGGCCAAGCCTGCGGCGAAACCGGCAGCGGCCAAGCCGGCTGTGGCGAAGAAGCCTGCAGTGAAGAAAGCGCCGGCCAAACCGGCGGCCGCCAAGCCGGCAGCTCCAGCGGCCAGCGCCGCTCCGGCCGCTAGCGCAGCTCCGGCACCAACCGCGGCTCCGGCCAGCAACCCGCCTTCGGCACAAACAGGCACCGGTACCCTGATCTGATACCGCGTCGCCTTCTTCGCGGGTAAACCCGCTCCCACAGGTACTGCGCCGCTTGTAAGCTCTGCACCGTACCTGTAGGAGCGGGTTCACCGGCGAATGCGTCGGCTGCCGCAATACATTCCAGTCAGGCTTACCCCTCCAGATACCGCACCGCCAACTGCTCCGCCGCCCCCCGCGCCTGGGCCTGCAGATGCGGCGCCACCAGCATCATCACCTGGTACACCACAATCCCCACATCCCCCTCGCGCCCCAGTACCCGCTGGTAATCCAGCGAGAACATCAGTGTCAGGGTGATCTGCTCCACCAGTTGCCCCAGCGCCTGGGTCTCGCTCTCTACCAACCCTTGGCCCTTGAGGCTGGCCAGCAACGCCGCCAGTGTGCGCTTGAGTGCGTTGATCAGGCTGCGCATGCCGCGGGCCAGTTTGGGCAGGCGCCCGGTCAGGTTCGACAGGTCCTGGAACAGGAAGCGGTACTGCGCCATGCGTTCGACGATCAGGTGCAGGAACAGCCAGTAATCCTCGGCATCCAGGCGTACCTCCAGTGGCGGGTCGAGCAAGGGCATCAGCGCTTCTTCAAAGCGCTCGAACAGCCCCAGCACCAACGGCTCCTTGCCGTGGAAGTGGTAGTAGAGGTTGCCGGGGCTGATGCCCAGTTCGTTGGCAATTTCCAGGGTGGATACGTTCGGTTCGCCCTGCTGGTTGAACAGCTGCAGGGCACATTCGAGGATACGGTCGCGAGTCTTCATCCAGTCGGCATGCTCATCGGGTCAGCACGTAGGTGCCCGGCGCAGGGCCCAGCGGTGGGTAGGTGGCATTGCCCAGTTCGCTGCGCGGTGCCTTGAGCGGGCCGGAGCGCGGGGTGATCCACTCCAGCCACAACGGCCACCAGCTGCCTTCGCTGCGCTTGGCATCGTGGAACCAGGCACGCGGGTCGCTGGACAGCTTGGGGTTGGCCAGGTAATAGGCCTTGGGGTTACCGGGCGGGTTGATGATGCTCTGGATGTGCCCGCTGTTGGCCAGCACGAAGCGACGGTCGCCGCCCAGCAGCAAGGCCGAGCGGTACACCGCATCCCACGGGGTGATGTGGTCGTTGCTGCCGGCCACGGTGAAACTGTCCAGATCGACCTTCTGCAGGTCGATGGGGGTGCCGCATACCTCCAGGCCGGCTGGGTGAGTCAGCGGGTTGAGCTTGAAGAAGTCCAGCAGGTCGCCATGCAGCGCGGCGGGCAGGCGCGTGCTGTCGGCGTTCCAGTACAGGATGTCGAAAGCTGGTGGTGTCTTGCCGAGCAGGTAGTTGTTGACCCAGTAGTTCCAGATCAGGTCGTTGGGCCGCATCCAGGCGAAGATCCGCGCCACCTCGGCGCCATCCAGCACGCCTCGTTGGTAGGAGCGGCGCTTGGCGGCTTCGATGGTCTGCTCGTCGGCGAACAGGCTGGCGGGGCTTTCGAACTTGCTGTCCAGAAGGCTGACCAGGTAGGTGGCGCTGCGCACCCGACGCAGCTGGTGCTTGGCCTGCAGGTGACCCTGCAGCGCGGCCATGGTCAGGCCGCCGGCGCAGGCCCCCATCAGGTTGGGGTCGCGGTTGCCGCTGATGCTGCGGCAAGCGTTGAGCGCTTCTTCCAGGGCCTGCACGTAGCTCGACAGGCCCCATTCGCGGTGGCGCGGGTCGGGGTTGCGCCAGCTCACCATGAACACCTGCAGGCCATTCTTGAGCATGTACTGGACGAAGCTGTTGGTCGAGCTGAGGTCGAAGATGTAGAACTTGTTGATCTGTGGCGGCACTACCAGCAGTGGCCGGGCGTGCTGCTTTTCGCTCATCGGCTTGTACTGGATCAGCTCCAGCAGCTCGTTGCGAAACACCACGGCGCCGGCGGTTGCAGCCAGGTTGCCGCCCACTTCGAAGGCGCGCTCGTCGACCTGGCGTGGCAGGCCATCGTTGTGGCGCAGGTCATCGAGCAGGTGGGCCACGCCGCGTACCAGGCTCTGGCCACCGCTGTTGAACAGTTCCTTGACCGCCAGCGGGTTGAGCAGCGAGTTGCTCGGCGCCAGTGCATCGTTGATCAGGTTGAACAGGAAGTGCGCACGGGCCCGGTCATCGTCGTCCAGGTGGCTTTCCTCGATCCACAGGCGGGTCTGCTTCTGCCAGGCCAGGTAGGCTTGCAGGCCGCGCCGGTAGAACGGGTTCTGGCTCCATGTCGGGTCGCTGAAGCGCGGATCCCGCGGGTTCGGCTGAAACGGTGTGTCACCCAGCATCACCCTGCCCAGCTGACCACCCAGGGCCAACAGGTGATGCGCGGTGTGCAGCGGATGACGCAGGCTTTGGCGGCTGACATTGCGCAGCGTGGAAATCAGGTCACGGCCGCGCAGGCCGAGGATGGCGTTCTGCACGTTCATGCTGGTGGCGGGAAGCGTTGTCGTTCCTTTGGCCGTTTTGTCTTTCATGGCAACACTCCCTCGTTCTAACCATGGCGCCGCTTCGCGGGCAAGCCCGCCCCTACACGCCCGAAACCGGGCGAGGGTGCATGACAGCGCGCTGACGCTCTTGCTGAAGGAACTTCATGATGATCGGGGCGACGGCCTCGGCTCGGGTGATCAGGAACAGATGGCCGTCGTCGATAATGTGTAGCTGGGCATTGGGAATTCGCCAGGCCAGCAGGCGCATGTTTATCAGCGGGATCAACGGGTCGTCGTCGCCTGCCAGCACCAGGGTCGGCTGCTGGATCTTGTGCAGCCAATGGATGCTGGTCCAGCCAAGCCCGGCGAACAACTGCCAGTAGTAGCCCATCTTGCCGCCGGATCGCACCTTGGCGGCGTGCTGCATGGCCAGGTCCGGGTCACGCCGGAAGCCGCCGCCATAGATCGTCGGCGCAATGCGGATGACATGCGACGGCTGCACGTAGCGCCGCGGGCTGGCCATCATCCACAGCACCTTGGGCTTGCCCGGCACCATCACCGCACCGGCGGCAGTGGCGGCCAGCACCAGCTTCTTGCAGCGCTCGGGGTAGTCGTGGGCGAACTGCTGGGCCAGGGCGCCGCCCCAGGACACACCGATGACATTGACCTGGCCATAGTCGAGGTAGTCGAGCATGCGTGCCGTCAGCTTGGCCAACCCGGGGAAGCGGTAAGGGTGGCGCGGCGTGGACGAGCCGCCGACCCCGGGCACGTCAAAGGCGATGACTTCCAGGTCCGGGTCCAGCGCCTCGATGAACGGAAACACCAGCTCCAGGTTGGCGCCGATGCCGTTGAAGATCAGCAGCGGCGTCAGATGCGACTTGCCCGGGCGGACGGCGGTGCGGATGGACTGGTTGTCCAGCTCGACGGTCCTGAAGATATAGGGTTGCGGCATGCGCGTGACTCATGGGGTGAAATGAACACCGTGGCGCCCCGCAGGGGGCCACGGCGCTGCAGCTCAACGCTCGTGAACGTAGGTGCCCGGGGATGCCTCGCCAGCGGCATAGGCACGGTTGCCCAGGCGGGTCGGTGCCTTTTTCAGCTCGCCGGCACGTTCGCCCAGCCAGCTTTGCCAGTGCAGCCACCAGGAGTCCGCATGCTTGGTAGCGTTTTCTTGCCAGGCCACCGGGTCACCCGGGCGATCGGCACCGGTCATGAAGCGCGCCTTGGGGTTGCCTGGCGGGTTGAGGATGCTCTGGATATGGCCGCTGTTGGACAGCACGAATTCGATCTTGCCGCCGAACAGGTGCGCCGAGCGGTAGCACGACTGCCAAGGGGTAATATGGTCATTGGTGCCGGCGAGGCTGTAGATGTCGCATTTGACCTGTTTCAGATCGATCGGAGTGCCGCACACTTCCAGGGCGTCCGGGCGCGTCAGCGGGTTGCTCTTGAACATCTCGATCAGGTCGCCATGGAAGGCGGCCGGGAGGCGCGTGGTGTCGTTGTTCCAGAACAGGATGTCGAACACCGGCGGCTCGTTGCCGAGCAGGTAGTTGTTGACCCAGTAGTTCCAGATCAGGTCGTTGGGGCGCATCCAGGCGAACACCTTGGCCATCTCGCTGCCTTCGAGCACGCCGGCCTGGTAGGAGTGGCGCTTGGCGGCCTCCAGGGTCTGCTCGTCGACGAACAGGGCGACCTGGTTGTCCATGGTGGTGTCCAGCACGCTGACCAGCAGGGTCAGGGCATTGACCTTGTTCTCGCCGAGCGCGGCATAGTGGCCGACCAATGCCGTGCAGGTGATGCCGCCGGAGCAGGCACCGAGCATGTTCAAGTCCTTGCTGCCGGTTATCGCCAGCACCGCGTCGACCGCCTCCTTGAGCGCATCGATATAGGTGGACAGGCCCCATTCGCGCTGGGCTTTGGTCGGGTTGCGCCAGCTGATGATGAAGGTCTGCTGCTGTGAGCGCAGGCAGTAGCGCGCCAGGCTCTTTTCCGGGCTCAGGTCGAATACGTAGAACTTGTTGATTTGCGGCGGCACCACCAGTAGCGGGCGGGCATGCACCTGCTCGGTGATGGGGCTGTACTGGATCAGCTCCAGCACATCGTTGCGGTACACCACGGCGCCTTCACTGGTGCCCAGGTTCTTGCCCACCTCGAAGGCGTCCATGTTCACCTGGCTGGGCATGCCGCCGTTGTTGACCAGGTCCTTGGCCAGGTTGGACAGGCCATCGAGCAGGCTCTTGCCGCCTGTTTCGAAAAAGCGTTTGACCGCTGCCGGGTTGGACAGGGTGTTGGTCGGCGCCATGGCTTCGGTCATCAGGTTGATGACGAACTGGCCACGGCTGATGTCTTGGGGCGAAAGGTCACTGCTGCCGATCCAGTCCTGCAGCTCCTTGCGCCAGGCCAGATAGGTTTGCAGGTAGCGGCGGTAAAGTGGGTTGTTGCTCCATGCCGGGTCATTGAAGCGACGGTCGTCGCTTTCCGGGGCAAGGCTGGACTTGCCCAGCAGCACGTTCTTCAGCTCCAGGCCAAAGTGGGCCACATGCTTGGCGCTGTGCAGCGGTTGGCGCACGGCCTGGCGCAGCACGGTGCGTGCCGAGCTCAACAGGTCCTTGCGACGGATACCGATGACCGGGTTCAGCCCCAGGGTGTTTTCCGAGGCCTGCCGCTGCAGCTCATCGTTGTTCTTGTTACTCATCTACGACGCTCCGTTGTCCTGAGACGAGTACCGGTTTCTGTGGCGGGTGCACAGTTCTGAGCCCGGTACTGCTACTCGGGTGACCAGTGATAAGGAACAGCGGTGCTGCGAGGGTTCTGGCTACCTGCAATTTGATGCAGGGAACTTGCCACCCCCCCATTGGTTACCCGACTTTCATGTAATGCGCAAGACAGCCCGTCACTGGGCTGTCTGTAAGGTATTCAAACAAATGAATTTAGAAAATGCGCTCTAAATCCTGAAGGCCTTGCGCTAGAGCATGAGTTTGACCACCGACTCGGCGGGGTCGCGGGATTTGCCGGCCTTGTGCAGTTCGTCGAGGTACTCGGCCCACAGCTGTTCCTGGCGCAGGCACAGCTGCTCGAGGTATTCCCAGGTGAACAGGCCGCTGTCATGGCCGTCGTCGAAGGTCAGTTTCAGTGCGTATTGCCCGGCAGGTTCCAGCCCGCTGAGGCCGACGTTGATCTTGCCGAACTGCAGGATGGGGTTGCCGTGGCCCTGAACCTCGGCGGAGGGGGAGTGCACGCGCAGGAATTCGGCGGGCAGGTGGTAGACCTCGCCGGGGGCGTAGGTGAGGCTGAGGGTTTTCGAGGCTTTGTGCAGGTTGATGGCGGTGGGCAGGCGGGCCATGGGCGGAATCTCTCGGGAGCTGATGGTGCACAGCTTCAGGAGATTCGGGGGATTGTGCAAGGGGCTGCTTTGCAGCCCATCGCGACACAAGGCCGCTCCGACAGGAGATCGCGTTACCTTGTAGGAGCGGCCTTGCGTCGCGATGGGCCGCAAGGCGGCCCCCTGCGGTCTTACAGGATGTAACGCGACAGGTCTTCGTTCTGCGCCAGCTCACCCAGGTGGCTGTTCACATACGCCGCGTCGATCTGGATCGGCGCTTCGTCATGGGTGCTGGCCAGGTCGCCAGCGCTGAACGACACCTCTTCGAGCAAACGCTCGAGCAGGGTGTGCAGGCGGCGGGCACCGATGTTCTCGGTCTTCTCGTTCACCTGGTAGGCAATCTCGGCCAGGCGCTTGATACCGTCGGCGAGGAACTCGATATTCAGGCCTTCGGTCTTGAGCAGGGCCTGGTACTGTTCGGTCAGCGACGCGTGCGGCTCCTGCAGGATGCGCTCGAAGTCTTCCGGGGTCAGGGCCTTGAGCTCCACACGGATCGGCAGGCGGCCTTGCAGTTCGGGCACCAGGTCGCTCGGCTTGCTCAGGTGGAACGCACCCGAGGCAATGAACAGGATGTGGTCGGTCTTGACCATGCCCAGCTTGGTGTTGACGGTGCAGCCTTCGATCAGCGGCAGCAGGTCGCGCTGCACGCCTTCACGGGACACGTCGGCGCCGCCAACATTGCCGCGCTTGGCAACCTTGTCGATTTCGTCGATGAACACGATGCCGTGCTGCTCGACAGCTTCCAGGGCCTTGGCCTTGAGTTCTTCCTCGTTGACCAGGCGGCTCGCTTCTTCATCGCGAACCATCTTCAGCGCCTCTTTAACCTTCAGCTTGCGCGCCTTGCGCTTGCCTTTGCCCATGTTGGCGAACAGGCTCTGCAGCTGGTTGGTCATTTCTTCCATGCCGGGCGGCGCGGCAATTTCGACGCCCACGGCATCGGCCACTTCGATCTCGATTTCCTTGTCGTCCAGCTGGCCTTCGCGCAGGCGTTTGCGGAACAGCTGGCGGGTGTTGGAATCGGTGCTGGTCTGCGCGGCTTCTTCGGCGAAGCTGCTGACCCGCGCTTGCGGCAGCAGGGCGTCGAGGATGCGGTCTTCGGCGGCGTCTTCGGCGCGGTGGCGCACGCGGATGATCTCTTGCTCACGCAGCATCTTCAGCGCGGCATCGGCCAGGTCGCGGATGATCGACTCGACGTCGCGGCCCACGTAGCCCACTTCGGTGAACTTGGTGGCTTCGACCTTGAGGAACGGCGCGTTGGCCAGCTTGGCCAGGCGGCGGGCGATTTCGGTCTTGCCGACGCCGGTAGGGCCGATCATCAGGATGTTCTTCGGGGTCACTTCGGCGCGCAGCTCGGCGGGGAGCTGCATGCGCCGCCAGCGGTTGCGCAGGGCGATGGCCACGGCGCGCTTGGCGTCGTCCTGGCCGATGATGTGGCGGTTGAGTTCGTGGACGATCTCGCGGGGGGTCATGGACATGATGAAAATGGTCCTCGGGCGGAATGAATCAGCGTGGAAAAACCCCATCACCGGGATGAGGCGCCAGAACAGCTGATCAGTCGGCCAGGTCCTGCTCCTCGATGGTCAGGTTGTGGTTGGTGAACACGCAGATGTCGCCGGCGATGTTCAGGGCGGTCTCGGCGATTTCACGGGCCGAGAGGTCGGTCTTGTTCAGCAGGGCGCGGGCTGCGGCCTGGGCGTAGGCGCCGCCGGAACCCATGGCGATCAGGCCGTCTTCGGGTTCGACCACGTCGCCGTTGCCGGTGATGATCAGGGAGGCGTCCTTGTTGGCCACGGCCAGCATGGCTTCCAGGCGGCTCAGGGAGCGGTCGGTACGCCATTCCTTGGCCAGCTCGACGGCGGCGCGGACCAGGTGGCCCTGATGTTTTTCAAGCTGGCCTTCAAAGCGCTCGAAAAGGGTGAACGCATCGGCGGTGGCGCCGGCGAAGCCCGCGATGACCTGGCCGTGGTACAGGCGGCGCACCTTCTTGGCGTTGCCTTTCATCACGGTGTTGCCGAGGGATACCTGGCCGTCGCCGCCCATGACGACTTTGCCGTTACGGCGGACAGAAACGATGGTGGTCAAGGGGAGAGTCTCCACGCAGCGGGGCGAAAGTGCCTGATGCAGACTCATATGGGGGTGGGGGGAAGGATTTCAACCGTGGGGGATGAATGGTAGGTGTTCCCTTGTACTGGCCTCATCGCCGGCAAGCCAGCTCCCACACGGATATCACAGGCATTGAGGGCAGTGATTTCCTGTGGGAGCTGGCTTGCCGGCGATGAGGCCAGTGAGGGTTACTCAGGCCTCGTGGCAGACATGCCCATCGACCAAGGTATAACGCACCGCACCCGGCAGGCAGTGGCCGATGAACGGGCAGTTCTCACCGCGGGAGAACCACTGCTCGCCGGCCAAGGTCGAGGCTTGCGGGTCGAACAGCACCAGGTCGGCCGCGCCACCCACTTTCAGCTCGCCGGCCGGCAGGCGCAGGGCCGCCGCCGGGCCGCTGCTCAGGCGGGCCAGCAAGGTTGGCAGGTCGAGCAGGCCGTCCTGCACCAGGGTCATGGCCAGCGGCAGCAGCAGCTCGACGCTGCTGATGCCCGGCTCGGTGGCGCCGAACGGGGCCAGCTTGGCGTCGCGCTCGTGCGGCTGGTGGTGGCTGGAAATCGCCTGGATCACCCCCGACTTCACCGCCGCACGCAGGCCGTCACGGTCGGCGGCGGTGCGCAGCGGTGGCTGCACGTGGTACAGGCTGGAGAACTCACGCAGCGACTCGTCGGTAAGGATCAGTTGGTACAGCGCCACATCGGCGGTCACCGGCAGGCCAAGCTGTTGGGCCTGCTCGATCAGCCGCGCGCCACGGGCGCTGGTGATCTGGGTGAAGTGCGCACGCACGCCGGTCTGTTCCACCAGCAGCAGGTTGCGCGCCAGGGCCACGGTCTCGGCGGTTTCCGGAATGCCCGGCAGGCCGAGGAAGCTGGCCATGGCACCTTCGTGGGCCAGGCCACCCTGGGCCAAGTCGCGGTCCTGGGAGTGGAACACCACGGTCAGGTCGAAGGTGGCGGCGTATTCCAGGGCGCGGGCCAAGGTACGGTTGTTGGGGATTTCCTTCAGACCATTGCCGAAGGCCACGCAGCCGGTGTCGCGCAGTGCCACCAGCTCGGCCAGTTGCTCGCCTTCCAGGCCCTTGGTCAGGGCGCCGATCGGGTAGACCTTGCTGTTGGCGGCCTCGCGGGCGCGGTCAAGGATAAGCTCGGCCACGGCCGAGGTGTCCAGCACCGGCTTGGTCTGCGGCGGGCAGCACAGGCTGGTGACACCGCCGGCGACGGCGGCGCGGGTTTCACTGGCGATGTTGCCTTTGCGGCTGTAGCCCGGCTCGCGCAGGGACACGCCGAGGTCGACCAGGCCGGGTGCGGCGACCAGGCCATCAGCCTGGATCGTGCGGCTGGCGCTGAAGCCAGCCGGGGCTGCACCGATGGCGGCAATGCGGCCGCCGTCCAGGTGCAGGTCGGTGACCTGGTCCAGGCCGCTGTTCGGGTCGATGACCCGGGCGCCGAGAATACTGATGGTCACTGGGCGTTCTCCTGGTCGAATTGACGTTGCGCGTTCTGCCCGCTCATGGCCATGGACAGCACGGCCATGCGCACGGCGATGCCGTAGGTGACCTGGTTGAGGATCACCGAGTGCTTGCCGTCGGCCACCGCCGACTCGATTTCCACGCCACGGTTGATCGGGCCCGGGTGCATGACGATGGCGTCGGGCTTGGCCCCGGCCAGGCGCGCGGTGGTCAGGCCGAACAGGCGGTAGAACTCGCCTTCGCTGGGCAGCAGGCCGCCGGCCATGCGCTCACGCTGCAGGCGCAGCATGATCACCACGTCGACGTCCTTCAGGCCTTCGGCGAGGTCCGTGTAGACCTTCACGCCGTACTGCTCGATACCGATCGGGATCAGGGTTTTCGGGCCGATCACGCGGATGTCCGGGCAGCCCAGCGCTTTGAGCGCCAGCATGTCGGAGCGGGCCACGCGCGAGTGCAGGATGTCGCCGACGATGGCCACCGACAGGTTCTCGAAGCTGCCCTTGTGGCGGCGGATGGTGAGCATGTCGAGCATGCCCTGGGTCGGGTGCGCATGGCGGCCGTCACCGCCGTTGATCACGGCAACTTCCGGGCACACGTGCTCGGCGATGAAGTGCGCGGCCCCGGAATCGGAGTGACGCACCACGAACATGTCGGCGGCCATGGCTTCGAGGTTGCGCAGGGTATCGAACAGGGTTTCGCCCTTGCTGGTCGAGGAGGTCGACACGTTCAGGCTGATCACGTCTGCCGACAGGCGTTGGGCCGCCAGTTCGAACGTGGTACGGGTACGGGTGGAGTTCTCGAAGAACACGTTGCACACAGTCTTGCCGCGCAGCAACGGGACTTTCTTCACGGCCCGGGCACCGACTTCCAGGAAGGAGTCGGCGGTGTCGAGGATCTCGGTGAGCAGTTCGCGGGGCAAACCGTCGAGCGAGAGGAAGTGGCGCAGCTGGCCCTGATCATTGAGCTGCAGCGGGCGCTTGGCGTCGATTGGCGTCATCGCGGGGGACTCTTAAAGGGCGGAAGCGGAGGCGAGGTCCTGGCGCTCGAGGGCGAGCGGTGCGGGTCCGGTCAATTTTACCCGTTCATGGGGGGGCAGCGACAGGGTGGCGCCGAGTACATTCGGGCGGATTGGCAGTTCGCCGGCATCCAGGTCCAGCAGGCAGACCAGGGTGACGCTGGCCGGGCGGCCATAATCGAACAGTTCGTTGAGCGCGGCGCGTACCGTGCGGCCGCTCATCAGCACGTCATCCACCAGCACCAGGTGCTGGCCCTCGACCTCGAACGGCAGCTCGGACGGGCGCACTTGCGGGTGCAGGCCGTTCTGGCTGAAGTCGTCGCGATAGAACGAGACGTCCAGAGTGCCCATGGGGCTGGTGTCGCCCATGGCTTCCTGCAGGGCCTGGGCAACCCAGACGCCGCCGGTGCGGATACCGATGTAGCGCGGTTCGGTAATTGCCCGGCGCGCCAGGTGGGCACGAAGGTCGACAGCCATCTGCCGAATCAGGTCGGCGGGATTGGGTAGGCTCATTGCGGGCTCCTCGGAAGGGTGCGCCGGGCGGGGCCGGCGGCAAAGATGATCAGGTATTGGCCTCCAGCCAGCCTTGCAGCAACAGGGCGGCGGCGATGGCATCGACCGGGTTGTCGCGGTAGCTGCCGCGCTGGCCGCCACGGGCCATGCGCTCGCCCTTGGCCTCGAAGGTGGTCAGGCGTTCGTCGTGGGTGTGCACGGGCAGGTTGAAGCGGCCGTTCAGGCGGCGGGCGAACTTTTCTGCGCGGGCGCTCATTTCGCTGGGGGTGCCGTCCATGTTCAGCGGCAGACCGACGACGATAGCGTCGGGCTTCCATTCGGCAATCAGCTTTTCCACCTGGGCCCAGTCCGGCACGCCGTTCTGTGCTTTCAGTGTGCACAGCTCGCGGGCCTGGCCGGTGACCACCTGGCCGACGGCTACGCCGATCTGTTTGCTGCCGTAGTCGAAGCCTAGCAGCAGACGCAGTTCAGGGTGCAGTTCGGCCATCAGGCGTGGCCCGCCTGGCTGGTCAGCAGGTTCAGGTTGATCCCCAGGCTGGCGGCGGCGGCTTCCAGGCGCAGGTCGCTGGTCAGGCCGAAGATGATTTCAGGGTCGAACGGGCAGTTGAGCCAGGCGTTGTCGGCAAGCTCCGCTTCCAGTTGGCCCGCTTCCCAGCCGGCATAGCCCAGGGTGATCAGGCTCTGTTTCGGGCCTACCCCGGCGGCGATGGCAAGCAATATGTCCTGCGAGGTGGTCAGCGACAGCCCTTCCAGCGCCACGGTGGCCTGGAAACTGCATTCGCTGCTGTGCAGCACGAAGCCACGGTCGGTCTGTACCGGGCCACCTTGGTAGATCGGCACCTGCAAGGTGCTGGCCGGTGGCATTTCGTCCGGGCGCAGCTGCTCGAGGATGTCGGCCAGGTTCAGCTCCTGCGGCCGGTTGACCACCAGGCCCATGGCGCCATGGGCGTTGTGCTCGACGATGTACGTGAGGGTCTGGGCGAAGTTCGGATCGGCCATGTGTGGCATGGCGATCAGGAACTGATGCTTGAGGTAGCTCGGCGTGAGGGTTTTCATGGGGGATAGTGTGGCGCCAGGTGGCGAGGCTGACAAGGTGCTCGGCATGGCTGCTTTGGGGCTGCTGTGCAGCCCATCGCCGGCAAGCCAGCTCCCACACCGATCGCATCGATCTCAAGCCACATGCTATCCCTGTGGGAGCTGGCTTGCCGGCGATGGGGCGCGAAGCGGCCCTGATTCAGTTACTGGACAAACGGTCCCCACGGGCAAAGCGCCAGGTGCGGATGATCTCCAGCCGGTCAAACTCGGCCAGGTCCCCGGTAAACGGCGCAAACGGCGCCGCCAGCCGCACGATGCGCTGCGCCGCCTGGTCAAGCACCGGTTGCCCGGACGACTCCAGCACCAGTACCTCGTACAGCGAGCCATCGCGGTTTATCGACACCATCATGCGCAGGTTGCCGTAGATCTGTTGCCGGCGCGCCTCATCGGGGTAGTTCAGGTTGCCCACCCGCTCGACCTTCTTGCGCCACTCCTCCTTGTACCAGGCGCCCTTGTCGCGCATGGTCGAGGCGGCGTTGAGCCGATGGATGCGCGGGCGCTTGGCGTACATCTGCTGTTCGTTGGACAGCTCCGCCTCCAGGCTGGCGATCTGGCTGGACAACTGCGAGCTGTCGAAGTCCGGTGCCGGGGCTGCCGGCTTGGGCTGCGGTTTGCTTTCCCTGGGTTTGGGCTCGACCTTCTGCGGCTTGGGCGCCGTGGTCACTACCGCCGACTTCTGCGGGACAGGGGGCGGTACCACCTCGGGCTTCGCGGCGGGTGGCGGGGTGATCTTGTTGATCTTGCTGTCCTGGAACGGTGCCAGTTCGGTGGTCTTGGGCACCGCTTTCTTGTCCAGGGTGCCGCTGCCCTGCTGGTTGTCCTGGGCCTGGAAATCGGCCTTCTCCGGTGGTTTCTCGCTCTTGAAGGTGGCCAGGGTGATGTCCATGGTGTGGCGGATTTCTGCAGGCTTGACCACGCTGAAGCCAACGCCGAGGATCAGCGCCAGGTGCACCAGGGCAGCCAGGAACAGGGTAAAGCCGAGCCGGTCCACCGGGCGAACACGGGGGGGCAGCAGGTCGGCGGGGATGTCAGCGGGCAGCGTCATCGGGTTTCCAGCAACCGCAGGGCGGGGCAGCAGGCCAGGCTAAAAGGACCCGCATCATACCCCACTCTGGGTTGTTGCCGTGCGTCGGCGGTCAGCGCGCCTTCAGCTGGCGATCAATGGCATCCATCAATTGCCCGCCGATATCGGTGTTGTAGGCAGCATCGATCTCGCGGATGCAGGTGGGGCTGGTGACGTTGATTTCGGTGAGGTAGTCGCCGATCACGTCCAGGCCCACGAACATCAGGCCCTTCTCGCGCAGGGTCGGGCCGACCTGGGCGGCGATCCAGCGGTCGCGGTCGCTCAGCGGGCGTGCTTCGCCACGGCCGCCGGCGGCAAGGTTGCCACGGGTCTCGCCGCTGGCCGGGATACGCGCCAGGCAGTAGTCCACCGGCTCGCCGTCGATCATCAGGATGCGTTTGTCGCCGTCCTTGATCTCGGGCAGGTAGGCCTGCGCCATGATCTGCTGGCCGCCGTGCTGGGTCAGGGTCTCGAGGATCACCGACAGGTTAGGGTCGTCCTTGCGGTGACGGAACACCGAGGCGCCGCCCATGCCGTCCAGCGGCTTGAGGATTACGTCACCACGGCTGTCGGCGAACTCGCGCAGGATGTCGACACGGCGGCTGACCAGGGTAGGCGCCATGCACTGCGGGAACTGGGTGGCGAACAGTTTTTCGTTGCAGTCGCGCAGGCTCTGCGGGCGGTTGACCACCAGTACCCCCTCGCGCTCGGCCTGCTCCAGCAGGTAGGTGCTGTAGACGAACTCCATGTCGAAGGGCGGGTCCTTGCGCATCAGGATCACGTCCAGCTCGGCCAGCGCGCTGTCCTGCTCCTCGCCCAGCTCGAACCAGCGGGCCGGGTCGGCGAACACTTTTAGCGGGCGCATCTGCGCACGGGCCTGGCCGGCGCCCAGGTACATATCGCGCTGTTCCATGTAGAACAGGCTCCAGCCGCGCGCCTGTGCGGCCAGCAGCATGGCCAGCGAGCTGTCCTTCTTGTAGGAGATGGACGCGATGGGGTCCATGACAATGCCGAGGCGAACGCTCATGGGGTGGTTCCTCTTGGCGGCACGTGGCCGCGATGGATCGAAAGAAAAGTGGCTCAGGGTGGCGCCGTGAACGCCGCCGGTCAAGGGGCGCCGCAGATGGAACGGCCACCCGGAGTGTGCTAAAAATGCCAGTCATAGCGCTATACAACAGGCCTTTGGGGCTGCGCAGCAGCTCCAGGAATTCGGCATAAGCAGCGACGGTAGCCCAAGTGATGGAACAACCCCTGAAGGTGATGGTGATCGACGACTCGCGCACGATCCGCCGCACCGCACAGATGTTGCTCGGTGAAGCGGGCTGCGAGGTGATCACCGCCAGCGATGGCTTCGATGCCCTGGCCAAGATCGTCGACCACCAGCCCAGCATCATCTTCGTCGATGTGTTGATGCCGCGCCTGGACGGCTACCAGACCTGCGCGGTGATCAAGCACAACAGTGCCTTCAAGGACACCCCGGTCATTCTGCTGTCGTCACGTGACGGCCTGTTCGACAAGGCCCGCGGCCGGGTGGTCGGCTCCGACCAGTTCCTGACCAAACCGTTCAGCAAGGAAGAACTGCTCGACGCGATCCGCGCCCACGTGCCCGGTTTTGCCGCAGCCCAACAACACGCACCCTGACCGCGCCTCGCCATGGCACGGTCTTTCTTTCCTGATGGGGAACCAGCATGGCCCGAGTTCTGATTGTCGACGACTCGCCGACAGAGATGTACCGATTGACCGAATGGCTGGAAAAGCACGGCTACCAGGTGCTCAAGGCCAACAACGGTGCCGATGGCGTGGCCCTGGCACGGCAGGACAAGCCCGACGCGGTGTTGATGGACATCGTGATGCCCGGCATGAACGGCTTCCAGGCAACCCGTCAGCTCAGCAAGGACCCGGAAACCAGCACCATCCCGGTGATCGTGGTCACCACCAAGGATCAGGAAACCGACCGTATCTGGGCCACGCGCCAGGGCGCTCGTGACTTCCTGACCAAGCCGGTGGAAGAGGACGCGCTGATCGCCAAGCTCAAAGAAGTGCTCGGGGCTTGACCACCCGCCCGCAGGGCGCGTCGCTGACCGCCTTCGAGTTGTTGCTGGACATCGACCGGCGCTGCCGCCTGCTGGTCGCCGACCAGCCGCCGCAGGACAACCGCCTGCAACAGTGGAGCGGCATCGGCTTCCGCATAGCCGGGCAATGGTTCGTCGCGCCCATGGGCGAGGTTGCCGAGGTGCTGCGCGAACCGCGCAGCAGCCGCGTCCCCGGCGTGCAGCCGTGGGTGTGCGGGGTAGCCAACCTGCGCGGACGGCTGCTACCGGTGATGGACCTGAGCAGTTTCTTCGGCCTGGGCCACGCCGCCCCGGGCAAGCAGCGGCGGGTGCTGGTGCTGGACCACGAGGACCTGTTCGTCGGTCTGCTGGTAGACGAGGTGCTGGGCCTGCAGCACTTTGCCCTCGACAGCCTGCAACTGTCGCCGCCACAGCCCCTGATCCGCGCCGCTGCACCTTTCGTGCAGGGGCACTTCCCGCGTGAACGCAACTGGGCGATCTTCAGCCCCTTCGCCCTGGCCCAGGCGCCGGGCTTTCTCGATGTGGCGTTATAGGACCTGCGAACGTGAACAAGCCTGCCACCCCCGTCACCACCGTGACCCCACGTACCCGCAGCATCGCGCAGATCACCGTGCTGTTCCTGATCCTGATCCTGTCGATCATTCTGCTGTTCGCCAACTTTGCCTACCTGAACACCCAGTCCAACTACGACAAGCAGTACATCGGCCACGCCGGCGAACTGCGGGTGCTGTCGCAGCGCATCGCCAAGAACGCCACCGAAGCCGCCACCGGCAAGGCCCTGGCCTTCAAGCTGCTGTCGGACGCGCGCAACGATTTCGAACGGCGCTGGGGCTACCTGCGTGAAGGTGACAAGTCCACCGGCCTGCCACCTGCGCCGCCCATGGTGCGTGACGAAATGGAAGCGGTACGCCGCGATTGGGAAAACCTGCGCAAGAACACCGACACCATCCTGGCCAGCGAGCAGACCGTGCTGTCGCTGCACCAGGTGGCGGCGACCCTGGCCGAGACCGTGCCGCAGTTGCAGGTGGAATACGAGAAAGTGGTCGAGATCCTGCTGCAGAGTGGCGCCCCGGCCAGCCAGGTGGCGGTGGCCCAGCGCCAGTTGCTGCTGGCCGAACGCATTCTCGGCTCGGTCAACACTGTGCTGGCCGGTGACGACGCCGCGGCCCAGGCGGCGGATGCCTTCGGCCGCGATGCCGGGCGCTTCGGCCAGGTGCTCGAGGGCATGCTCAGTGGCAACGCGGCGATCCAGGTGACCCGTGTCGAGGACGCCGATGCCCGTGCGCGCCTGGCTGAAATTGCAGAGCTGTTCCAGTTCGTTGCCGGCTCGGTGGATGAAATCCTCGAAACCTCGCCGGAACTGTTCCGCGTGCGCGAGGCTGCGGGCAACATCTTCAGCCTGTCGCAAACCCTGCTCGACGAGGCCTCGCACCTGGCCAACGGTTTCGAGAACCTGGCCGGCGGGCGCACGCTCGACACCGTCGGCGGCTATGTCCTGGGCCTTCTGGCGCTGGCTTCGATCATCCTCATCGGCCTGGTCATGGTACGCACCACCAACCGCCAGCTGCGTGAGACGGCGGAAAAGAACGAACGCAACCAGCAGGCGATCATGCGCCTGCTCGACGAAATCGAAGAGCTGGCTGACGGCGACCTGACCGTGACCGTATCGGTGACCGAGGACTTCACTGGCGCCATTGCCGACTCGATCAACTATTCCGTGGACCAATTGCGCGACCTGGTCGCCACCATCAACCACAGTGCCGTGCAGGTCGCTGCCGCCGTGCAGGACACACAGAACACCGCACGCCAGCTGGCCAAGGCCTCGGAGCACCAGGCCGAGCAGATCAGCGAGGCTTCCGAGGCGGTTGGCGACATGGTCGAATCGATCGACCGGGTTTCGGCGCATGCCTACGAGTCGGCCAAGGTGGCCGAGCGCTCGGTGGCGATCGCCAACAAGGGCAACGAGGTGGTGCACAACACCATCAACGGCATGGACAACATTCGCGAACAGATCCAGGACACCGCCAAACGGATCAAGCGCCTCGGTGAGTCCTCCCAGGAAATCGGCGATATCGTCAGCCTGATCGACGACATTGCCGACCAGACCAACATCCTCGCCCTCAACGCGGCGATACAGGCCTCGCTGGCCGGCGAGGCCGGCCGTGGGTTCGCCGTGGTCGCCGACGAAGTGCAGCGCCTGGCCGAGCGCTCGTCATCGGCCACCCGGCAGATCGAAGCGCTGGTGCGCACCATCCAGGCCGACACCAACGAGGCGGTGATCTCCATGGAGCAGACTACCGCCGAGGTGGTGCGCGGTGCCCGCCTGGCCCAGGATGCCGGGGTGGCGCTGGCCGAGATCGAAGGCGTCTCGCAGAACCTCGCCGACCTTATCCACAGCATCTCCGATGCCGCCCAGCTGCAGACTTCGTCTGCCGGGCAGATCTCCCACACCATGGCGGTCATCCAGCAGATTACCGCGCAGACCTCCGCCGGCTCCGGCGCCACTGCCGACAGCATCCGCCACCTGGCACGCATGGCCAGCGAGATGCGCCGTTCGGTGTCCGGGTTCACCCTGCCACCACCAGCAGAACCCAAGTGAATAGCCCTACTGAAGAGCCGCGCCGAGGAATGCCCATGGCTGTAGCAGCTGTAAGCCCCGAGCGCCACGACACCGTGGCGCTGGCCTGGACCAAAGCCGCCATCCTCGACTGCCTGGGCCAGGCGCGCCAGGCGCTGGAGCGCTTTGCCGGCGAGCCTGGCGACCTGTCAATGCTGGCATTCGTGGTCGACAACCTGCACCAGGTGCACGGCTGCCTGCGCATGCTCGAACTGCGCGGTGCCACGCGCCTGGCTGAAGAACTGGAGCTGTTCGCCAAGGCCCTGGCCGATGGTCAGGTCAGCCCCCGCGGTGATTGCCTGGGCGCGTTGTTCCGCGGCCTGGAGCAATTGCCATCGTATCTGGAACGCCTGCGCGGCGCCCGCCACGACCTGCCACTGGTGATGCTGCCGCTGCTCAACCAACTGCGTGCCTGCCGTGGCGAGGAGCCGTTGGCCCAGGCCAGCCTGATCAGCGGCGCCACCCAACGCTTTGCCGGTGCCGACGACCTGGCCAACCTCGACCTGTCGCTGGGCAACTGGCGCGAGCAGCTGCAGGCAGGGGCTGGCCGCGATGCCCTGCGTTCGGTGGTGACCGCGCTGTGCGACGACCTGATGCGCATCAAGGAACGCCTGGACCAGTTCGTGCGTGGCGATCGCCAGCACAGCGAGCAGCTCGATGCCCTGCTGGCACCGCTGCGCCACGTGGCCGACACCCTGGCGGTGCTTGGTTTCCAGCAGCCACGCCGGGTGATCATCGACCAGGTGCTGGCGCTGCAGGCCCTGGCCCAGGGCGAGCGGGCCGTGGACGACGCGGTGTTGATGGATGTAGCGGGGGCCCTGCTGTACGTGGAGGCCACGCTCAATGGCATGGTCGGCCCGCTGGAGGAAAACGGCCAGGGCGGCCTGCCGGGCTCGGACCTGGCCGAAATCCGCCAGCTGGTGTTGAACGAGTCGCTGAATGTGCTGCAGCAGGCCAAGGACCTGATCGGCGATTGCCTGGAATCCGGCTGGCCTCGGCAACGCCTGCAACCTTTGCCAGGGCTGTTGCAGCAGATTCGTGGTGCACTGGCGATGTTGATGCTGCCGACCGTGGCCGAGCTGTTTGCCGGTTGCGCCAGCTATGTGCAGCGGTGGCTGCAGCACCTGGAGGTGGAGCCGCCAGCCGATGAGCTGACGCACTTGGCCGAGGCTCTGAGCGCCGCCGAATGCTACCTGCAATGGCGGGTGGCGGACCCATTGGCGGATGGCCAGCCCTTCATCGACATGGCGCGCGCCAGCCTGGCGACACTGGGTGTGCACTGCGCGATGGTCGAGGCCACCGCAGGCCAGGATGGCAGCGCTGATGGCATCGATGACGAGCTGCGTGAAGTGTTTCTCGACGAGGCCGGTGAACTGCTGCCGGAAATCGAGCGCCACTGGTTGCGCTGGCGTGCCGACAACCAGCAGCGCGAGGCACTGGGAGAAGTACGCCGCGCCTTGCATACGCTCAAGGGCAGCGGCCGCATGGTGCATGCCGAGGCGGTGGCCGAGCTGGCCTGGGGCGCAGAACACCTGCTGAACCGGGTACTCGAGGGCCGCAGCGTGCTCAGCCCGGAAGGCGTGGTGGCCCTGCAGCAGGTATTCGTCTACCTGCCCGACCTGCTGGCCGACTTCGCCGCAGGCCAGTTGCCGCAACTGACGGAAATCGAGCAACTGGCCGGGCACCTGCATGCCCTCGCCGAAAACGATGCCCCGGTGGCGGCCGACATCGACGGCCTCGATCCGCAACTGCTCGACATTTTCCGCAGCGAGGCGCAGGGCCACCTGGCCAGCCTGGATGCTTTCCTGCAGGGCGCCGACGGCCACGATACGCAGGTCAGCGATGGCCTGCAGCGCGCCCTGCACACGCTCAAGGGCAGTGCCGCCATGGCCGGGGTGATGCCGGTCGCCGAACTGGCCACCGCCTTCGACCGCCTGGCACGTGAATACAAGGGCCACCAACTGCCCCTGCGAATGGCCGAGATCGAATGGCTGGAAGCTGCGCGCTCGCTGTTCCACCTGGGCCTGGTGCAACTCGACAGCACGCCGTTGGCAGCCATCCCCGGTGCCGCAGAACTGATCGAGCAGGTCGGCCAGGCGGTTGACGGGCACCTGGCCAGCTTGCATGACGACCCGCAGCATGGGCGGCGCAGCAAGCGCGACCCGCAATCGATTGCCAGTTTCCTGGCCCAGGCCATGGATATCCTGCTTGATGCCGAGTCGTTGCTGTCGCGCTGGCAGGAACAGCCCGGCCAGCGCGATGCGCTGGACACCCTGCTCGACGAACTGACTACCCTGGGCCACGCCGCGCATCTGGCCGACCTGTGGCAGATGGATGACGTGTGCGAGGCCTTGCTCGACTTGTACGGCGCCGTGGAGGAGGGCAGCCTGCCCGCCGATGCACGGTTCTTCGCCCACGTGCAGCGGGCCCATGAAGCACTGCTGGACATGCTCGACGAAGTGGCGGCCGGGCAGGACATCCCGCCAAGGCCAGAGCTGGTCGACAGCCTGCGCCACCTGCTTGGCCAGGCCCTGGCACCGGAGGCCACTGGCCTGGTGGGCATCGACACGGTCACGCCGTTGCATCCGGACATGGACCTGGCCGATACCCTTGGCCTGGGGCCTGCGCACAACCCCTTGCTGCCGGTTGTGGCCGAGCCGCTGGTCGAAGAGCCGGAAAGCCCAGGCGAAGAGCTGCTGGAAGTCTTCCTCGAAGAAAGCTCGGACATCGTCGAGAGTGCCGCCGCAGCCCTGGCGCGCTGGCAGGCCGACCCGCGCAACAGTGTCGAGGTGGACAACCTGATGCGCGACCTGCACACCCTGAAGGGTGTGGCGCGCATGGTCGAAATTGCGCCGATCGGCGACCTGGCCCACGAGCTGGAGTTTCTCTACGAACTGCTGGCCGCAGGCCGTATGCCACCGAGCGCGCCACTGTTCGCCTTGCTGCAGAACTGCCATGACCGCCTGGCGCACATGCTCGATGCCGTGCGCCTGGGGCAACCGCTGCATGCCGCCACCGCGCTGATCGACTACATCCGCAACTTCAGCTTCTCGGCCCTGGCCGATAGCGCCGCCGGCCAGGGGCCGGTCGAAGCCGCAACCAGTGAGGCCCCGGCGGTGGCACCGGAGCGGGCACCGGGCGACATGGTCAAGGTCGATGCCGAGCTGCTCGACGACCTGGGCAACCTGGCCGGTGAGCACTCGATCATCCGTGGGCGCATCGAGCAGCAGGTGAACGATGCGCAGTTCACCCTCAACGAGATGGAAACCACCCTCGAGCGCATGCGCGACCAGTTGCTGCGCCTGGATATCGAGACCCAAGGGCGGATGTCCAGCCGGCAGCAGTTCGAAGGCGATGCCTATGACGACTTCGACCCGCTGGAAATGGACCGCCACTCGCAACTGCAGCAGCTGTCGCGGGCCTTGTTCGAGTCCGCCTCGGATTTGCTCGACCTCAAGGAAACCCTGGCACAGCGCGCACAGGAAGCCCACAGCCTCCTGCAGCAGCAAGCGCGGGTGAACAGCCAGTTGCAGGAAGGCCTGACCGCTACCCTGATGGTACCCTTCGAGCGCCTGGTGCCGCGCTTGCAGCGTGTGGTACGGCAGGTGGCCAGCGAGCTGGGCAAGCAGGTGGAGCTGGTGGTCGGCAATGCCGAGGGTGAACTCGACCGCAGCGTGCTCGAACGTATGGTGGCACCGCTGGAGCACATGCTGCGCAACGCCGTCGACCATGGCCTGGAAAGCCGCGAAATGCGCCTGGCTGCGGGCAAGCCGGAGCAGGGCACCATTCACCTGAATCTGCTGCACGAAGGCGCGGATATCGTTATCGAAATGACCGACGACGGTGCCGGCGTGCCACTGGAAGCGGTGCGCCGCAAGGCCATCAAGCGCGGCCTGCTGGACCCGCAGGCGCAATTGAGCGATCACGAGATCCTTCAATTCATTCTGCGCCCGGGCTTTTCCACTGCCGAGAAGATTACTCAGATTTCCGGGCGTGGCCTGGGCATGGACGTGGTGCACGAGGAGGTCAAGCAGCTGGGCGGCTCGATGAGTATCGAGTCAGCCCAGGGCAAGGGCGCGCGCTTTCTGATCCGCCTGCCGTTCACCGTGTCGGTGAACCGCGCGCTGATGGTGCACCTGGGCGAAGAGCAGTACGCCATTCCGCTGAATACCATCGAGGGCATCGTCCGCGTGCCGCCGGCCGAACTGGCGGCGTGCTACCAGCTGGACGCCCCGCGTTATGTGTACGCCGGCCACGAATACGAGCTGCGCTACCTGGGTGAGCTGCTGCAGGGCATGCCGCGCCCGGCATTGCTCGGGCAGAGCGTGCCGCTGCCGGTGCTGCTGGTGCATTCCCAGGAGCAGTCGTTCGCCATCCAGGCCGATAGCCTGTCGCCCAGCCGCGAGATCGTGGTGAAGAGCCTGGGGCCGCAGTTTGCCGCAGTTGCCGGGTTGTCGGGGGCAACGCTGTTGGGCGATGGTCGGGTGGTACTGATTCTCGACCTGCTGGGCCAGTTGCGTGGTCAGCAGCGGCGCCTGGCGCGCCTGCCGGGTGGCGGTGCGGCTCGGCGCCAGGTGTTCGGCCCGGCGCCACGGCGGGCGTTGCTGGTAATGGTGGTGGACGATTCGGTGACTGTGCGCAAGGTCACCAGCCGCCTGTTGGAACGCCACGGCATGAGTGTGCTGACGGCCAAGGACGGGGTCGATGCAATGGCCCTGCTGGAAGAACACCGCCCCGATGTGTTGCTGCTGGACATCGAGATGCCGCGCATGGACGGCTTCGAGGTGGCCACACGTATCCGCCGTGATGAACGACTGAAAGACTTGCCGATCATAATGATTACTTCGCGCACCGGGCAGAAGCACCGCGACCGTGCCATGGCCATCGGCGTCAACGAATACCTGGGCAAGCCGTACCAGGAGTCGGTCCTGTTGCAGAGCATTGCCCACTGGAGCCAGACCCATGCTTGAACTGATCGCCGGCCAACGCAGCAGCCTGACCGGGCTTTTGCTGCCGTTGGGCGACCGTACCCTGGTGTTGCCCAACGTGGCGGTGGCGGAGTTGAGTGGCCAGCGCAACGTGGTGTGCCAACGCGGCGAGCCGGCCTGGCACCTGGGCTGGATCGACTGGCGCCAGCAGCGCCTGCCGCTGATCGGCTTCGAAGCCGCGTGCGGTGGCGAGACACCCTGCGGCGAGCGGGCACGCGTGGTGGTGCTCAATGCCTTGGGTGATACCGGCCTGCGCTACCTGGCGTTGTTGCTGCAGGACATACCGCGCTCCTGCAAGCTGGACAGCCAGCTGAACTACGTGGACGTGGCGCTGGGTCGCCTGGAACTGGCGGCGGTGCAGGTGGGCGAACAGGTAGCGCGTGTGCCGGACCTGGCCGGGCTGGAACGGCTGGTGCGTGACGCGCAATTGCAACCTGAGATTGGTTAGGATGTAAGGCACAGGGCCTCTTCGCGGGTAAACCCGCGAAGAGGCCGGTACAGAAGGACGCAGGAACCCAGCCCACCTCAGGAGGTCTGTGTTTGCATGTACTACGGTGAACGCTTCAACGCCTGGACCCACCTGGTCGGTGCCGTCCTGGCCTGTATCGGTGCCATCTGGCTGATCGTGGTCGCGGGCCTGCAGGGCGACCCGTGGAAGATCGTCAGTTTCTCCATCTACGGCAGCACCTTGCTGTTGCTGTACAGCATTTCTACCCTGTACCACAGCACTCGCGGGCGGGCGAAGGTGATCATGCGCAAGCTCGATCACCTGTCGATCTATCTGCTGATCGCCGGCAGCTACACGCCGTTCTGCCTGGTCAGCCTGCGCGGGCCCTGGGGCTGGAGCCTGTTCGGGGTGGTCTGGGGGCTGGCGGTGATCGGCATGTTGCAGGAGATCAAGCCGCGCTCCGAGGCGCGCATCCTGTCGATCATCATCTATGCGGTGATGGGCTGGATCGTGCTGGTGGCGGTCAAGCCGCTGCTGCACTCGCTCGGTAGCGCCGGCTTTGCCTGGCTGGCTGCCGGTGGGGTGTTCTACACCGTCGGCATCATCTTCTTCGCCTTCGACAGCCGCTTCCGCCACTGGCATGGCATCTGGCACCTGTTCGTGATCGCCGGCAGCCTCATGCATTTCGTGGCGGTGTCGTTCTACGTGCGTTAGTTAAAAGTCACCCCACAGTTGCTGTGCCACCGACAGTGCCACCACCGGTGCGGTTTCGGTGCGCAGCACGCGTGGGCCGAGGCGTGCGGCGTGGAAACCGGCAGCCTTGGCCTGCTCGACCTCCGCTTCGCTCAGGCCGCCTTCGGGGCCGATCAGGAAGGCCAGGGTGGCCGGCTTGCCATGGCTGGTGAGCGGTTCGGCCACCGGGTGCAGGACCAGTTTCAGGTCGGCCTTGGCACTGCTCAGCCACTCGGCCAGGGTCACTGGCGGGTGGATGACCGGCAAGGTCGAGCGGCCGCATTGTTCGCAGGCGCTGATTGCCACCTGTCGCCAGTGGGCCAGACGCTTGTCGGCGCGTTCGTCCTTCAGCCGCACTTCGCAGCGTTCGCTGACGATCGGGGTGATTTCGTTGGCGCCCAGCTCGGTGGCTTTCTGGATCGCCCAGTCCATGCGCTCGCCACGGGACAAGCCTTGGCCGAGGTGTACGTGCAGTGGTGAATCGGCCTGGCCGGCGAGGGCCTGGTCGAGGCTGACGCGCACGGTTTTCTTGCCCACTTCGAGCAACTGGCCGCGGTACTCCTGGCCACTGCCGTCGAACAGCTGCACGGCGTCGCCGGGGGCCATGCGCAGTACGCGGCCGATGTAGTGGGCCTGGGCTTCGGGCAGGTCATGCTCGCCAAGGCTCAGGGGGGCGTCGATGAAAAAGCGGGACAGTCTCATGGTTGAGCTCAAGCTAAAGGGAGAAGGTGGTCCCTGTGGGAGCGGGTTCACCCGCGAATGCGGCGGTGACTCCACTATTGCATTCGCGGGTGAACCCGCTCCCACAGAGTACGCGGCGGGCTTCCGGGCTTAGCCCGGGTCGCGGAAGTCGGGGTGGAAGTTGGCCGGTACGGCCACGCTGACGCTATCGCGGGTGGCAATGTCGATGCCTTCGCTGGCCACTTCTGCCAGGAAGTCGATCTGATCTGGCGTAATCACATACGGCGGCAGGAAGTACACCACGCTGCCCAGCGGGCGCAGCAGGGCGCCACGCGTCAGGGCATGCTCGAACACTTTCAGGCCACGACGCTCCTGCCACGGGTAGGCGACCTTGCCGGCCTTGTCCTGGACCATCTCGATGGCCAGTGCCATGCCGGTCTGGCGAATTTCGGCCACATGCGCGTGGTCGACCAGGTGCGCGGTGGCGCTGGCCATGCGTGTGGCCAGGGCCTTGTTGGCCTCGATCACGTTGTCCTGCTCGAAAATATCCAGGGTCGCCAGCGCCGCGGCGCAGGCCAGCGGGTTGCCGGTGTAGCTGTGCGAGTGGAGGAACGCACGCAGGGTTGGGTAGTCGTCGTAGAACGCCTGGTACACCTTGTCGGTGGTCAGGCAGGCGGCCAGTGGCAGGTAACCGCCGGTCAGGGCCTTGGACAGGCACAGGAAGTCCGGGCGAATACCGGCCTGTTCACAGGCGAACATGGTGCCGGTGCGGCCGAAGCCCACGGCGATTTCGTCGTGGATCAGGTGCACGTCGTAGCGGTCGCAGGCCTCGCGCAGCAGCTTGAGGTACACCGGGTGGTACATGCGCATACCGCCGGCACCCTGGATCAGTGGTTCGACGATCACCGCGCTGATCGAGGCGTGGTGCTCGGCCAGGGTCTGTTCCATGGCCTGGAACATGGTGCGCGAGTGCTCTTCCCAGCTCGTGCCTTCGGGGCGCAGGTAGCAGTCGGGGCTGGGCACCTTGAGGGTGTCGAGCAGCAGCGCCTTGTAGGTTTCGGTAAACAGCGGCACATCGCCGACCGACATGGCGGCGATGGTTTCGCCGTGGTAGCTGTTGGTCAGGGTGACGAAGCGCTTCTTGCCCGGCTTGCCGACGTTCTGCCAGTAGTGGAAGCTCATCTTCAGCGCCACTTCGATACACGACGAACCGTTGTCGGCATAGAACACCCGGTCGAGGCCGGCCGGGGTCATGGCTACAAGGCGCTCGGACAGCTCGATCACCGGCTGGTGGCTGAAACCGGCCAGGATCACGTGCTCCAGTTGGTCGACCTGGTCCTTGATGCGCTGGTTGATACGCGGGTTGGCGTGGCCAAACACGTTGACCCACCAGCTGCTCACCGCATCCAGGTAGCGCTTGCCTTCGAAGTCTTCCAGCCACACGCCTTCGCCGCGCCTGATCGGGATCAGCGGCAGCTGCTCGTGGTCTTTCATCTGGGTGCAGGGGTGCCACAGGACCTTGAGGTCGCGTTGCATCCACTGATCATTGAGGCCCATGGGCACTTCTCCTGGCTTTGCGGCTTGGTTCGACCGCGTAAGCCTAAGCAATGCCGCAGGGCAGGACAACCGCCGCTGTTCATCGGGTTGCCAGCTACGCTTGCTACCGCGTGGAAACGCTGCAGGCAAAAATGTCTGTGGCGAAAAGGACTTGATGTCACTGCGCTGGCAGGGTCGGTAGACCTGACGTATTCTTAACGCATCTCTCCCGGGGCATTCCTGCCTCTCCACGTTTCTGTAACCCCCTGACTCGGAGTTCGCCGACATGGCTGCTGCTTGGGTGCGCCTGTGCGCGTTGGTATTGATTGGTGTGTCCAGCGGCGCCGCGCTGGCAAAGGACAAGACACCTTCGGCGATCGTCGTGGGTGGCGGCCTGGCGGGCCTGACGGCCGCCTACGAGCTGCAGAACAAAGGCTGGCAGGTGACGCTGCTGGAAGCCAAGGCAGGCATGGGCGGGCGCTCGGGCCTGGCCACCAGCGAGTGGATCGGCAACGCCAAGGCGCAGCCGGTGCTCAACCAGTACCTCGACCGTTTCAAACTTGAAACACTGCCGGCACCGGAGTTCGTGCGTACCCCCGGTTACCTGATCGACGGCGAGTATTTCAGTGCCACCGACCTGGCTACCAAGCAACCGGCCACTGCCGAGGCGCTCAAGCGTTACGAGAAAACCCTTGATGACTTGGCCCGTTCGATCGAAGACCCGCTGAACCCGCAAGCCAACAGCACGCTGTTCGCCCTCGACCAGATCAACGTCTCCACCTGGCTGGACAAGCTGCAGTTGCCGACCACCGCCCGCCAGCTGGTCAACCAGCAGATCCGTACCCGCTACGATGAGCCATCGCGCCTGTCGCTGCTGTATTTTGCCCAGCAGAACCGCGTGTATCGCGGCGTCAGCGACCGTGACCTGCGTGCCGCGCGCCTGCCTGGTGGCAGCCCGGTGCTGGCCCAAGCGTTCGTCAAGCAACTGAAGACCATCAAGACCAGTTCACCCGTGACCTCCATCGTCCAGGACAAGGACGGTGTCACGGTCAAGGTCGGCAGCGTCGGCTACCAGGCGGATTACCTGGTCATGGCCGTGCCCCTGCGCGCCCTGGCCAAGATCCAGATGACCCCGGGCCTGGACAGCCAGCACCTGGCGGCGTTGAAGGGTACCAACTATGGCTGGCGCGACCAGCTGATGCTCAAGTTCAAGAAGCCGGTATGGGAAAGCCGGGCGCGCATGTCGGGCGAAATCTTCAGTAACGCAGGCTTGGGTATGCTGTGGATCGAACCCGCGCTCAAGGGTGGCGCCAACGTGGTGATCAACCTGTCGGGCGACAACGCCCGCCTGCTGCAGGCGTTCGGCGACAAACAGATGGTCGACCAGGTGCTGATCCGCCTGCATGCGTTCTACCCACAGGCCCGTGGCTCGTTCACCGGCTACGAGGTCAAGCGCTACAGCACCGACGCCGGTACCGGCGGCGCCTACCTGGCCTATGGCCCGGGCCAGATCAGCAAGTACTGGCGCCTGTGGGAGCGCCCGGTGCAGCGCATCACCTTTGCCGGTGAGCATACCGACGCCCTCTACCCAGGCACCCTGGAAGGCGCCCTGCGCAGTGGCCAGCGCGCGGCCAGCCAGGTGCAGGACCTGCTGGCCGGCAAGTCGTTCGACCCGGCCAAGGCGGCACCGGTGGCGGCGGCAGCAGCTGCAGGCGCCGTGGCGGCCAAGGAGAGCAAGGGTGGGTTCTTCTCCAACATGTTCGGTGGTTCTTCCGACAAGGGCGACAAGGCTGACAAGGCCCCGGTCAAGGCCGAGCCGAAGCCGGTCGATGAGGCCAAGCAGGATAAGCCGGGCTTCTTCAAGCGCCTTTTTGGCGGGACGGACAAGCCTGAGGTGAAGGCCGAGCCGATTGCCAAGGCCGAGGCAGTGGCGCCGGCACCTGCGCCAACCCCGCAAGCCGCACCGGCCCCGGTTGCGCCAGCGCCTGTGGTCAAGGAAGCAGCGGCCAAGCCTGCTGCTACCAAGGCTGCACCTGCCAAGCGTGCACCGGCGCACAAGCCAGCCCAGACCAAAAAAGCGACTGCCAAGTCCGAACCGGCCAAGAAAGCTGTGGCCAATACCCAGGCCAAAGCGGGTTGATTTATTACAGTGCTGGCCCCTTCGCAGCGCAAGGCTGCTCCTACAGGTTCTGCGCCGTCCTGTAGGAGCAGCCTTGTGCTGCGAAAGGGGCGGCACTGGCAACCGCGAACGCTCCGTCTATCGTTAATGTTTCCTTAATGGGAAACTTACAGAATACATATCGTATTTATCGATAATCCAAAGCAGTTTTTTACGCTTTTATTCGATGCGTTACGCGTTAGTCTGTGCACAGCTTTCACGGGGAAACACGCAACATGCAACTGCGCAATTCACCTTCTCGCTACGGCGTGGTCAGCATCGTCCTGCACTGGGGCGTGGCTCTGGCAGTCTTCGGCCTGTTCGGCCTGGGCCTGTGGATGGTCGGCCTCGACTACTACAGCCCTTGGCGCAAGGCCGGCCCGGACCTGCACAAAAGCATTGGCCTGGTGCTGCTGGCGGTGATGCTGCTGCGGGTGCTCTGGCGCTTCATCAGCCCGCCACCACCGGCACCAGCCAGCCACGGCGCACTTACCCGCTTGGCAGCCAAGTTGGGCCACCTGGCCCTGTACGTTGGGTTGTTCGCGGTAATGATCGCCGGTTACCTGATTTCTACCGCCGACGGTGTCGGCATTCCGGTGTTTGGCCTGTTCGAAGTGCCGGCACTGGTCAGCGACCTGCCCGACCAGGCAGACCTGGCAGGCGTGATCCATCTCTGGCTGGCCTGGGGCTTGGTAATTTTTGCCGTGCTGCATGGCTTGGCAGCGCTCAAGCACCATTTCATCGACCGTGACGCGACCCTGACCCGCATGCTGGGCCGCAAAGCTTGACTCTCAACCTCAATTGCAAAGGAAGGAAGTAAGGATGTTGAAAAAGACTTTTGCCGCTCTGGCGCTCGGTACCGCTCTCCTCTCCGCCGGCCAGGCCATGGCTGCCGAGTACAAGATCGACAAGGAAGGCCAGCACGCGTTCGTTGACTGGAAGATCAGCCACCTGGGCTACAGCTTCATTCACGGTACCTTCAAGGACTTCGACGGCAACTTCACCTGGGACAGTGCAAAGCCTGAAGCCAGCAAGATCAACGTCGACCTGAAAACCGCCAGCCTGTGGTCGAACCACGCCGAGCGTGACAAGCACATTGCCAGCGCCGACTTCCTCGACGTGAAGAAGTACCCCGAAGCCAAGTTCGTCTCCACCAGCGTCAAGCCGACTGGCGACAAGACTGCTGACGTGACTGGCGACCTGACCATGCACGGTGTGACCAAGCCGGTCACCTTCAAGGCCACTTTCAACGGTGAAGGCAAGGACCCATGGGGCGGCGAGCGCGCTGGTTTCAACGCTACCACCACGCTGAACCTGAACGACTTCGGCATCAAGGGCCCGGGCGCTACCTCGCAGACCCTGGACCTGGATATCAGTGTTGAAGGTGTGAAGCAGAAGTAATTCTTACCTGCTGAAAACTGAGGGGGCCGCTTTGCGGCCCTATCGCGACACAAGGCCGCTCCTACAGGGATTTACGTAACCCTGTAGGAGCGGCCTTGTGTCGCGATAGGGCTGCGAAGCAGCCCCCTCGGTGCTTCTGTCAGCCCTTGCGGGTCAACAGCGCCGGGCGCTCACCGCGCGGGCGGCTCGGCAGATCATCCAGCTGCTCAGGCGTCGGGTAACGGTCGAGCTTGGATTCCTTGCGGATGATCACTGGCTGTTTTTCCGGCTGGCGCGGGTTGCGAACGGCCGGCTCTTGCCGGGCAGCATCGTCACGGGCCGGGCGGCTACGGCCACCCCCATCACGACGGGCACCGCCACCGTTGTTAGCGCGGGCTGGACGTTTCTCGCCGCCACCGCCGTTGCGCTGCTGGCCGCTGTTGCGACCTTGGCCACCGGTGTTGCTGCGGCCATTACCCTGGCCCTGACCTTGGCCGGCATTGGCACCCGGGCGGCGATTGCGGCCCTGGTTCTTGCCCTGGTACGGGCTGACATAGTCGGCACGGTTGCCGAAGTTGTCGATATCGTCGTCCAGGAACTCTTCAGGATCACGGTCGGCAGGCACTTTCGGCACGCTGCCGTTGCTGGCCTGCTGTTGCTGCTGGCGTGGCTTCTTGTCACGCGGCTTGCGTTGCTGCTGTTGCTTGTCGCCGCTCTTTTCCTTGTCGGCCGGCTTGTCCGCAGCCTGTTGCTTGGCCTTGCCTTTATCCTTGCCCTTGTCCTTGCGGCCGCCGTTGGCGTCTTTGCCGCCTTCGCCGCGGGCCTGCTGGTTACGGCCACCACGGCCATTGTTCTGCTGGCGTTCGCGTACTTCAGGCTTTTCTGCTTCAACCTGGCTGGCGTCGAAACCCATCAGGTCGCCGTCAGGAATCTTCTGCTTGGTTACCCGCTCGATGCTCTTGAGCAGTTTCTCTTCATCCGGCGCGACCATGGAAATGGCCTCGCCCGAACGCCCGGCACGGCCGGTACGGCCGATACGGTGGACGTAGTCTTCCTCTACGTTCGGCAGCTCGAAGTTGACCACGTGCGGCAGCTGGTCGATGTCCAGGCCACGGGCGGCGATGTCGGTGGCGACCAGTACGCGCACGCTGTTGGCCTTGAAGTCGGCCAAGGCCTTGGTGCGGGCGTTCTGGCTCTTGTTGCCGTGGATCGCGGCGGCGGTCAGGCCGTGCTTTTCCAGGTACTCGGCCAGGCGGTTGGCGCCGTGCTTGGTGCGGGTGAACACCAGTACCTGTTCCCAGGCACCCTGGGTGATCAGGTGCGCCAGCAGCGCGCGCTTGTGGCTGGCGGGCAGGCGGTAGACGCGCTGCTCGATACGCTCGACGGTAGTATTCGGCGGGGTGACCTCGATACGCTCCGGGTTGTGCAGGAGCTTGTCGGCGAGGTCGGTGATGTCCTTGGAGAAGGTGGCCGAGAACAACAGGTTCTGGCGCTTGGCCGGCAGGCGGGCGAGGACTTTCTTGACGTCATGGATGAAGCCCATGTCGAGCATGCGGTCGGCTTCGTCCAGCACCAGGATTTCCACGTGGGCCAGGTCAACCTTGCCTTGGCCGGCCAGGTCGAGCAGGCGGCCAGGGCAGGCGACCAGCACGTCCACACCCTTGGCAATGGCCTGGATCTGCGGGTTCATGCCGACGCCGCCGAAAATGCAGGCGCTGACCAGTGGCAGGTCACGGGCATAGACCTTGAAGCTGTCATGCACCTGGGCTGCCAGTTCGCGGGTCGGGGTCAGGACCAGCACGCGAGGTTGGCGCGGGCCATGGCGCTGCGACTTGTCGGGGTGGCCGGCCGGGAACAGGCGCTCGAGGATCGGCAGGGCGAAACCGCCGGTTTTACCAGTACCTGTCTGTGCGGCGACCATCAGGTCGCGGCCTTGCAACACGGCGGGAATCGCCCGCTGTTGCACGGGGGTCGGCTGGGTATAGCCCGCAGCCTCGATAGCGCGGACAAGAGCCTCGGAGAGACCGAGGGAAGCAAAGGACATGGGCAATCCTGTTCTCGTGTGGGCTGGGCCCGTTTGGGATGTTCTGCCTGGCGCGACGGGCATCGGTGGGATGCGATCGCGTCCGGTCCAGCTGGGCTTTCACTGCACATCCGGGTAGCAGAGGGTGGACGCGAAAGTGCGTCGATGCCGATCGGGATGCCTGTTGCGAGGCCGAGCGTCCGGGCGTGAGCCGGGCGGGAAGGCCCGAGTATAACAGAGCTATCGCGCTGTGCTGCTTTCCTGCTGCTCAACGGCGTTGAGAATGTTTCCGATGTCGCCTGTGTAGCGGTTGCTGATCGCTGCATAGGCCGGTTCCTGCTTGAAGCGCCGCAGTTCCACGGCGAAGGCCTGGGCCAGTGCCTCCCGCCCTGGCTTGCGCGCCAGCGCCAGGTACTGGGGCTGGCGGCTGATCACCAAGGGCAGCTCCTCGACCTGCTTTTGGAGGCCCAGATGCCGCAGCAGGTAATGGCCGACCTTGCGGTCGGTGATTGCCAGATCGATGCGGCCCAGCATCAGCTTGCCGAAGTTGGCTTCATGGGTAGGTGCAGCTTCGCGCCGGAAATGTGCGGCTTCGTTGAAAGCGGCACCGTAGGCGTAGCCGGGTGAGGTGCCGACGGTGAGGCCGGCAAGGTCATCGAGAGTCTTGACGGCATGGCGTCGAGTGCGGGCGTGGAACAGGACGAACTCTACCTCCGACATGGGCTCGGGGGCGTACACCAGGTAGTGCTGGCGCGACTCGTTCTGGAAGATATCCATGATGCCGTCGGCCAAGCCCTGCTCGATCATTGCCAGGCAGCGCTTCCACGGCAGGAACTCCCACTCCACCTCGACGCCAAGGCGCTCGAACACCCGTGTGGTGACTTCGTAGTCGATGCCGCGCGGTTGGCCGTCGTGCTGGTACGCATAAGGTGCCCAGTCGTCGGTCACCAGGCGCAGGCGCTCGCCCAGGGCCAGCGGGCTCAGGCAGGCGAGCAACAGGATCCAGAACAGTCGGGCGATGTGTGGCATGCCCGGAGATTACGCGCTCGGCCTGTTCAAGGCCAGTGAGGATGATGTGCTCCTGTGCCGGCCTCTTCGCGGGTAAACCCGCTCCCACAAGTACATCGCGAGCCTGCAAGCCAGCAGAGATCCTGTGGGAGGCCGGCACAGGTTCACTCAAGTGTGGGATGACCTCAGCAGGTGCGCCTCGATATCCTTGCGCCGCTCGCCCAGCGACAGGCGCAACCCCGGGTGGCGCAGGCACTGGCGCAGTTGCTCGGGCTCCACGTGGCCATGGCGGGCGTTGAGGTTTTCCAGGGCCTTGTCCCACCAGGCCGGCGCGCAGGCGCGGTCGAACTCATTGGGGTAGGGGTAGCAGCCATAAAGCAGCTCGCGGGCGAACTGGCGCTCGTGGCTGGGCAGGGTCATGCTCAGTGCCTTGTAACCCAGGCGTTGCAGGGCCGGCGGCCGTGGCAGCTGGTCATTGACCAGGGATACGTCGGCCAGCGCCGCCTGGCTCAGTGGGTCGTGGCCGTGCTTGCGCAGCCAGGCCTGAATCTTGGCGCGGAACTGCGCCTTGCGGCTCCAGTAGTGGTGGATGACATCTGTGCATTCGGCCAATTCCAGCGTGCGGTAGGCCGCCACCGCCAGGCAGAACTCCTCGAGGGTATACGCTTCGCGAGCCAGGGGGTGGAACTCGTCCATCATGGCGATGGAGCGGTCCAGGGTGCCGGCGTCTTCGACGGTGAGGCCGATCACCCCCGAATTGACCAGTGGCATCTGGCAATCAGCCAGGCCTCTGGACTCGAGGATGGCCAGCAGGTTCTTGTACAGCAGGCACTTCTGGTTGCTGCCGTAGCGCGCACCGATGGCATTGCACAGCAGGCGGCCAGGGGCTACCCGAGCGAACAGCTCCAGCGGCGACTTGCGGAAGAAGGTGTCGGTGTCGATCAGCACTGCCAGCGGGTGTTGCTGCAGCACCTGGCGCAACAGCACATGCTTGCTGCGAAAGTGATAACCGTGAGGCGCGTTCCATGCCTGGCGTGTGGCTTCGTCCAACAGGTGCACGGTGACCGGCAGACCGGCATAGGGCTGCGGGTTGTCGGTGTAAACCTGAATGTCCATGGCTTCGCCCGTGCCCAGATGGGAGAGGGCGCTGATGATGCTGAAGCAGGCTTCCTGATGGTAGGTTGCCGGGCCAAAAGCCAGGTAGACGAGCTGGGGACGCAATGGCTGAGGGGGCTGCATGGCAGGCAAGACCTGTTTAACCGGAAAATGAATAAGGCTTTAGTCTATGACCAAAGCCTTAATCAAATCTTAAACAGATTTTGCAAAAAATTTCAGCGCGGCAGCTGCAGATTGTTCCAGATCGCCAGGCTCGGCTCGGCCTGGTTCAAGGTGTAAAAGTGCAGGCCCGGTGCGCCACCTTGCAACAGCTGTTCGCACATGCGGGTGATCACTTCCTCGCCGAATGCCTGGATGCTGGCGGTGTCGTCGGCATAGGCTTCCAGCTGCTTGCGGATCCAGCGCGGGATCTCGGCGCCACAGGCGTCGGAGAAGCGCGCCAGCTTGCTGTAGTTGGTGATCGGCATGATGCCGGGTACCACCGGGATGTCCACGCCCAGCTTCTGTGCGCGCTCGACGAAGTAGAAGTAGCTGTCGGCGTTGAAGAAGTACTGGGTGATGGCGCTGTCGGCACCGGCCTTGACCTTGTGCACGAAGTTGGCCAGGTCAGCCTCGAAGTTGCGGGCCTGGGGGTGCATCTCGGGGTAGGCGGCCACTTCCAGGTGGAAGTGGTCGGCAGTTTCCTGGCGGATGAATTCGACCAGGTCGCTGGCGTAGCGCAGTTCGCCACTGGCCATACCCATGCCTGATGGCAGGTCGCCACGCAGGGCGACGATGCGCTTGATGCCTGCAGCCTTGTATTCGGCCAGCAGGGCACGCAGTTCGGCCTTGGTGTCGCCTACGCACGACAGGTGCGGCGCGGCAGGTATCTTCACTTCGCTTTCCAGCTGCAGCACGGTGTTCAGCGTGCGGTCGCGGGTCGAGCCACCGGCACCGTAGGTGCAGGAGAAGAAGTCCGGGTTGTAAGCGGCCAACTGGCGGGCGACGCCCATCAGCTTTTCGTGACCGGCATCGGTCTTGGTCGGGAAGAACTCGAAACTGTAACGGCGTTCCTGGGACATCGGGCGTTCCTCTAGCAGCAAGCTTCAAGCGGCAGGCTGCAAGTAAAAGCCAGATCGGTTATGGCCGGCCTGGCTTGGGCATCGTTCAAGATCCTTGATGCTTGAGCTGCAAGCGGCAATGGCACGGTCTGCCTTTGATTGCCGCTTGACGCTTCAAGCTGGCCGCTTAGTAGCGGTAGGCGTGTGGCTTGAACGGGCCTTCGACGGTGACACCGATGTAGTCGGCCTGCTGCTTGGTCAGTTGGGTGACCACGCCACCGAAGCCGCGGACCATTTCCAGTGCCACTTCTTCGTCGAGCTTCTTCGGCAGTACTTCGACGGTCAGGCGTTCGGCTTTCTTCTCGGCCGGCAGGTCGGCGAACTTCTGCTCGAACAGGAAGATCTGCGCCAGTACCTGGTTGGCGAACGAACCGTCCATGATGCGGCTTGGGTGGCCAGTGGCGTTACCCAGGTTGACCAGGCGACCTTCGGCCAACAGGATCAGATAGTCGTCGTTCTGCGGGTCGAAGCTGCCAGCGCCGGTGCGGTGGATCTTGTGCACCTGCGGCTTGACCTCTTCCCAGGCCCAGTTCTTGCGCATGAAGGCGGTGTCGATCTCGTTGTCGAAGTGGCCGATGTTGCACACCACGGCACGCTTCTTCAGCGCCTTGAGCATGTTGGCGTCGCAGACGTTGACGTTACCGGTGGTGGTCACGATCAGGTCGATCTTGCCCAGCAGGGCCTTGTCGATGCTGGCTTCGGTGCCGTTGTTGATACCGTCGATGAACGGCGAAACGACTTCGAAACCGTCCATGCAGGCCTGCATGGCGCAGATCGGGTCGACTTCGGTGACCTTGACGATCATGCCTTCCTGACGCAGGGACTGGGCCGAGCCCTTGCCCACGTCACCGTAGCCGATCACCAGGGCCTGCTTGCCCGACAGCAGGTGGTCGGTACCACGCTTGATGGCATCGTTCAGGCTGTGACGGCAGCCGTACTTGTTGTCGTTCTTGCTCTTGGTAACCGAGTCGTTGACGTTGATCGCCGGGACTTTCAGCTCGCCCTTGGCCAGCATGTCCAGCAGGCGGTGCACGCCGGTGGTGGTCTCTTCGGTCACGCCGTGCACGCGCTCCAGCACTTGCGGGTACTTCTTGTGCAGCAGCTCGGTCAGGTCGCCACCGTCGTCGAGGACCATGTTGGCGTCCCATGGCTGGCCATCCTTGAGGATGGTCTGCTCCAGGCACCACTCGTACTCTTGCTCGGTTTCACCTTTCCAGGCGAACACCGGGATACCGGCGGCGGCGATGGACGCGGCGGCCTGGTCCTGGGTGGAGAAGATGTTGCAGGACGACCAGCGCACTTCGGCACCCAGGGCAACCAGGGTTTCGATCAGCACGGCGGTCTGGATGGTCATGTGGATGCAGCCCAGGATCTTCGCACCCTTGAGCGGTTGCTCGGCCAGGTACTTGCGACGCAGGCCCATCAGTGCAGGCATTTCCGATTCGGCGATGATGGTTTCGCGACGACCCCAGGCGGCCAGGGAGATGTCGGCGACTTTGTAATCGGTAAAACCAGCAGGCATGTTTGCAGCGCTCATGAGAGCCTCCATTCGTAGTGTGCGAATGGGCGCCGTTGTGCGTTAAGCGCCCGCGAGAGCGAGCAACGCCCCATCCGAGCCTGACAGGCCTAGCCTGCTGCAGCGCCCCTCGGACGGGTGGCGGGCATGGCGCCGCTGTGGGCGGCCATGTGAAGCGGCGGAGATTATAGCCGCGCCCGCCGGCTTGCCCAAGGTTTTCTGTCGATTAATCGCGACGATAGTCGATGTTCAATGGAGCGACAGCGGCCGCTCTGCCATCATTGCTACACGTTAGCCAAGCAGGTCAGGAGTACAGATGAACTTTCATACCCGCAAGTGGGTTAAACCCGAAGACCTCAACCCAAACGGCACTTTGTTCGGTGGCAGCCTGTTGCGCTGGATCGACGAAGAGGCGGCGATCTACGCCATCGTCCAGCTGGGCAACCAGCGCGTGGTGACCAAGTACATATCGGAAATCAACTTCGTCAGTGCCTCGCGCCAGGGCGACATCATCGAGCTGGGCATCACCGCCACCGAGTTCGGCCGCACCTCGATCACCCTCAAGTGCGAAGTGCGCAACAAGATCACCCGCAAGGCCATCCTCACGGTCGACAAGATGGTCTTCGTCAACCTTGGCGAGGATGGGTTGCCGGCGGCGCATGGGCGGACCGAGATCAAGTACATCCAGGACCAGTTCCCGGATTCGGCAGTGGAATGAACATTCTGGGGCCGCAAAGCGGCCCCTGCATTCTCAAGGCTGAGCGCTCACCTTGCGCACCACCCGCCCGATGCTCAACCCCTGCACCAGGATCGACGACAGCACCACGATGTAGGTGATCGACAGCAGCAGGTCACGTTCCTCGCCCAGTGGCAGCGACAGTGCCAGGGCAACCGATACCCCACCGCGCAGGCCACCCCAGGTCAGCACCCGAACCGTGCCCTTTGGCACCGGGCGCCAGCGCCGCAGCAGCACGATCGCCGGGGCCACGGTCAGCAACCGCGACAGTAGCACCGCCAGCGCCAGCACGCCGCCGGCTACCATGTGCATCCAGTTGAAAGGCAGCAGCAACAGCTCCAGGCCGATCAACGCGAACAGCAAGGCGTTGAGCATGTCGTCGATCAGCTCCCAGAAGCCGTCCATGTAGCGACGGGTCATGTCGTTCATCGCCAGGTTGCGCCCCAGGTTGCCGATTATCAGCCCGGCCACCACCATGGCGATCGGCGCCGAAACGTGCAGTTCGTAGCACATTGCCGAGCCGCCGATGACCAGCGCCAGGGTCAGCATCACTTCCACCTGGTATTGCTCGACGCTCTTGATCATGCGGTAGGTGGCATAGCCGATCAGGCCGCCGAACAGCACCCCGCCGATGGCCTCGCGGGCGAACAGGATCGCCGTATCGGTCATGCTCGGCGTTTCGCCCAAACGGATGATGCCCAGCAACACGGTGAACACCACTACCGCGGTGCCGTCATTGAACAGCGACTCGCCGACGATCGTGGTTTTCAGTGGTTTGGAGGCGTTGGCGGTACGTAGCGCGCCAAGCACGGCGATCGGGTCGGTGGGCGAGATCAGCGCACCGAACAGCAGGCAGTAGATCAGCGGCACTTGCCAGCCGAACAGGGCGAACACCCAGTGCGACAGGTAGCCGATGACGACGGTGGCAATCAGTACGCCGACGGTGGCCAGCAGGCCGATGGGCCAGCGGTAGCTGCGCAGGTCGGAAAGGTTCACGTGCAAGGCGCCGGCGAACAGCAGGAACGCCAGCATCCAGTGCATCAGCAGGTCATTGAAGTCGATCTGGTTCATCAGCCCTTCGACGCGCGCTTCCAGGCCAGGGAAGCCGATCAGGCTCAGGCCCTGCAGCATCAGGGAAAACAGCAGCGCCGTGACCATCACGCCGATGGCAGGGGGCAGGCCGATGAAACGGTAATTTACATAGGTGAGGAGGGTGGTGAGGCAGATAAACGCGGCAACTAGTTCAAGCATCCCGAATCCTGTAACAGTGGCTTCCAAGTCGTAACCCGAATGGCTCGGGCAGTTCTTTGATGACCTGGCGCAGGGTTCGGGACACACTATTTGACTGTGCAGGTAGACCGCGTTTCTGTTGTGAGGTTTCCATCGGGTTTCATCATGCTTCGGTTCTTGCTGTCGAGCACTCATGGCTTTCTGGCTCGACGGGCTGGTGCTGCAAGCCGGAGCCCGGTAGGGCGACCTCGGCGATTCGTATCGAGAAGTACCTGTCGAAAGGCTCCCAGTCGGGATATTCCTCGGGCGAGACAGCCATTGCCATCAAACGACCTACAAGGCCGCAGATCCAGTCTGCGCATTGCAGGGTCTGGAAGAGGTGGCTTTCGCCCTGCAGCGGCGGCTCTATCAGGCTCCGACATTTTTCTGCGGGATCCTCGAACATTGCCAGGGTGCAGGCTTCTACATTTTGCTCACGCCACTCGTTGCCAGCACGCTGCTCATCCAGCAGGAGCATGAAGGTTGAGCGGGACTGCGTGCAGTAACGATCGATCGTTCGCACCGCATGCAGCAGTTGGCGTCTGAATGTCTTGGTCGCGTCGTGCTGCCTGGCCGGGCCGGTCTTATGTTCACCCGCATAAATGACATACCCACCAATCTTTCTGATGTGGTTGAGCAGGCGAAACGTTGCCTGTCTCAACGATCGATATTGTGTGACGTTACGTGTCGTGAATAACTTTGAGCCCTTCTTTTCCCATTGATAGGGAGGGAGGCTTCTGGGGTTTTCATGGTTTATATCCCAGGCAAGTAACTGGCATTTCAGCTGATAGAAGAAGATGGCGAACTCCCGTACTTCTTCTGCAGGTAGTAGCACCCCACCCAGCCCGAACACTGGACTGGTCTTGAACTGGGTATGAGTGCGCGAGATGTATTGCCCGACATGGCCGAATTCGTCGAGGTAGGCCACATAATGCGTCATGATTTCTGGGTGTCCTTGGCCCAGAAACACGAAAGCCCGCATGCTTGCGCATCGCGGGGCTCGGAAGGTAGGCACGGGTAACCCCATGCGTTACGGCGATCCTAATCCTGGAAAGCCTGAAGCGTCAATCGCGTTTCGTAAGCGAGTGTGTTTCCGTTTGGGTGGCCGCCTTGAGGTATCACGCGTTTCCATGCGGCACAGCGAGCGATGAGTGTATTGCGTTTTGGGGTAAGCCCCGGCTTGCAAGGCGTATTGAAACTTCCACAGAGTTTGTAGTCTTTTTCCTTAGTCGTACCTTTTACCCAATGTATAGTGCTGCAAACGAATCTGACTCGAAGGCAAGGACGATTTCGCGTGCTGGCAACTTCCCTAGTGTTGGTCGCTGCCCTGCTGCATGCGACCTGGAATACCCTGATCAAATTCAGCGGCGAGCGCCTGCTGGTGATCGCCAGCATGGATACGGTGGCGTTGGCCTTCGCGGTGCTGGCGGTGCCCTTCGCCGCGGTACCGCCGACTAATATCTGGCCCTGGCTTCTGGCTTCGGCGCTGGCCGAGCAGTTGTACCGCTTCCTGTTGATCCAGGCCTACCGCGTGGGCGACCTGGGGCTGGTCTATCCTCTGATGCGCGGGCTGTCGCCGTTGGTGGTGCTGGGGCTGACCCTGGCCTTTGCCGGCGAATCGCTGAGCCAGCAGCAGATCATCGGCATCCTGCTGATCCCCTGTGGCATGGCTTGCCTGTTGTGGCAGGGCGGTGGCGGTGACCGGCTGCCTTGGTCGATGCTGCCGGTGGTTGTCCTGATTGGCCTGTGTATTGGTTGCTACACCTGGTTCGACGGCCAGGCCGTGCGCTTGTGGGGCAAGCCTTGGGATTATCTGGTATGGCTGACCTTGCTCAGTGCCTGGCCCTTCCCGTTGCTGGCCAGCGTGGCCCGACGTGCGCCATTCATCTTGTTCTGGCGCCTTCAGTGGCGCCTGGGGCTGGCGGTGGGGCTGTGTGTACTGCTCAGTTACGCGCTGGTGCTGTGGGCCATGCACCTCGGGTCGGTGGCCGAAGCGGCGGCGTTGCGCGAGTTGAGTGTGATTCTGGTGGTGCTGCTGGGCATGCGCTACCTGAAAGAACCTTTTGGCGGGCCGAGACTCCTAGCTTGCGGGCTGGTGTTGGCCGGCATGCTGGTAATGAAGCTTTGACCCGAAGACTGAACAAGGAGTCCTGTCCATGACTGTTGCCCTGTGGTGCATCCTGATCGCGCTGCTCTTGCCGCCACTGTGCGCGTTGATCGCCAAGGCCGGTAGTGGCCGCTTCCGACTGCGCGACAACCACGACCCGCGTGCGTTCCTGGATACCCTGTCCGGGCTGCCGCGGCGCGCGCATGCTGCCCAGCAGAACAGTTACGAGGCCTTCCCGGCATTTGCCGCGGCGGTGCTGGTGGCGGATATCGTCGGCAATGCCGAGCAGGTGACCCAGGATGTGCTGGGGGTGATGTACATCACCAGCCGGCTGCTTTACATCATCTGTTACCTGGCCGACTGGGCCATGCTGCGATCGCTGGTGTGGTTTGCCGGGATGGCGATGATCGTGGCTTTCTTCGTGGTTTCAATCTGATACCGCGTCGCCTTCTTCGCGGGCAAGCCCGCGAAGAATCCACCGTCGATCAAGGTACTTTCGGCACCTCGGGCAGCGGCTTGCCCTTGGGCCACAGCATCCAGATCTGCCCCTGCTGCTTCATGTTCCCGGCCAGTTCTCCAGCTTCCGGCCCAGTGCCCCAGAACAGGTCCGCGCGCACCTCGCCAGTAATTGCCCCGCCGGTATCCTGGGCCCCCACCGGGCGTACCACCGGCGTACCGTCCGGGCGAGTGGTGGACAACCACAGCAAGCTGCCCAGCGGAATCACCTTGCGGTCGATGGCCACGCTGTAGCCAGCGGTCAGCGGTACGTTCAGCGAACCGCGTGGCCCTTCGTTGCTGTCCGGGCGGGTGCTGAAGAACACGTAGCTGGGGTTGCTGGCGAGCAGTTCCGGCACCCGTTGTGGGTTGGCCTGGGCCCAGGCATGAATGGCGCCCATGCTCACTTCTTCCTTCTTCAACTGGCCCTGTTCCACCAGCCAGCGCCCGATCGGCCGGTAGGGGTGGCCGTTCTGGTCGGCGTAACCCAGGCGCAGCTGGCGCCCGTCTTCCAGTTGTACCCGGCCGGAACCCTGAATCTGCAGAAACTGCAGGTCCATCGGGTCGGTCAGCCAGGCCAGCACCGGTGCCTTGACGCCGTCACGGTTGATCACCTCGGCGGTGTCGTATGGCTTGAGCACCCGGCCATCAAGGCGACCGCGCAGACGCTTGCCCTTGAGTTCGGGGTACACGCTGGCCAGGTCGACCACGATCATGTCGTCGGGGATGCCATAGACCGCCACGTGGTTGGTTGCCGACTGGCTCAGGCTGCCAGGGTAGACCGGTTCGTAGTAACCGGTGATCAGGCCGTTGGCGTTATTCTCGGCCGAGCGCAGGCCGTATACCTGCAGGTTCTGTTGCAGGAAGGCACGCACCTGCAAGGCATTGTCGGGCACGCTGGCGGCTGCTTCGCAGGTGCTGGCCCAGACGGTGTCGCGCTTTAGCTTTTCACAGCCGTTGCGCCAGGCCTGGAAGCCCGCCACCAGGTCGCTGTCGCTGACGGTGGGCAGGTCCTGCCAAGTGGCATTGGCGTAGGTGGCGATGGCATGGGGCTCGGGTTTGGTGCTTTCGCCACCGTTGCAGCCGGCCAGCAGGGCCAGCGCCGGAAGTGTCCAGGCCAGATGGCGCAGGGCAGATTTCATGAGTACGTTCCTGTCATGGGTGAACACGGATATTCGCCCCTGTTTTTATGTGGCTATTGGTCTTTGGCCGCTGGGCGGCGATACTGGCCGCCCATTTGCGTAGGCCGAAGTGACCGTGATGTTGAAGCGATTGACCATTGTTCTGCTGGCAGCACTGGCCCTGGGTGGTTGTGACCGGGTTGACCCAAACTCCCCGCTGGGCAAGCGCAAGGTGATCTTCAAGGACATGCTCAAGACCAGCGAAGACCTGGGCGGCATGTTGCGTGGGCGGTTGCCGTTCGACGGGGTGAAGTTTGCCGACGGTGCGCTGAAGCTGGACAACCTTTCGCACCAGCCCTGGCAGCACTTCCCACAGGCTCGTGATGGTGGCGACAGTAGTGCGCGTGCCGAGGTATGGGAGCGGCAGACGCGCTTTCATGACCTGGCCCGCCAGCTGGAAGGCGTCACTGGCGAACTGGTCGATGTCACCCGCGGTCAGCCGCTGGACGCTGCGCAGTTGAAGGCACCGATGGACAAGGTCGAAGCGGCTTGCAAGGCCTGTCATACCGAGTTTCGTAATCATTGATGGCCTGTTGCGGCCTCATCGCCGGCAAGCCAGCTCCCACAAGTATCACGCTGCCCTCGAGTGCAATGCAGTACCTGTGGGAGCCGGCTTGCCGGCGATGAGGCCAGTAAAGGCAGCGCAGTATTCGAATCTCTGTCAGCGATCCAGATCCTCCACCGCTTCCTGCAGTTCCTTGCGCGACTCGGCCAGCTTGTCCTTGCGCTTGTTGATCTTCTCCGAATCGCCTTTCTTCTCGGCTTTCTTCAAGTCCTTTTCCCGCTGCGCCACTTCGTGACGGGCGTCGAGCACCTTCTGCTCACGTTCCTTGCGCAGGCCGGCGTCGGTGCAGTTATCGACCCCTCGCAGTGCCTCTTCAAGCCCTGCGGCCTGTTCGTTGTTGCCGTGGTCACGGGCAATCTTCAACTGGTTCTCGATAGCGCTACGCTTGGCGGCGCAACCGGTCAGGCCGGCATCCGGCTGGGCGGCTTGTACGGCACCAGCGGCCAGGCCCAGTGTCGCGATCAGGAAAAGGGTCGAAATACGTTTCATGAAAAGCCTCCTTGAGGGGGCGGGGCAGCAAAAGTTGGGGGAAATCCTGCCTTGGTTTTGCCCATTTAGAAACCCTTGTTGGGGTTTTCCGGCTTAATCTCGGGATTTTCCTACAGGTAAATTGGTAAATAATCATTGCTCGATGCTTTGCCTGTCGATCCGGAATCCATCGATCCCTGCCGTGGCCAGTTGCGTTGCAATGGCTTGAACCTCGGTGGTTGCAAAAAATCCAGCAAGCTGTTGCCCGCGCTTTTCGCCGATACCGGGCATGGCTTGCCATTCAAGATTCGTGCGGGCAGCCAGCTCCAGCCAGTCGCCTGTTACCTGCATGCCGGTGGGTGTAGGCGCGCCGAGTCCGCGCAGCCATTGCGCAAAGGGCCGTGAGCGGGCTTGGTCGAAACTGCCCAGCAACTGCGAAGCCGTTGTGTCACTGATACCCGCTACCTGGGCCAGGCGCTCGGCATCCAGATGCAGCCAGTCGGTCATCGAGGTCACCAGCCCGGCAGCCACCAGTCGGCGCCAGGTACCAGGGCCGGTGCGCGGCAGGGCCAGCCCCTGCTTGCCGCTGAGCCAGGTGAGACGAGCAATGAACTGCTCTTCGCAGCCTTCGCTGATCTGCCAGCAGCTGTGGGCATGATGCTGGCCGGGCGCTGGTGCGATCACCGGTTGGCGCTCGGCGGCGCGGTGCACCACTTGCTCCAGGCGTGGGATGGTCAGCCCGGCAAGGCTGACGGCCACCTGGTCACCGGGGCGGATGTCGAGCTTGAGCCAACGTGCCAGCGATCCCAGGCTCACCTGGGTGATTCGCCGGTCATCCAGGGTAACCGGCAGTACATGCAAGACTGGCGTAACCCTGCCGGTACGGCCGACGCGGAAGCGTACTTCGCGCACTTCGGCCAAGGCCTGCGTGTACGGGTGCTTCCACGCCGCGATCCAGTAGGGCGCCTTGGCCTGCCAGCGCTCGGACGGAGGCCGGACGCCTTGGCGCAACACCACGCCATCGGTGGCGAAAGGCAGGGGTGAGCGGTACCAGTACTCACGCCAGTGCGCTGCATCGTCCGCTGTTTCTATGGCGACGCTGTAATCCTGGCTGTGCGCAAAACCCAGATCCGCAAGCTGCGCGAGGCGCTCGGCCTGCTGGTCTGGGCCCTGCGGCCAGTCCCATACGAACAGGCCGATGCGCTCACCTTGCTCACAACCCAGCTGCTTGCGAGCCAGCAGCCCGGCTACTGTCCCTCGGGCGTTGGCGCTGCCTGCCCGGGCTTGCACATGCGCGTCCAGGCGCAGGTACAGTTCGCCCTGCAGTTGCAGGTCAATGGCCTGGGGCAGCTGCCGGTTGAGTTCGACGAGCAGGGGGATGTGGCGGCTCCAGTCGTGCCCCTGCACGCCGTCCCCCCGGCTGATCAACTGCACCAGCCGGCCCTGTCGGTAGATGAGGGAGACTGCTACGCCATCGACCTTTGGTTGCACCCATACATCTGCCTTGCCGGCCAGCCAGCGTTCTACAGCCTGACGGTCGGCCAGCTTGTCGACGCCGGTGTGCGGCACCGGATGCGGAATTGGCCCGCCAGCGCTGGCCAGCGGGGACGGGGTAGTCGTGATGCCAAAGCATTGCTGCAGGTGCGCCAGGTGCTGGCGGCTCTGGTCGTACAGTTCATCGGCCACCAATGCGATGCCCTGACGATGATAATGGTCGTCCCAGCGGGCAAGCGTGGCGCGCAGTCGGCTCACTTCAGTCTCAACTTGTTGCGGGTTCCAGGTGGGGCATGTGGCGGCACGGGCCAGGGGAGCATTCAACGTCAACAGTAGGGCGAAAAGCAGCATGAGCGGCATGGCCAGCATCCTTGCATGGCGGGTGTGAGCCCTCAGCCTAGGCAGGTAGCGTGCGGGTCGCCATGCAGCGTTTGTCAGCCCATATGTCACAAAAAAGCCCCTGCCGATTGCTCGGCAGGGGCTTTCGCCTGGCGTTGTAGGAAACTTACAGGCCGGCAGCGTCACGCAGCGACTGGGCGCGGTCGGTACGCTCCCAGGTGAAGGTGGTGAAGGTGTCGTCGCCGACCGTCTTCTGCTGCGGGGTACGGCCGAAGTGGCCGTAGGCAGCGGTTTCCTGGTACATCGGGTGCAGCAGGTCGAGCATGGTGGTGATGGCGTAAGGACGCAGGTCGAAGCACTCGCGCACCAGCTGGATGATCTTGTCGTCGGAGACCTTGCCGGTACCGAAGGTGTTGATCGAGATGGAGGTCGGCTGGGCCACGCCGATGGCGTACGACACCTGGATCTCGCAACGCTCGGCCAGGCCGGCGGCGACGATGTTCTTGGCCACGTAGCGGCCGGCGTAGGCGGCGGAACGGTCGACCTTGGATGGGTCCTTGCCGGAGAACGCGCCACCACCATGGCGGGCCATGCCGCCGTAGGAGTCGACGATGATCTTGCGCCCGGTCAGGCCGCAGTCACCCACCGGGCCACCGATGATGAAGTTGCCGGTCGGGTTGATGTGGTACTGGGTGCCCTTGTGCAGCAGTTCGGCAGGCAGGGTGTGCTTGACGATCAGCTCCATCACGGCTTCCTGCAGGTCTTTCTGCGAAACCTCAGGGTTGTGCTGGGTCGACAGCACCACGGCGTCGATGCCGACCACCTTGCCATTTTCGTAACGGCAGGTGACCTGCGACTTGGCGTCCGGACGCAGCCATGGCAGCAGTTTCGATTTGCGCGCCTCGGCCTGGCGCTCGACCAGACGGTGCGAGAAGCAGATCGGTGCCGGCATCAGCACATCGGTTTCGTTGCTGGCGTAGCCGAACATCAGGCCCTGGTCACCGGCGCCCTGGTCTTCCGGGCGGGAACGGTCGACGCCCTGGGCGATGTCCACCGACTGTTTGCCGATGATGTTCATCACGGCGCAGGTGGCGCCGTCGAAACCGACGTCGGAGCTGTTGTAGCCGATGTCGATGATGACCTTGCGCACCAGCTCTTCCAGGTCGACCCAGGCGGAGGTGGTGACTTCGCCGGCGATGATGGCGACGCCGGTCTTGACCAGGGTTTCGCAGGCTACGCGGGCGTATTTGTCCTGGGCGATGATGGCATCAAGGACGGCGTCCGAAATCTGGTCGGCGATCTTGTCCGGATGCCCTTCGGACACGGACTCGGAGGTGAAAAGGGAGTATTCGCTCATCTCGAAGGTTCCTGAAATTTACCGATGGTGTATGTCGCCAGCCGTCCGCTGGAAATGGCGGACCTGGATCTGGAAACCGTTACGCAAGCCCACGTACAGGCTGTCCCCGGGGGCCAGCCCGGCGTCGTTGGCCCAACGGGCCAGGTCGTCCTGTTCGAAGCCAAGCCACAGGTCGCCGCAGGCTTCGCGCGCCCACCCCTGGTCATGGCTGCACAGTTCGGTTACCAGCAGGCTGCCGCCTGCCTTCACCCGTTTGGCCAGCTGGCGCAAGGCCAGGGCCGGGTCGCTGAAATGGTGCAGCACCATGTTCAGCACAACGCAGTCGGCGGCCACATCCGTTGCACCCAGTGCATCGGCCAACTGCAGGTTCACGTTGTCGAGCCCTTCGCGCTGGCACACCTGGCGCGCCAGTTCGAGCATGGTCGGGCTGTTGTCCAGGGCGGTGACCTGGGCGAAGCGCCGGGCCAGGTCGGGCAGGAAGCCACCGTCACCGGGGCCGACCTCCAGGGCGCTGGCGGCCGGGTCGAAATTCAGTTTGTCGAGCAGCGCCAGCAGGCTTTCGCGGTACTGCGGCAGGCCGGCGATCAGGTCTTGCTGGGCGCGGAACTTCTCTTCCACGCGCAGGAAGAAGTCCTGGCTGGTGGCTGCGCGGCGTTGCTGCACCTGGGCAATGCGCGCCTGCACGTCAGGCGGAAGAGTCAGGTCGTCCACCTCTTCGAGCAGCGCCGCGTGCAGCCGACCTCCCAGGCGCAAGCTGTCGGGCAGGGCGCGGCGGTAGAAGATGGCATTGCCCTCGCGGCGGGTCGCCACCAGCTCGGCCTGGGCCAGCACTTTAAGGTGATGGCTCATGCCCGACTGGCCCACGTCGAAGATCTGCGCCAGCTCCAGCACGCCGAACGAGTCGTTGGCCAGGGCGCGCAATACGTTCAGGCGCAGCTCGTCGCCACTGGCTTTGCACAGGGCAGCCAATGCTTCGCGTTGCTCGGGGATCGATTGCGCACGGAGGTTCATGGTGCGGCAGTCTAGACAGGCATCGTTGCCCTAGCAAGGGCAATATCAAAAAGTTTTGATATTGAGTGATGAGTGGGGTGGTTCTCCCGGTTTTACCCCGAATTGAATGCCAATCGCAGGAAAATCCCCCGACTGCGACCATACGTCATTGCCCCAAGCCCCCCCAGTGGGCGAAAATGGCCGCCTTTTTTCGTGACACCACCTATTCAAGCCCCCAGGAGATCAGCGATGCCCAGCCGTCGTGAACGTGCCAACGCCATTCGTGCCCTCAGCATGGATGCCGTGCAAAAGGCCAACAGCGGCCACCCAGGTGCCCCCATGGGCATGGCGGATATCGCCGAAGTGCTTTGGCGCGACTATCTGAAGCACAACCCGGGCAACCCGAGTTTCTCCGACCGTGACCGCTTCGTGCTGTCCAACGGCCACGGTTCGATGCTGATCTACTCGCTGCTGCACCTGACCGGCTACGACGTCACCATCGATGACATCAAAGGCTTCCGCCAGCTGCACAGCCGCACCCCGGGCCACCCGGAATACGGCTACACCCCAGGCGTCGAGACCACCACCGGCCCGCTCGGCCAGGGTATCGCCAACGCCGTGGGCTTCGCCCTGGCCGAAAAAGTGCTCGCCGCCCAGTTCAACCGTGATGGCCATAACATCGTCGACCACCACACCTACGTGTTCCTCGGCGACGGCTGCATGATGGAGGGCATCTCCCATGAAGTCGCCTCGCTGGCCGGCACCCTGGGCCTGAACAAGCTGATCGCCTTCTACGACGACAACGGCATTTCCATCGACGGCGAAGTGCACGGCTGGTTCACCGACAACACCCCGGCGCGCTTCGAAGCGTACAACTGGCAGGTGATCCGCAACGTCGACGGCCATGACGCCGACGAGATCAAGACCGCCATCGAGACCGCTCGCAAGAGCGATCGCCCGACCCTGATCTGCTGCAAGACCATCATTGGTTTCGGCTCGCCGAACAAGCAGGGCAAGGAAGACTGCCACGGCGCACCGCTGGGCAACGACGAAATCGCCCTGGCTCGCAAGGAACTGAACTGGAACCACGGCCCGTTCGAAATCCCGGCCGACATCTATGCCGAGTGGGACGCCAAGGCTGCCGGTGCCAAGGTTGAAGCCGACTGGAACCAGCGCTTCGACGCCTACGCCAAGGCCTACCCGGAGCTGGCTGCCGAGTTCAAGCGCCGTGACAGCGGCGAGCTGCCGGCCGACTTCAGCGAGAAGGCCCAGGCCTACATCAACGAAGTGGCCGCCAAGGGCGAAACCATCGCCAGCCGCAAGGCCAGCCAGAACGCCCTGAACGCCTTCGGCCCGCTGCTGCCAGAGTTCCTCGGCGGTTCGGCCGACCTGGCCGGTTCCAACCTGACCCTGTGGAAGGGCTGCAAGGGTGTCGAAGCCAACGACGCCAGCGGCAACTACGTGTTCTACGGCGTGCGCGAGTTCGGCATGACCGCCATCATGAACGGCGTTGCCCTGCACGGTGGCCTGGTGCCTTACGGCGCGACCTTCCTGATGTTCATGGAATACGCCCGTAACGCCGTGCGCATGTCGGCACTGATGAAGCAGCGCGTGATCCACGTCTACACCCACGACTCCATCGGCCTGGGCGAAGACGGCCCGACTCACCAGCCGATCGAGCAACTGACCAGCCTGCGCAGCACGCCGAACCTGGACACCTGGCGCCCAGCCGACGCGGTGGAATCTGCCGTGTCCTGGAAAAGCGCCCTGGAGCGCAAGGACGGCCCTTCGGCGCTGATCTTCTCGCGCCAGAACCTGCAGCACCAGGACCGCGACGCCCAGCAGATCGCCGACATCAGCCGCGGTGGCTACGTGCTCAAGGACTGCGCCGGCGAGCCTGAGCTGATCCTGATCGCCACCGGTTCCGAAGTGGGCCTGGCTGTTCAGGCGCACGCCAAGCTGACCGAACAAGGCCGCAAGGTGCGCGTGGTTTCCATGCCGTGCACCAGCGTGTTCGATGCCCAGGACGCTGCCTACAAGCAGTCCGTGCTGCCGCTGGAAGTGGGTGCGCGTATCGCCATCGAGGCCGCTCACGCCGACTTCTGGTACAAGTACGTCGGCCTGGAAGGTCGTATCATCGGCATGACCACCTACGGTGAGTCGGCGCCGGCTTCGGCACTGTTCGAAGAGTTCGGCTTCACCCTGGAGAACATCCTCGGTACTGCCGAAGAGCTGCTGGAAGACTGATACAAGGAAGGCGAGGGCCTTTGGCCCTCGTTCGCGGCACAAGGCCGCTCCTACAGGGTATTGCGCACGCCGTCCCCTGTAGGAGCGGCCTTGTGCCGCGAATGGGCTGCGCAGCGGCCCCGTTCAACTGCCGGAGTTCAAGAGCTACCTATGCCCCACCTGCGTCCCTACAAAGTTGCACTCAACGGTTATGGCCGTATCGGCCGCTGTGTCCTGCGCGCGCTGTTCGAGCGGGGGGCAAAGGCCGGTTTCGAGATCGTCGCGCTGAACGACCTGGCCGACCAGGCCAGCCTTGAATACTTGACACGCTTCGACTCCACCCACGGGCGCTTCCCCGGTGAGGTGAAGGTCGATGGGGACTGTCTGCATATCAATGGCGACTGCGTGAAGGTGATGCGCAGTGCCACCCCCGAGGGCATCGACTGGGCCGCCCTGGACATCGACCTGGTACTGGAGTGCTCCGGCGCCTACCACACCCGCGCCGATGGCCAGCGCTTCCTCGACGCCGGCGCGCCTCGGGTGCTGTTCTCGCAGCCGATGGCCAGCGAGGCCGATGTCGATGCCACGGTGGTCTACGGCGTCAACCAGGCCTGCCTGACCGGCAGCGAGCGCCTGGTGTCCAACGCCTCTTGCACCACCAACTGCGGCGTGCCGCTGCTGCGTGTGCTGGACCAGGCATTCGGTATCGAGTACGTGCAGATCACCACCATCCACTCGGCGATGAACGACCAGCCGGTGATCGACGCCTACCACCACGAAGACCTGCGCCGCACGCGCTCGGCCTTCCAGTCGGTGATCCCGGTGTCCACTGGTCTGGCGCGAGGCATCGAACGCCTGCTTCCGGAACTTGCCGGGCGAATCCAGGCCAAAGCGGTACGCGTACCGACCGTCAACGTCTCGTGCCTGGATATCACCCTGCAGACCGCCCGCGATACCAGCGCGGCTGAAGTCAACCGGGTGCTGCGCGAGGCGGCGCTGGAAGGCCCGCTGAAAGGCTTGCTGGCCTACACCGAGTTGCCCCACGCCAGCTGTGATTTCAACCATGACCCGCATTCGGCGATCGTCGATGCCAGCCAGACCCGTGTTTCCGGCCCTCGCCTGGTGAACCTGCTGGCCTGGTTCGACAACGAATGGGGGTTCGCCAACCGTATGCTCGACGTTGCCGAACACTATCTGCACGTCGTCCACCCAACCCGCAACAAACAGCCCTGAAGGACTGCATTCATGACCGTGTTGAAGATGACCGACCTCGACCTGCAAGGTAAGCGCGTACTGATCCGCGAAGACCTCAACGTGCCTGTGAAGGACGGTGTGGTAGCCAGCGACGCGCGTATCCTGGCAGCGCTGCCGACCATCAAGCTGGCCCTGGAGAAGGGTGCGGCGGTAATGGTCTGCTCGCACCTGGGCCGCCCGACCGAGGGTGAATTCTCCGCCGAGAACAGCCTCAAGCCGGTCGCCGACTACCTGAGCAAGGCCTTGGGCCGCGACGTGCCGCTGGTTGCCGACTACCTGGACGGTGTCGAGGTCAAGGCTGGTGACCTGGTGCTGTTCGAGAACGTGCGCTTCAACAAGGGCGAGAAGAAGAACGCCGACGAGCTGGCGCAGAAATACGCCGCCCTGTGCGACGTGTTCGTCATGGACGCTTTCGGTACTGCCCACCGTGCCGAAGGTTCGACCCATGGTGTTGCCAAGTTTGCCAAGGTCGCTGCTGCTGGCCCTCTGCTGGCAGCCGAGCTGGATGCCCTGGGCAAAGCCTTGAAGGCCCCGGCCAAGCCGATGGCGGCCATCGTTGCCGGTTCCAAGGTCTCCACCAAGCTGGATGTGCTGAACAGCCTGAGCTCGGTGTGCGACCAGCTGATCGTCGGTGGTGGCATCGCCAACACCTTCCTGGCCGCAGCCGGCCACCCGGTAGGCAAGTCACTGTACGAGCCTGACCTGGTCGATACCGCCAAGGCCATCGCTGCCAAGGTCAGCGTGCCTCTGCCGGTCGATGTCGTGGTTGCCAAGGAATTCGCCGAGAGCGCCGAAGCCACCGTCAAGGCCATTGCCGACGTTGCCGCTGACGACATGATCCTGGACATCGGCCCGCAAACCGCAGCCCACTTCGCCGAGCTGCTGAAGTCGTCGAAGACCATCCTGTGGAACGGCCCGGTCGGCGTGTTCGAATTCGACCAGTTCGGCAACGGCACCAAGGTGCTGGCCAAGGCCATCGCCGACAGCGCTGCGTTCTCCATCGCCGGTGGCGGTGACACCCTGGCTGCCATCGACAAATATGGCGTTGGCGCCGATATCTCCTACATTTCTACCGGTGGTGGCGCCTTCCTCGAGTTCGTCGAGGGCAAGGTACTGCCGGCCGTGGCGATCCTGGAAGAGCGGGCCAAGGCCTGATGACGTCGGCGCTTGGCAAAGGGAGCGGCCTGATGGTCAAGCAATTGCCTGTGATGATGCTGGCTGGCCTGCTGAGCGCATGCGCCGGCAGCCCGTCCTCGGATACCGACCCGGCGCAGCCGCCCAAGGGCGGTTGCTACCAGTCCGAGTGGCAGGCCGAGACCGTGCCGGTAATCAGCAAGCGCGTGGGCCCGGAAGGCCTGGAAAAGTACGACGAAGACCACCAGCGCAAGGCGCCTGGTTGCCCTTGAACCCGGCATTTCGTCGGGTCGGGCAACCAAGCGGCCGCTGCATGGTCATCTAGAGGATATGTAATGAAAGCGCTTTTGGCCGTGACGGCCCTGGCGACACTGGCAGGATGCTCGCTGCTGAAGCCGGCGCAACCCGCTCCGGCAGACGACTGGACCCGCTGGGTCTGCGACACTCAGGCTGAAGTGCTGTGGCGCTTCGCCGATGTGCAGCGCGATCAGGTCGATGTGCGCCTTGGTGGCGGCGACCAGGTCTACCGGCTCAAGGCCGAGCCGGGTGCCTCGGGTGCGCTGTACAGCGATGGCATGCTGGCCTTCCATACCAAGGGCGAAGAAGGCCTGGTGTACTGGGTGGCAACCAACGATCTGATTGGGCGGGGCTGCAAGGCACCGTGACTGGCCGGGCCGCGAGGGTGGCCCACACTATTTGAACAGCAACCGCCCCTGCGGCAGGCTTGCACGAAACAAACGACGCTTGTCGGGAGAGAGATACACAATGGCACTCATTAGCATGCGCCAGATGCTGGACCACGCCGCCGAGTTCGGTTACGGCGTACCAGCTTTCAACGTCAACAACCTCGAGCAGATGCGCGCCATCATGGAAGCGGCCGACAAGACCGACTCCCCGGTGATCGTCCAGGCTTCGGCCGGTGCCCGCAAATATGCCGGTGCCCCGTTCCTGCGTCACCTGATCCTGGCGGCCATCGAAGAATTCCCGCATATCCCGGTGTGCATGCACCAGGACCACGGCACCAGCCCTGACGTCTGCCAGCGCTCGATCCAGCTGGGCTTCAGCTCGGTGATGATGGACGGCTCGCTGGGTGAAGATGGCAAGACCCCGACCGACTACGAGTACAACGTTCGCGTTACCCAGCAGACCGTTGCCATGGCGCACGCCTGCGGTGTTTCGGTAGAAGGCGAGCTGGGCTGCCTGGGTTCGCTGGAAACTGGCATGGCCGGTGAAGAAGACGGCATCGGCGCCGAAGGCGTGCTTGACCACAGCCAGATGCTGACCGACCCGGAAGAGGCTGCCGACTTCGTCAAGAAGACCCAGGTCGACGCCCTGGCCATCGCCATCGGTACCAGCCACGGTGCCTACAAGTTCACCAAGCCACCAACCGGTGACGTGCTGGCCATCGACCGCATCAAGGAAATCCACAAGCGCATCCCCAACACCCACCTGGTGATGCACGGTTCGTCCTCGGTGCCGCAAGAGTGGCTGGCGATCATCAACCAGTACGGCGGCGACATCAAGGAAACCTACGGTGTACCGGTCGAGGAAATCGTCGAAGGTATCAAGTACGGCGTGCGCAAGGTCAACATCGACACCGACCTGCGTCTGGCTTCCACTGGTGCCATGCGCCGCCTGATGGCGCAGAACCCGAGCGAGTTCGACCCGCGCAAGTTCTTCGGTGAAACCATCAAGGCCATGCGTGACGTGTGTATCGCTCGTTACGAAGCCTTCGGCACCGCTGGCAATGCCTCGAAGATCAAGCCGATCTCCCTGGAAGGCATGTACCAGCGCTACCTGAAAGGTGAGCTGGCCGCCAAGGTCAACTGATCTTCTGGTATTGATGAAAAAGCCCGCAGCGATGCGGGTTTTTTCATTTTTGGGTGTTAGAACTTTGCGCGGGCACATATTCCCGGCAAAGCGACCGTTAGTCGGCTACCGTATAGTTGAGGCACTGATAGCGTTCTGATTGCATTGCGTGTTATCCGCTCAGGTCTAGAGTACTAGTGGATCCAACCGTATCTTGAAGTCGGTCACATAATAGAGAAGCAGCATGGATGGCGCTCAACCTCACCCTCAGCCACTGGATGGCAACTCGGTTCTTCTGGTGGTAGACGATTACCCCGAAAACCTCATCAGCATGCGGGCATTGCTGGCCCGTCAGGATTGGCAGGTGTTGACGGCAAACTCGGGGATGGAAGCCCTGGGTGCTTTGCTTGAACACGATGTCGACCTGGTGCTGCTGGATGTACAGATGCCGGAGATGGACGGCTTCGAAGTCGCCCGACTGATGCGCGGCAGCCAGCGCACCCGGCTGACCCCGATCATTTTCCTCACCGCCAATGAACAGTCCGAAGCGGCCGTGCTCAAGGGTTACGCCAGTGGCGCCGTGGACTACATGTTCAAACCGTTCGACCCGCAAATTCTCAAGCCCAAGGTCCAGGCCCTGCTCGACCAGCAGCGCAATCGGCGCATGCTGCAGCGCCTGACCCGTGAGCTGGAAACGGCCAGGGCTTTCAACGCGTCGATCCTGGAGAACGCTGCCGAGGGCATTCTGGTGGTGGATGCCCAAGGCATCATCAGCTTTGCCAACCCGGCCATTTCCCGTTTGTTGTCAGCGCCAGTCCAGCAGTTGCAGGGCGCCCATCTGCTGGATTTGGTGCAACTGGCCAGTGCCTGCTTGTGGAACGAGTCGGAGTTCTACCAGGCTTACCTGGGGGGGCGCATCTTCCGTGTTCACGATGCTCAGCTGCGCACCCTTGGCGGGGAGCTGGTGCCGGTGGCGTTGTCCTGTGCTCCACTGCCGGCCGAGCAACAGGCCATGGTGGTCACCGTGCTGGACATGTCGGTGGTGCGCAACCTGCACCAGCAGCTGGAGTACCAGGCCGTCACCGACCCGCTTACCGGCCTGCTCAACCGCCGCGGGTTCTACCAGGCCGCCGAAGGTGCGCTGCTGCGCAATGAGCGCTCGGACAAGGCACAGGCGCTGATGTACATGGACCTGGATGGTTTCAAACGCATAAACGACTCGCTCGGCCACGACGCGGGCGACCGGGTGCTGCACTGGGTGGCCGAACAGCTCAAGGATTGCCTGGGCAGTGAAGCGCTGCTGGCGCGCATGGGCGGGGACGAGTTCACTGCACTGTTCGACAGCCTGCCTTACCCGGAGCAGGCTGGGCGCTATGCCGAGCGGTTGCTGGAACGCATTTCCATCAGCCACCAGGTGGAAGGGCTGGATGTGAGCCTTGGGGTGAGCATTGGCATCGCCACTTATCCGGATTGCGGGGCCAATGTCGAAGGCCTGCTGCGCGCGGCCGATGCGGCGATGTACGCAGCGAAGCAGGCCGGGCGCCAGCAATATCGCTTCTACGATCAGGAACTCAATGGCAGGGCACGTTCGCGGCTGATGCTCGAGGACAGCGTACGCACGGCCGTGGAGCAGCAAGACTTCACTCTGGTTTATCAACCGCAGGTCGGCTTCATCGATGGCCGCCTGCGTGGCTTCGAGGCCTTGTTGCGCTGGCAGCATCCCAGTGTCGGCGACGTACCGCCGGGGCTGTTCATCCCGTTGCTGGAAGAGGCGCGCTTGATCAACCGCCTGGCCAGCTGGATCTACCGCCAGGGCGCGGCCCAGCGCCAGGCCTGGTGCCAGCGTTTCTCGGCGGACCTGGTGCTGGGTATCAGCCTGAGCCGCGCGCAGTTCGCCATGCCCAGCCTGGTAGACGAACTGCACCGGGTCATCCAGCTTTACCAGTTGGACCCGGCGCAGCTGGAAGTGGAAGTGGCGGAAACCTCGCTGATGTACAACATCGATGCGGCGGTGAAACAGATACACCGCTTGCGCGAACTGGGTGTGCGGGTGGCGCTGGATGACTTTGGTGCCGGCGACTGTTCGTTGCGCATGTTGCGCGACCTGCCGATCGATACCCTCAAGCTCGACCGCCACCTGGTGGCGCGCTTGCCCGACTCGGTGGTGGATGCCGCGCTGGTGCGCAGCGTCATCGGCCTGTGCCTCGACTACAGCATCACGGTGATCGCCGAGGGGGTGGAAACCCCGGCTCAGGCAGCCTGGCTCAAAGCCAATGGCTGTGAGTACGTGCAGGGGTTCCTGGTGGCTTACCCGATGACCGCCACGGATGCCAGCAGCTTCCCGGCGATTTTCTCCTGGCCGGGGCCATGATTGGCTAGAATCGGCATTCGTTACACCGAATGCAGCGCCATGACCGTATTACGATATTTGCAAGCTTATCCGCCGCACCTGCAGCAGCAAGTGCGGCAGATGATCGACAGCGACCGCCTGGGCGAGTACCTGCAGCGCCGCTACCCCGACCGCCATGACGTGCAGAACGACAAGGCGTTGTACGGCTATGCCCAGGATTTGCGCCAGCAATACCTGCGCAGCGCGCCGAACCTGGACAAGGTGCTGTTCGACAATCGTCTCGACCTGACCCATCGGGCCCTGGGCCTGAATACGGCGATATCAAGGGTGCAGGGCGGCAAGCTCAAGGCGAAGAAGGAAATCCGCATTGCCTCGCTGTTCAAGGAGGCCGCGCCGCAGTTCTTGCGCATGATCGTGGTGCACGAACTGGCACACCTGCGCGAGCGCGACCACAACAAGGCGTTCTACCAGCTCTGCCAGCACATGGAGCCGGACTACCACCAACTGGAATTCGACCTGCGCGTCTACCTGACCTATCGGGAGCTGCCGGGCAACTGTTAAGGACCACGCAGCATGGAAGTGAGCAAGACCAAGAGCAGCTTCTACCGGCGCCTGTACGTGGCCTGGCTGATCGACAGCCAGACCGCGACCAGCGTTCCGGCCCTGATGGAAGCGACCGGCATGCCCCGGCGCACCGCCCAGGACACCATTGCGGCACTAGCCGACCTGGATATCGTCTGCGAGTTCGAACAGCAGGAAGGCGCGCGCAACCACGCCGGGCATTACCGCATTCATGACTGGGGGGCGATCGACAAGCAGTGGATCATCCAGCATCTGCGGCAGGTTCGCGAAGTGCTGGGGTATCCCTGATCCACTGGGGGCGGCTGCTACAGATGATCGCATTCCCTTGTAGGAGCGGCCTTGTGTCGCGAAAGGGGGGCGAAGCACCCCCGGCGATCTCAACCCTTGCGCATCCCGATATGCGGAATGTCATCCTCAAGATATTCCTCGCCCACCACAGCGAACCCATGCCGGGCATAGAACGCCTGCAAATGCGCCTGCGCCGACAGGTAAACCGGCACCCCCGGCCAGCAATGCTCCGCTGCCTCCAACCCCTTGAGCAGCAAGGTATGCCCCAGCTTCAGCTCGCGCGCCGCGGGTGCAGTCACCACCCGCCCGATCACCACATCCCCACCCTGGGATTGCGGGTCGAGCAGGCGCAGGTAGGCCACCAGCTGGTCATCCTGCCAGCCCATCAGGTGCAGGGTATCGCCGGTCAGGTCTTGGCCATCGACTTCCTGGTAGGCGCAGCGTTGCTCGACCACGAACACTTCCGTGCGTAACTGCAGAATGGCGTAGAGCTGGTCCTTGCTGAGATCGGTGTGGTGCTTGCAAAGCCAGTCGATGGACATTGGTGCGAACTCCTTGAGTGGACCGTCGATCATCGCATGATGCACGTGCCACGGCCAAAATAGAGGCTAAATGACACTATTGGCCGCTGCCCTCGGCGACGCCTTTGTGTAATCTCATTGGCAGTGTGTGCCCTCCATTGCGAAAGGACGTGAGCATGCGGCCACTGCTTTGTGTTCTGGGATTGTTGGCAATGATGCTTGCAACACCCGCCCTGGGTCACGAAAAGCTGCGGCTGGTGGCCGACAATTGGCCGCCGTTCACCGATGCCAGCATGCCGGGCGGTGGCCTGGCGACCAGCATCGTCACCACGGCGCTGGCCCGGGCCGGCTACACCAGTGGGGTCGAAGAGGCTCCTTGGGCGCGGGCTCTGCTGGGGGTGAGCGAGGGGCGTTACGACGTACTGATCAACGCCTGGTACAACGACTCGCGCGCCAGCATCGGGCAGTTTTCCGAAGCCTACCTGGTCAACCGCATTCGCCTGTTGCAACGCAAGGGCGAGGCGTTTCGTTACAAGCGCCAGTCAGATTTGTACCCCTACAGCATCGCTGTGGTGCGTGATTACGCCTATTCTCCCGCGTTCGACCGCGACACTCGCCTGCACAAGGTGGCGGTGCGCAACTTTCCCTCTGCGGTACGCATGCTGGCGGCAGGGCGGGTGGACCTGGCGGTGGAAGACGAGTACGTGGCCCGTTACAACTTGCAGCGCGAGCTGCCGGAGGTACGCGATGGGGTGATGCTGGTGGAGCCGCCGTTGGGAGAGAACACCCTGCATATCCTGGTCAGCCTGAAAAACCCGGAGCATGCGCGGATCGTCGAGCGGTTCGAGCAGGCGATTGCGGCGATGAAGGCGGATGGCAGCTATGCGCGGCTCATGCGCCAGCATGGCTTTTGATCTATATCGCCTGTGCCGGCCTCTTCGCGGGTAAACCCGCTCCCACAGGTATTACACAGGACTTGAAACTTGTGGGGTTCCTGTGGGAGCGGGTTCACCCGCGAAGAGGCCGGCACAGACGATATTACAACTCAGGCCGGTGCACCTTCCTTGATCAAATGCGCTGCCAAGGTCCGCAGCGGCCCCAACTGCCGGCAGATCAACGCCAACTGCGTCTGTACCAGCCGCTGGTGCTCGTCCAGCTCTTCCGGCATCTGCTCCAGGGCATTGGCCAGCGCCTCTTCGGCATCACTGTGAATCGCCACTGGTAGCCGCGCGGCCAGGCCGTTGGCAATCTCGTCCAGGCTGCTGGCCAGGCTTTGCCCGGCACCTTCGATCAATTGCTCCTGCACCTCCGCCGGCAAGGCGGTGTCGCGGTGCGCGCCCAGCCCCGAGAGGTAGCTGAGCAAGGTATGCGACAGCACCAGGAAGCGGAAGCCGACGTCGGCCTCCTTCCGGAAATGCCCCGGCTCCATCAGCATGTTGGCCAAGGTGGTGGACAGCGCCGCGTCGGCGTTGTGGGCGTTGCGCCGGGCCAGGCGGTATGCCAAATCATCGCGCTTGCCATGGGCATACTGCTGCATGATCTGCCGCAGGTACACGCTGGCGCAGGCCAGCGTATTGGCCAGCGCCTTGTTCAGCCGCCGCCCCTGCCAGTCGGGGAGGAACAGGAACACCGCGAGGATGGCGATCAGGCTGCCGACCAGGGTATCGAACAGGCGCGGCAGGAACAGGCCATAGCCATCGCCGATCTGGTTGAAGCAGAACAGCACCATCAGGGTGATCGCGGCCGTGGCCAAGGTGTAGCGGGTGGTGCGGTTGACGAAGAACACCACCCCGGCGACCACGGCGAACAACGACTGGATGACCGGGTTGGGGAACAGGTCGAACAATGCCCAGCCAACCGTCAGGCCGACGGCGGTGCCGGCTATCCGCTGCACCAGCTTGCGTCGGGTCGCACCGTAGTTGGGCTGGCACACGAACAGCGTGGTGAGGATGATCCAGTAGCCCTGGGTGGGGTGGATCAGGTGCACCATGCCATAGCCGATCGACAACGCCAGGGGTAGGCGCAGGGCATGGCGGAACAGCAGCGAGGTCGGCGTCAAGTGGGTGCGCAGGCGGGTCCACACGTCCTTCAGCGAGCGTGGAGAGCGGTCGAGCAGGCTGCTATCGCTGGTGTCGGCCAGGCTGTCCGGGTTGCTGGCGGCGCTGAGCAGGCGGTCGAGCGTCGCCAGGTTGGCCGCCAGCGCCCGCAGCGAGCGAAGCAGGCCACGCCAGGCCGGGTTGTTCTGCGTGCGCAGGTGTTCCAGCGAGGCGTTGAGGTCTTCGAGGGCTTCGGGGTAACCGCTGGCCAGCACGAACGGCTGGCGCAGGCGGATAGAGCGGGCCAGCTCCTGGCAGGACGAGCCCTGCTTGCGCAGCAGGCGCTGGCAGCGGAACATCACGTCGCTGTGGAAAAAAGCCTCGGTCAGGGCGTTGTAGGGATAATGCGAAGCACTGACCCGTTCATGGATGTCCTGGGCCAGGAAGTACAGCTTGAGGTAGCGGCTGACCTTGGAGTTCGGCTGGCTGTTGCCCACCCGGTGCAGGATGATTTCCTTGGCCGCGTTGAGCGCCGCCACCACCTTGCCGTTCTGCTGGGCCAGCTCCAGGCGCCGGGCTTCGACGTCTAGGGTGCGGACGGGTTCGAACAGGCTGGCCTTGAGCTTGAGGTAGCTGCCCAGCTCGAAAAACAGCTTGGCCAGGCTCTGCTGCACCGGCTGGTTGGAAAACAGCGCCTGCCACAGCACCGACAGCAGCCCATACCAGGCTGCGCCCGCCACCAGCAGTAGCGGTTCGTGCCAGAAATCGGTGACTTGGCCGCCGCGCTGGTCCACGCCGATCATGGTGTACACCGCTGTGATCAGGGTCGCTGAAGCGATGGCGCCATAGCGTTCGCCCAAGGCACCGAGCATCGTCAGGCAAAAGGCCGCCAACGCCAGGGCAATGACGAATACCCACGGGTAGGGGAACAGCAGTTCGACCGCCAGTGCGGCGATGGCAAAACACACCAGGGTGACGGCCAGGGCGCTGAGGCGGCCCTGCCAGCTGTCATCGGTTTCGGCCAGGGCGCTGGCGATGATGCCGAGGAACAGCGGAATCAGCAGGGCCATTTCGTTCTGGTACCAGCACAGGGCCAGGCTGCCGGTGAGGGCGATGGTGACCCGGATGCTGTAGCTGAACTTGTCTTGACCCCACAGGCGACGCAGTGACTGACGGAACGAGCTCGATGACATGATGGCCTGCTAGGCAGTGATCAGAGAAATACCGTTCGAGGCCGTGTCATTGGGGCCGCTGTGCGGCCCATTCGCGGCACAAGGCCGCTCCTACAGTCGATCGCGTCCCCTGTAGGAGCGGCCTTGTGCCGCGAATGGGCTGCATGGCAGCCCCATGCGAATTTCGGCACTCCCAGCACGGGCCAGCAAGAAGCATTCCGTGCTGCTGAATGGATTCTACTCTACACGAACTGCGCCGCGGCGTTGGCGGAGGCCCAGGCCCACTGGAAATTGAAACCGCCCAAATGGCCAGTCACATCCAGCACTTCACCAATGAAATACAACCCAGGGCTTTTCAGCGATTCCATGGTCTTGGACGACACCTCTCGGGTATCCACGCCGCCCAGGGTCACTTCGGCAGTGCGATAGCCCTCGGTACCGGCCGGTACCACCTGCCAGTTCGCCAGCTTCTCGGCGATCTGTGCCAGTTCCGCCGGTGTGTACTGCTTCATGGGCCGGGACTCGAACCACTGCTCGGCCAGCAGGTTGGCCAGCTTGCGGGTAAATACCTCGCCCAGCACAGTTTTCAGCTCGGTGTTGGCGCGTTCGGCCTGCATCTGTTGCAGCCAGGTCAGTGCATCACGGTCGGGCAGCAGGTTGATCTCGACTGTGTCGCCTGCTTCCCAGAACGAGGAAATCTGCAAAATCGCCGGGCCGCTGAGGCCGCGGTGGGTAAACAGCAGGTTCTCGCGGAAGCTGGTGCCGTTGCAGCTGGCGGTGCAATCCAGCGATGTGCCGGACAACTCGGTGCACAGTGCCTTCAGTTGGGGCTCGGTGATGGTGAACGGCACCAGCCCGGCGCGGGTCGGCAGCAGGGTGTGGCCGAACTGGCGGGCCACCTGGTAGCCGAAGCCGGTGGCACCCAGCGTCGGGATCGACAGGCCGCCGGTGGCGATCACCAGCGACTGGCAGGCGAACTGGCCGCCGCTGGTCTGCAGCAGGTAGCCGCTTTCGGTCTTCTCGATCTGCTCGATGCTGGTGTGCATGCGGATCTCGGCGCCCGCCTCGTCGCATTCGGCCAGCAGCATGTCGAGGATGTCGCTGGCCTTGTTGTCGCAGAACAGTTGGCCGAGCTTCTTCTCGTGGTAGGCCACGCCGTGCTTGCACACCAGCTCGATGAAGTCCCACTGGGTGTAGCGGGCCAGGGCCGATTTGCAGAAGTGTGCGTTCTGCGAGAGGAAGTTGCCTGGCTCGGTATACATGTTCGTGAAGTTGCAGCGGCCGCCGCCGGACATGAGGATCTTCTTGCCCGGTTTGTTGGCGTGGTCGAGCACCAGTACCCGGCGGCCACGGCGGGCGCTGAGCTGTGCGCACATCAGGCCGGCGGCGCCGGCGCCGAGGATGATCACGTCGGTGGAGTGCACGGTGTAAACCTTATAAGAAAGAAACACAGAACCCTGTGGGAGCGGGTTCACCCGCGAAGGCGGCAGTGAGCCCACTATCGCATTCGCGGGTAAACCCGCTCCCACAGGGACCTTGCATGGCTTTAGATAATGCGGACTTTCAGGGAGCGCCCCTTGATCTTGCCGCTGTTCAGGCGCTGCATCGCCTGCTTGGCGAGCGGCCGTTCGACGGCCACGAACGCCTGGAAATCGAAGATCGCAATTTTGCCCACCTGCTTGCCGGGGATGCCGGCGTCACCGGTCAGCGCCCCGAGGATGTCACCCGGGCGCAGCTTGTCCTTGCGCCCGGCGGCGATGCACAGGGTGCTCATCAGCGGCAGCAGCGGCTCGCCGCCCTTGTGCTTCAGGCTGTCCAGCTGGTCCCAGCGCAGCGGGCTCTTCTGCAGGTCTTCGATGGCCTGGGCGCGGTGGCCTTCGGCCGGTGCCACCAGGCTGACCGCAATGCCTTTCTCGCCAGCACGGCCGGTGCGGCCGACACGGTGCACATGGATTTCCGCATCACGTGCCAGCTCGACGTTGATGACCATGTCCAGGCCATCGATGTCCAGGCCGCGGGCGGCCACATCGGTAGCCACCAGCACCGAACTGCTGCGGTTGGCGAACATGGTCAGCACCTGGTCGCGGTCGCGCTGCTCCAGGTCGCCATGCAGGGCCTGGGCAACGATGCCCTTGGCGGTCAGGTGGGCGACCACATCCTCGCACTGCTGCTTGGTGAAGCAGAACGCCACGCAGGACTGCGGGCGGTAGTGGCCGAGCACGCGGGTGACCGCCTCGAGGCGCTGTTGCGGGTCGATCTCGATGAAGCGCTGCTCGATCTGATTGTCGGCATGCAGGCTCTCGACCTTGACCTGTTGCGGGTTGCGCATGAAGTCGGCGGCCAGTTGCTTGATGCCGGCCGGGTAGGTGGCCGAGAACAGCAGGGTCTGGCGGCGCGACGGGGTCTTGCCGATGATGCTGGCGATGGCATCGAAGAAGCCCATGTCGAGCATGCGGTCGGCCTCGTCCAGCACCAGGGTGTTCAGCCCGTCGAGCACCAGGGTGCCCTTGTCCAGGTGCTGCTGGATGCGCCCTGGGGTGCCGACGATGATGTGTGCGCCGTGCTCCAGCGAAGCGATCTGCGGGCCCAGCGAAACGCCGCCGCACAGGGTCAGGATCTTGATGTTGTCCTCGGCGCGGGCCAGGCGGCGCAGCTCCTTGGCCACTTGGTCGGCGAGCTCGCGGGTAGGGCACAGCACCAGCGCCTGGCAACCGAAGTAGCGCGGGTTGATCGGGTTGAGCAGGCCGATGCCGAAGGCGGCGGTCTTGCCGCTGCCGGTCTTGGCCTGGGCGATCAGGTCCTGCCCCTTGAGGATGACCGGCAGGCTCTGGGCCTGGATCGGTGTCATCGAGGCATAGCCGAGGGCGTCCAGGTTGGCCAGCATGGCAGTGGACAGCGGCAAGGTGGCAAAGGCGGTGGATTCGGTGGTCACGAGGCGGGCCTGCGGTGCGAAGCGAAAAATGCCGCATAGTCTACCAGCCTCATGGCCATTCGCCCTACGACTCCATGTGTTCTTCCGGACGACGGGCACGCCTTCCGTCCGTCGGCGACAGCTGCAGGAATATCGCCGCCGCCAGCATGGCCATCACGCCGATGGTGACGAAGGTCAGCTGGAATGCACCCAAGGTGGTTTCCACGCCGTCGGCGTTTCCGGCTGCGGTAAAGCCGCCGAGCAATGCCCCCGCACATGCCACGCCCAGGCTCAGGGCCAGCTGCGCGACCACCGACAGCAGGCTGTTGCCGCTGCTGGCGCTGGCGTCGTCGAGGTCGATCAGGGTCACCGTGTTCATCGCGGTGAACTGCATCGAGTTGACTGCCCCGAGCAGGCCCAGCTGAATCAGCAGCACGGCATAGGGCGTCTGCTCGTCGACCAGCCCGAGGCTGGCCAGCAGCAGGCCCAGCAGCAGGGTGTTGCCGGTGAGGATGATGCGGTAGCCAAAGCGTTCGATCAGTGGTCGGGCAATGGACTTGGCCAGCATCGCCGCAGCCGCCAGCGGGATCATGCTCATGCCGGCCTGGGCCGGCGAGTAGCCCAGCGCCACTTGCAGCAGCAACGGCACAAGGAACGGCAGCGCGCCGCTGCCCAGGCGGGCGAACAGGTTACCGAGAATACCGATGGCAAAGGTGCGCACGCGGAACAGCCTGGGTGAGAACAACGGCTCCGGGTCGCGCCCGGCGCGCAGCCAGTAGGCCGCCAGGCAGGCCATGCCGGCGAACAGCAGCAACATCACCCGCAGGTGCGGCAGGTGCAGTTCGCCCAGGCCTTCCATGGCGATGGTGATCAATACCATCGCTGCGCCAAACAGCAGGAACCCGGGGCCGTCGAACGTGGTGCGCTCGGCGCCGCGCAGGTCGGGGATGAACTTCCAAACGGCGTAGCAGCCGATCAGGCCGACCGGCAGGTTGAGCAGGAAGATCCAGTGCCAGCTCAGTATTTCCACCAACCAACCGCCAACCGTAGGGCCCAGTAGCGGCCCGAGCAGGCCGGGGATGGTGATGAAGCTCATGATGCGCACCAGCTCGGTGCGCGGGTAGGCACGTAGGACCACTAGCCGCCCGACCGGCAGCATCAGCGCACCGCCCAGCCCTTGCACGACACGGGCAAAGATCAGGAAACCGAGGCTGTTGGCGGCGGCGCACAGCAGCGAGCCGAAGCTGAACAGCAGGATGGCGCTGAAGAAGATGCGCTTGGTGCCGAAGCGGTCGGCGATCCAGCCTGAGGCGGGGATCAGCAGGGCCACGGTGAGCATGTAGGCGATGATCACGCCCTGCATGCGCAGCGGGTCTTCGGCCAGCGACCGGGCCATGGCTGGCAGTGCGGTGTTGAGGATGGTGCCGTCCAGGGACTGCATGAAAAAGGCGATGGCCACCACCCAAGGGATCCAGCGGGCGGTGACAGGGTCCAGCGGGGTGCGTTCGGGCATGACTTCCTCGTTTGTCAGTGCCGGCCCTTTCGCGGGCACGCCCGCTCCCACAGGTATCGCACCGCATCCGATGATGGTGCAATACCTGTGGGAGCGGGCATGCCCGCGAAGAGGCCGGTAATGCCTATCACAGTGTCAGGGTCAGGCCTTTGACCAGTGCCCCCGGCAAATGACTCGACCCGGTACTGCGCTGTCCATAGGTACTGGTCGACAGAATCATCTCGCGCTCCTGCGTCAGGTCCTCCAGTTGGCTACCTAGCAAGCTGTACAGGCTGTCATCGAAGCGCATGGTGCTCACCGGGCCCTGGATCTGCCCGTTCTCCACCCAGAAGGTGGCGAAGCGGGTCAGCCCGGTCATGCGTGCCGCCGGCAGGTCGGAATAGTTCAGGTACCACAGGTTGCTGATGTACAGCCCGGTACCGAGCCGCTCCAGGATTTGCTCGCTCGGCAGGCTACCTGCTGCCAGGCTCAGCGCACACGGCGACTCGTAACTATCGGCGCCATTGGCCAGCAGCTCGAACTCGGCCGCACTGCGCGCACTGATCAATCGCTGCCGGGCCTCGCCTTGCTGGATCAACGGCACATCCAGGCGCGGCGAGCCTTCATCGGAAAACGCAGGGCTCAGCGAACCGCTGACCTGCTCGGTGAAACTCACCAGCGGGCTCAGCCGCGCATCGTCGTTGTACAGGCGCTGCAGGGCACTGTTGCCAGTGGCCAGGGCCTGTGCGGAAAAACCGCCCCAGCACAGCATGCCGGCTATTTCGTCCATGGCCGCCGGGGCCAGGTAGGCGCGGTAGCTGCCAGGCTTCAGCGTGACGGCAGGGCGGCCAAGGAAACCCAGCTGTTCCCGCGCCTGGCGCAGGCGTGCGGTGAAGTCGTCGGCGCTCCACACTTGCCCGGCATAATTGGCCTTCACCGCCTCGCCGTTTTCGTGGAACAGGCTCCAGTCGAAGTTGAAGCTGTTGGCCTGGTGCCAGCCGAAGGCCCCGAACGAGCTGGCGAAGCCCCGGCAGATGGGGCCGGCGGCGTAGATGCCGACAAGGTCCAGGTCGCCGGCTTCACGCTCGAGCAAGGTCAGCACATCGCTCAGTTCGGGCAGCGGCTGCTCCTGCTGGCTGTGGCTGTGCCAGGCGCTTTCGTCCAGGCGCAGGTACGGATCGACCGCCAGCAATGGCAAGGTCTGGCGCAGTTGCTCCAGGGCCGTGAACAGGCGCTGGCTATCCAGTTGCGTGTCACCACTCAAGGTCACCTGTTGCTCTGCCTGGCGGCCATCGCGGATCAGCCGCAGTTGCGCGCCGGCCTGGTTCACGGTGCCGGCCTGGCGCACCTTGGCATGGTTGAAACGCACGAATTGCGACTGTTCGGCGCTGTAGCCGAGGGTGAACTGTTCGCCCGTCTGCAGGGCTTTGCGCACATCCCCGACCAGGGTTTCGAAAGCGTGTTTCATCAGGCGTCTCCTCCGAATACGTCGATCTGGCGGAACACGCAGGCCGGCGAGGCATGCCCCACCCGTACCACCTGGTTGGGTTCGCCCTTGCCGCAGTTGGGCGTGCCCAGCACCTGGAAGGTACTGCTGTCGCCGACCGCCGCCAGGTTGCGCCAGAACTGCGCGGAGATGCCACGGTAGTTGGGGTTCTTGACGATGCCCTTGAGCTCACCGTTTTCGATCAGTTGGCCCCATTCACAGCCGAACTGGAACTTGTTGCGAGCATCATCAATGGACCAGGAACGGTTGGTGCGCATCAGGATGCCGTGCTCGATGCCCTTCACCAGCTGATCCAGGCTCTGGTCGCCCGGCTCGATGTTGAGGTTGGCCATGCGGTCGATCGGCGCGCGGTTCCAGCCGCAGGCGCGGCTGTTGGCCACGCCGTCGAGGCCGGAGCGGAACTGCGACAGCGCACCACCCAGCGGGCGCAGCAGCAGGCCATCGCGGATCAGGAACTGCTTGCTGGCCTGGGTGCCGTCATCATCGAAGCTGTAGCTGGCCAGCTCTTCGCCGATGGTCGGGTCGAAGGTCACGTTGAGCAGCGCGGAGCCGTACTGCAGGTGGCCGAAGTCATCGGCTTTGACGAAGCTGGTACCTGCGTAGTTGCGTTCGTCGCCGAGAATGCGGTCCATCTCCAGCGGGTGGCCGATGGATTCGTGGATCTGCAGCATCATCTGGTCCGGCATCAACAGCAGGTCGCGCGGGCCGCTGGGGGTGTTCGGCGCCAGCAGCAGTTGCAGCGCCTCGTCGGCCACCCGGCGGGCAGCCCCGACCAGGCCGCAGCGCTCGATGACCTCGAAGCTGCCCTGCTGGCCGAAGTTGTCGCGGCCCAGGCTGCGGCTCTGGCTGTCCTGGCCGTCGCTGGCGGTCACGCCCAGGCCCGGGAACAGGAAGCGCTGGGCGTGGCGCAGCTCGGCGCCGGCCGAGTTCAGGTAGGTCTGCTCGACCAGGCTCAGGCCCAGGCTGGCCTGCCAGTCCACCAGGCGGCTGTCCTTGGGCACGCTGGCCGATTCGGCAGCGAGCAGGCCGAGGCAGTCGGCAAGGTTGGGCACGGGTTGGTCGAAGTTGGGCGAAATGTGGTCGTGGCGTGCGCTGGTCACCGGTTGCTCGCGCAGGTCCAGCAGGTTGTATCGGGCGATCTGCCGGGCCAGCGCCTCGGCCTGCTCCAGGGCGCGCTGCAGGCCGGTCTGGGACAGGTCGGCGGTGGCCGCGTAGGTCTCCACGCCATTGACCCGCACGGTGAGCATGGCACCTTCGTCCTGATTGAACAGCGGCGGTTCGGCGACATTGCGGCGCACCGACAGCGCCTGGTGCGACTGTTTCACATGGCGCAGGGAAAACAGCTCGGCCGTACTGCGCAGCGTGGCAAAGCGCTGGCGCAGCAGGGCGCTGGTATCGAACATGTGGAAGCCTCCGTGTACACGGTGGCTCCCCCTTAGAACCACTCGTCCTGCATGGCGAGGCAAGTGTCGTCGCGCGCCTCGAGCAATGCCAGCTCATTATGGCAGCCAGGTACCTCCCAGGTCAGGAAATAACGCGCTGCCTGCATCTTGCCGAGGTAGAAGTCGCGGTCGGTGGGTTTGCCCATGAGCAGGCCGAGTTCGGCATGGATCGCCTGTTCCAGCCAGCGCCAGCCAATCACGCAGTGGCCGAAGGCCTTGAGGTAGAGGGCCGAGTTGGCCAGGGCGCCGGCGACTTTGCCCTCGGCCAGGTCACCCAGCAAGGCCAGCGTCACACCTTGCAGGCGGTTGATCAGTTGCTCCAGCGGCTGGCGCAGTGGGTCGAGGTTCGCATGGTGGCTGGCGCGCTCACCGGTGGCAGCGATCGACCGGATCAACTGCTTGAGGCCGGCGCCATTGTTCTGCGCCAGCTTGCGGCCCAGCAGGTCGAGCGACTGGATGCCCTCGGTGCCTTCATGGATCGGGTTCAGGCGGTTGTCGCGGTAGTACTGTTCAACCGGGTACTCGCGGGTGTAGCCGTGGCCGCCGAGGATCTGGATCGCCAGTTCATTGGCCTTCAGGCAGAACGTCGAGGGCCAGGATTTGACGATCGGGGTCAGCAGGTCGAGCAGCTCCTGCGCCTGCTTGCGGGCGCTGTCGTCGCTGGCAGTCTGGGTGTCGTCGAACAGGCGCGCGGCATACAGACCCAGGTCGAAGGCGCCCTCCACGTAGGCCTTCTGTGCCAGCAGCATGCGTTTCACATCGCTGTGCTCGATGATCGGCACTGCGGGGCTGTGCGGGTCTTTGTTGTCCGGCAACCGACCCTGCGAGCGCTGACGGGCGTATTCCAGCGAATACAGGTAGCCGGCGTAACCGAGCATCACTGCGCCCATGCCGACACCGATGCGTGCCTCGTTCATCATCTGGAACATGCAGGCCAGGCCCTGGTGCGGCTGGCCGACCAGGTAGCCGACGCACTGGCCGTTGTCACCGAAGTTCAGCGCGGTGGAGGTAGTACCGCGCCAGCCCATCTTGTGGAACAGCCCTGCCAGCAGCACATCGTTGCGCGGGCCACGGCTGCCATCTTCGTTGACCAGGTACTTGGGTACGATGAACAGCGAGATGCCCTTCACGCCGGGCGGAGCATCCGGAAGCTTGGCCAGCACCATGTGCACGATGTTCTCCGACAACTCGTGATCTCCGCCGGAGATGAAAATCTTGTTGCCCTTGAGCCGGTAGCTGCCGTCACCGGCAGGCTCGGCGCGGGTACGAATATCGGCCAGTGAAGAGCCCGCATGGGGTTCGGTCAGGGCCATGGTGCCGAAGTAGCGGCCTTCGATCATCGGCTGCAGGAACAGGCGCTTCTGTTCATCGCTACCGAAGCTCTCGATCAGGTTGGCCGCGCCCATGGTCAGGAACGGGTAGGCCGTGGTGCCGGCGTTGGCCGCCTGGAAGTGGGCGAAGCAGGCCTGCGAGACCAGGCTCGGCAGCTGCATGCCGCCGGCTTCGAAGTCGCGGTTGGCGTTGAGGAAGCCGGCTTCGAGAAAGGCGTCGACGGCGGGTTTCACTTCGGGGATCAGTTCGGCGCGGCCATCCACGTAGCGCGGCTCGTTTTCGTCGGCCTTGCGGTTGTGCGGGGCGAAAAATTTCTCTGCGATGGTGCGGGCAGTCGATAGCGCCGCGTCGAAGGTTTCGCGGTTGTGCTCGGCGAAGCGCGGGCGCTGAGTCAGGGCCTCGGCGTCGAGGACTTCGTAGAGTTCGAAGGCGAGGTTGCGGGGGCTGAGCAGGGTCTCGGGCATGATCGCGGTCCTGAGGCGGGATGCTGCGAGTGTAGGAGGGTGGTGGGGTGGGGGACAGGTTAATAGGTTTGGGTGATATGGGTTGAGAAAGAGTAATAAGACCTGCGGTCTGGCATCCGTACAGATGTTGCTTTCCATGAAAAATGGAGAAATTTCCCGCAACGTTATCAGAAGTGGTCCTACAGATTTTTTGAGCTAGTGAATGTAAACGTCGGTGCTCGGAATGGAGGATTGGCAATGGAAAAGCTCACTCGCTGGACGAACGTTCGAACGGATGACCTGTGTAGGGTCGAAGATCCATTCTTTTCGACCGGGATAATTAGAGATTATTTGCAAAGTAGGGGCTGCGTACGAGAAATATTCGGCGTAACAGAACTCTTAAGGGAGTGCAGTTTGTATGACTCGGTTAGGCTGGCGAGTGATCAAATTGACAGAGTACTTAGGCCGGTTGCATCAGGTGAGTGGATGCTGATTAAAGATAGGCCATTCAAGCCGATAGATCTCGAAGAGAATTGGTATGCGAGAAATTGTCGTGAGAGCGATGATGGCGGTTTTCTGATTAACACCGTTTCTGCGATGAGTGGTCCGGGCAAATGGAAAATAACATCTATACGTGTTAATAAACTTGCTTCGAGTGCTGCCTTTGTTGCGAACTTCCTGACATCAAGAGGAGATGAGGGGCGTGTCTTCTTGTCGTCAGGGAAAGATTTTGCGAATACGACGAGAACAGTTACGCAGGAATGGGTGCCGCTTGATGAAGAGGAACAGTATTTTTCGCCATCCTCCGCAATCCATAGATATGGAATGGAACGTAAAGTAACGCAAATTTATGTGGAGGCTGATGATGCCTGGGATGTGTCGGGAACCTCATGGCATTGGCGACCAATAATAGCAAATGAAGAATATGAGTTGAAAGATAAATGAGCTGGAGCATCGGTTTGATAAGGTCAACGCGTTTGGTCGGTTTCTTTTGGGGTGGTATGGATGCTTTTTACATTTTTTTCGTTGTGGTCAGTAGCCTGAATAGAGGTATGACCCCCTTTGTCAGTGATCTCAATTCCGCTCTTGAAAACATGGAGCAGTGGGGGGGAGGGCTTGAGATCATGGTGTGGATGGGGCTGATTGTCCAGATATCCCTTGTTGCCAGTAGCATATTACTTTGTATGGGGAGAAGACCAGGGCGTTATCTGGCTTTCGTTCAGTTTCCATTTCGTATCTTGTTTATAGTTCCGTCGTTTTCTTTGTTTCTATTATTGCCAGATACCAGTACGTGGGTTTGGTTGAGCCTTTTCGCAGCTTCTGAAGGGACTAAAATCCTAAGCCTTTGGTGGTTCTGGCGAAGGCTCGGATGAGCGAGGGCATTAAAGGGTGCTTGCTTTGGTTCATTCTATATCTGTGCGACCGAGCGGCGAGCGGTCACACAGGCGCGCTGCAAAGGGCGAGGTGAAACCTGCCAGCCCTACCGCATTTCAGTCAGCACCCCGGCAGTTTTTTAGGTTTTCGCCTATTCCATGTAGTCCATTTCCCAAACATACTCCCAACCCCCTCCTAGCCATTGCGGTGCTCTGGATCGGGCCATAGTCTCGGTTGGTCGCTGCCAAATCAGTGACCGGCTTTGACAGGCCGACCAGGTCAAACCGCATAGTTCTGCCTTTTATGGCGGCTGTGCATGGGGCACTTCGTGTGCGCCGGGTTTTGGTTTGCCTACCGGTCTGTCAACCCATGTACAGCTGCCACCCTCTTGTTTGACAGCAGGTGTGTGGTGGCCCTTATTACTAGGTGAACCATAATGCTGAAAATTGTCCCCGATCCACCCCACGATCCCCCTTTGCCTGAAGGCAACCCAATGCTGAGGCAGATGCCCTCTACAAGGCTTCATTGATATGTCGCCTGAACGGGCCCTTTCGCGGGTGAACCCGCTCCCACAGGATCGTTACAGTCTTCAAGATTTGCACAGTACCTGTGGGAGCGGGTTTACCCGCGAAGAGGCCGGCCCAGGCAGTCGAGAAATTTCAAGTGGATCGAAGAATGACAACAGAAGACACCTAAGTCACCGTCGGCAAGACCACCTTCTACCAGGGTGAAAACCGCACCCACCCGCTGTTCCGCATCGAGCCGGGCATCCCGTGCCGGGACGCCCGCGAGCAGTCTTCGGAGTTGATGGGTTATGTGCGCGAACTGACTATCACCGGGCTGATGGATGAGAAACCGATGATGATCTGGGCTGCCCATTACCTGAGTGCGATGGCCAAGGCACTGATGGATGATGCTGAGTTGGGGATGAAGCAGTGAGGGTTTGGCTTCAGGTTGAATGAAGGCTGACAGGTGTTCGCCACAACATTTTCTGCGCCTGTGAGATCGAGCGCCGCCCGCGCGGCGCTTCGCGGGGCAAGCCCGCTCCCACATTTGTTGCAACGTGGCCATGCCTGTGAGGCCATGGTTGTCAGCCTTGGCGCATGACTAAAGACATGTTGGGCGGCAGCCACGCCAACATGGAGATATCGGCGGACCAACAAAGCGGGCAACCATGGCCTGACAGGTTTGGTACGTTGCAACAAATGTGGGAGCGGCCTTGTGCCGCGAAGCGCCGCGCGGGCGGCGCTCGATCTCATAGGCGCTGAAGATGCTGCGGCGAACACCTGGCAGCCCAACCCCAGCCCCCATAAAAAAAAGGAGAGCCGAAGCTCTCCTTTTTTCGTTAACAACCCTCAGCCTCAGCCAATGGTCATCAGGCTGGCATTACCACCGGCAGCAGCAGTGTTCACACTCACTGCCCGCTCGATCACCAGGCGCTCCAGCGCAATCTGGTGGTCGCCGCTGGACAGCCCGTGCACACCCACGATCGCCCCGGCACGCTTGGCCACCTGCTGGCACACGCCGCGCAGCTGGTCCGAGTCGCCATGGTGGATCACGGCGTCGAACGCCACTTCATCCTTGTTCCAGTCCGCCACCAGCTTGACCTTGGCCTGCAACTCTCGCGGCAGGCGGGCACGCAGGGCTTTGCCCGGCTCGCCGTCCGCCCATACCGCCGAGCTGCCAACAGCCAGCACTGCGGCGAACTGCGCCAGCAGGTCGGCTTCGTTATCGGCCAGGCACAGCACGTGCTCCCGCGGCAGGATGGTGTAGCTGTTGCGCTCGCCGGTCGGGCCTGGCAACAGGCGGGCGATGCCGCTCTGCGACTGGCTGGCGAACTGGCTGCACAGCGTGGCGAGGTCGGACAGCTGGTTGCTCTCGGCCCATGCCTTCAGGCCGTGCAGCGGCTTGATCAGCTGTTCGTGCAGGGCGCGGTCAGGCTTGCCTTCGCCGTCCTGCTGCTGGAAGTGGCGGCCAATCGCGTCGGCCGGGCGGGTCGACAGCAGGCGGTACAGGTACAGCGGGCCGCCGGCTTTCGGGCCGGTGCCGGACAGGCCTTCACCACCGAACGGCTGCACGCCCACCACTGCACCGACGATGTTGCGGTTGACGTACATGTTACCGGCGTTGGCGGTTTCCACCACCTTGGCGATGGTCTCGTCGATGCGGGTGTGCACGCCGAGGGTCAGGCCGTAGCCGGAGTTGTTGATCTGCTCGATCAACTGGTCCAGGTTGCGACGGTTGTAGCGCACCACGTGCAGCACCGGGCCGAAGATTTCACGCTTGAGCTCGTCGAAGCTCTCCAGCTCGATCAGGGTAGGCATGACGAAGGTGCCGCGCTTGAGCTCGGCAGCATCGGCAATGGCCACCTGGTAGACCGAGCGACCTTTCTCGCGCATGCCCTGGATGTGCTTCTCGATGCCGGCTTTGGCTTCGGCGTCGATCACCGGGCCAATGTCCACGGCCAGGCGGTCCGGGCAGCCCAGGCGACTTTCGGCCATGGCACCCTTGAGCATTTCGATCACGCGGTCGGCGGAGTCTTCCTGCAGGCACAGCACGCGCAGTGCCGAGCAACGCTGGCCGGCGCTGTCGAAGGCCGAGGACACCACATCGATCACCACCTGTTCGGTCAGTGCCGAGGAGTCGACGATCATCGCGTTCTGGCCGCCGGTTTCGGCGATCAGCGGGATCGGGCGGCCCTGGTTGTCCAGGCGGCCGGCGACGTTGCGCTGCAGCAGGCGGGCCACTTCAGTGGAACCGGTGAACATCACGCCCTTGACGCGCTCGTCACCCACCAGGCCGGCACCGACGGTTTCACCGCGGCCAGGCAGCAGCTGCAGCACGCCTTCAGGAATGCCGGCTTCCAGCAGGAGGCGCACGGCCTGGGCAGCGATCAGCGGGGTTTGCTCGGCCGGCTTGGCCAGTACGGGGTTGCCGGCGGCGAGCGCTGCGGCTACCTGGCCGGTGAAGATCGCCAGCGGGAAGTTCCACGGGCTGATGCACACCACCGGGCCCAGCGGGCGGTGGGCGTCGTTGCTGAAGTCGTTGCGTGCCTGCACCGCGTAGTAGCGCAGGAAGTCCACGGCTTCACGCACTTCGGCGATGGCGTTGGCGAAGGTCTTGCCGGCTTCGCGGATGAGCAGGCCCATCAGCGGCTGGATTTCGGCCTCCATCAGGTCGGCGGTGCGTTCCAGAATGGCGGCGCGCTCGGCAGGCGGGGTGGCCTGCCAGATCGGAGCGGCATTCAGTGCGCACTGGATGGCGTTGTCGACGTCGGCGACCGTGGCTTCCTGAACATGGCCGACCACGTCGCGGTGGTCCGCCGGGTTCAGGACCGGTGCAGCGGCGCCTTCGCTGGCAGCGCAGGCCAGCAGTGGCGTGGCTTTCCAGTCGTTGTGGGCGGTGGCCAACATAGCGCAGGACAGCGACGCCAGGCGGTGTTCGTTGGCCATGTCGATGCCGGCCGAGTTGGCCCGCTCGCTGCCATACAGCTCACGCGGCAGCGGGATGCGTGGGTGCGGCAGGCCGATGCTGCCTTCCTGGGTGCCCATGCGCTCGATGCTGGCGACCGGGTCGGCGACCAGTTCCTGGATGGAGATCGAGTGGTCGGCGATGCGGTTGACGAACGAGGTGTTGGCGCCGTTTTCCAGCAGGCGACGCACCAGGTAGGCCAGCAGCGTTTCGTGGGTGCCAACCGGTGCATAGACGCGGCACGGACGGTTCAGCTTGCCTTCGGAAATCTTGCCGACCACCTGCTCGTACAGTGGCTCGCCCATGCCGTGCAGGCACTGGAACTCGTACTGGCCCGGGTAGTAGTTCTGACCGGCAATGTGATAGATGGCCGACAGGGTGTGGGCGTTGTGGGTGGCGAACTGCGGGTAGATGGCTTCTGGCACGGCCAGCAGCTTGCGGGCGCAGGCAACGTAGGACACGTCGGTGTACACCTTGCGGGTGTAGACCGGGTAGCCTTCCAGGCCTTCGACCTGGGCGCGCTTGATTTCGCTGTCCCAGTAGGCGCCTTTCACCAGGCGGATCATCAGACGGTGGCGGCTGCGCTTGGCCAGGTCGATGACATAGTCGATCACATACGGGCAGCGCTTCTGGTAGGCCTGGATGACGAAGCCGATACCATTCCAGCCGGCCAGAGAAGGCTCGAAGCACAGGCGCTCGAGCAGGTCGAGCGACAGCTCCAGGCGGTCGGCTTCTTCGGCGTCGATGTTCAGGCCGATGTCGTACTGCTTGGCCAGCAGGGTCAGCGACAGCAGGCGCGGGTACAGCTCTTCCATCACGCGCTCGTACTGGGCGCGGCTGTAGCGCGGGTGCAGCGCCGACAGCTTGATCGAGATGCCCGGGCCTTCATAGATGCCGCGGCCATGAGAGGCCTTGCCGATCGAGTGGATGGCCTGCTCGTAGGACGCCAGGTACTTCTGTGCGTCGTGCTCGGTCAGTGCGGCTTCGCCGAGCATGTCGTAGGAATAGCGGAAGCCCTTGGACTCGAAGCGGCTGGCATTGGCCAGGGCTTCGGCGATGGTTTCGCCGGTGACGAACTGCTCGCCCATCAGGCGCATGGCCATGTCGACGCCCTTGCGGATCATCGGCTCGCCGCTCTTGCCGATGATGCGGGTGAGCGAGGAGGTGAGGCCGGATTCGTTGTGGGTGGATACCAGCTTGCCGGTCAGCAGCAGGCCCCAGGTGGCGGCGTTGACGAACAGCGACGGACTGTTGCCCAGGTGCGGCTGCCAGTTACCGGTGCTGATCTTGTCGCGTATCAGCGCGTCACGGGTGCCCTTGTCGGGGATGCGCAGCAGGGCTTCGGCCAGGCACATCAGTGCCACGCCTTCCTGGGACGACAGCGAGAATTCCTGCAGCAGGCCTTGAACGATGCCGGCACGACCACCAGCGCTCTTCTGGTTACGCAGTTTTTCGGCGATGCCGGCGGCCATCTTGTTGGTCGCTTCGGCCAGCGGGGCGCTCAGGCGCGCCTGCTCCAGCAGCATCGGTACCACTTCCTGCTCGGGGCGACGGTAGGCGGCGGTGATCGCCGAGCGCAGTACCGACTGCGGCAGGATGCTCTCGGCGAACTCGAGGAAGCACTGGTGGCTGTGGTCGGGCTGGACCTCTCCGGCATCGTCGGCCAGGCTGCTGGCATGGCCGTTGAGTTCGGTCAGGGTGGCACCACCCTCGAGCTTCTCCAGGTAGTTGAAGATCGCTTGCTTGATCAACCAGTGCGGGGTGCGGTCAATCGACTGCGCAGCTGCCTTGAGTCGCTCACGGGTCGGGTCATCGAGTTTGACCCCAAGGGTGGTCGTCGCCATTTCTTATCCTCGTTATTGCCACGGTTGTGGCCTAAGCTGACGCCAAGAGTAGCTGTAGGACAATTCGGGTGCAACCAGGTGCAACCCGAATTTTTCATGGAAAAGGTGCAACTCGTCCGACAGCCATTTCCATGTCCTGAAAAGGGTGGTTTTTGGTGTGTTTTATTCTGAAAAGCGGGTTTTTTGCTCCAAAAGGGAGCAAAAAATCAGATTTGTCGGAAAATGTACGGGAAGGTGCAACTTGCAAAGGAAAAATGGTTGCACCCGCTTTGTGTTGTTGCATACGATTCGCCGCCTGGGTGCAACCGCCATTGCCGCGGTTGTGCATGACATAAAAACAAACGCCAGGGCACACGCATGGGCAATCCACTAACGATCACTTTCGTGGTCTATATCGCCGCAATGGTGCTGATCGGCTTCGCCGCCTATCGCTCCACCAATAACCTCTCCGACTACATCCTTGGCGGTCGCAGCCTGGGTAGCGTGGTTACCGCGCTTTCCGCCGGCGCTTCCGACATGAGTGGCTGGCTGCTGATGGGCCTGCCGGGCGCCATCTACTTCTCAGGTTTGTCCGAAGCCTGGATTGCCATCGGTCTGACCGTCGGCGCCTACCTGAACTGGTTGTTCGTCGCTGGCCGTCTGCGCGTGCAGACCGAGCACAACGGCGATGCACTGACCCTGCCGGACTACTTCTCCAGCCGCTTCGAAGACAACAGCGGCTTGCTGCGAATCATCTCGGCCATCGTGATCCTGGTGTTCTTCACCATCTACTGCGCCTCCGGTATCGTTGCCGGTGCCCGTCTGTTCGAGAGCACCTTCGGCATGTCGTACGAAACCGCTCTGTGGGCCGGTGCCGCAGCGACCATTGCATATACCTTCATCGGTGGATTCCTGGCGGTGAGCTGGACTGATACCGTGCAGGCTTCGCTGATGATCTTTGCGCTGATCCTCACCCCGGTTATCGTGCTGATCTCCACTGGCGGCTTCGATACCACCTTCGCTGCCATCGATGCGGTCAACCCGGCCAACTTCGACATGCTCAAGGGTGCCACCTTCATTGGCATCATCTCGCTGATGGGTTGGGGGTTGGGCTACTTCGGCCAGCCGCACATCCTGGCGCGGTTCATGGCTGCCGACTCGGTGAAGTCGATCGCCAAAGCCCGCCGCATCTCCATGACCTGGATGATCCTGTGCCTGGCCGGTACCTGCGCCGTAGGCTTCTTCGGTATCGCCTACTTCTCGGCACATCCTGAGCTGGCAGGCCCGGTCACCGAGAACCACGAGCGTGTATTCATCGAGCTGGCCAAGATCCTGTTCAACCCATGGGTCGCCGGTGTGCTGCTGTCGGCCATCCTGGCGGCGGTGATGAGTACCCTGAGCTGCCAGCTGCTGGTGTGCTCCAGCGCCCTGACCGAAGACTTCTACAAGGCGTTTCTGCGCAAGAACGCTTCGCAGGTCGAACTGGTATGGGTCGGCCGCCTGATGGTGCTGGCTGTCGCCCTGATCGCCATCGCCATGGCCTCCAACCCGGAAAACCGCGTGCTGGGCCTGGTGGCTTACGCCTGGGCCGGCTTCGGTGCTGCCTTTGGTCCGGTGGTGCTGATTTCGGTACTGTGGAAAGGCATGACCCGTAACGGCGCACTGGCCGGTATCGTGGTGGGCGCACTGACCGTGATCCTGTGGAAGAACTTCGACACCCTCGGGCTGTACGAAATCATTCCGGGCTTCCTGTTCGCCAGTATCGCCATCGTCGTGGTAAGCAAGCTGGGCAGCCCGTCGCAGGCAATGGTCAAGCGTTTCGAGACTGCTGATGCGGCGTATCACGCTGACAAGTAATACCCGTTGAGTCGGCGGCGCCTGTTTCGCGGGTGAACCCGCTCCCACAGGGATTGCACAGAACTCAAATTCTGTGAGGTGCCTGTGGAAGCGGGTTTACCCGCGAAACAGGCGCCGCCGATCAGCAGCCAGGCCCTGACTCCGCCTGCAAGGCAAGGTAAACTTGCCACCCCCGCAGGAGTTGCCATGAACTATCGTCACGCCTTCCACGCCGGCAACCACGCCGACGTCCTCAAACACATCGTGCTGACTCGCCTCATCTCCCTGATGTCGCGCAAGGAGCAGCCATTCGCCTACATCGATACCCACGCAGGGCTCGGTCTGTACGATCTGCAGGGCGACCAGGCAACCCGCACCGGCGAGTACCTGGAGGGTGTCGCCCGCCTATGGAATCGCGATGACCTGCCGGCCATGGCCGACGACTATCTGCGTATCATCAAGCGCCTGAATGCCGATGGCGAGCTGCGCTACTACCCCGGTTCGCCCGAGCTGGCTCGCCGCCTGATGCGCCAGCAGGACCGCGCCCTGCTCAACGAGAAGCATCCCGAAGACGGGCCGCTGCTCAAAGAGAACATGAAGAAAGACCCGCGCGTGTTCGTGCACCTGGGCGAAGGTTGGCATGTGCCGCGGGCCTTGCTGCCGGTGCAGGAAAAGCGCGCGATCATGTTGATCGACCCGCCGTTTGAACAGGCTGACGAGCTAAAGCGCTGCACTACCGCCATGAAAGAGGCGATCGGCCGCATGCGCCAGACTGTCGCGGCCATCTGGTACCCGATCAAGGACCAGCGCTCGCTGACCCGCTTCTACCAGGACCTGACCAGCACCGGCGCACCGAAACTGCTGCGGGTCGAGTTGTATGTGCACCACCAGGACAGCCCGCAGGGGCTCAATGGCTCAGGACTGGCCATCGCCAACCCACCGTGGGGGTTGGAAGAAGAGCTCAAGGAGCTGCTGCCATGGCTGGCCAAAGAGCTGGCGCAAACCGCCGGCAGCTTCCGCATGGACTGGCTGATCGCTGAATAATATTGCTTGCCTGTACCGGCCCCATCGCCGGCAAGCCAGCTCCCACAGGTACAGCGCGGGCCTCAAGGTCGGCGGTGTACCTGTGGGAGCTGGCTTGCCGGCGATGAGGCCAGTACAGGTTGCCGCGTTGCGCACATGTTTGCGTTATAATCCCGCCCTTTAGCCGCCACCCGCCCAAGAGGCCGCTGGCGCATTTCTACCGAATGAAGAGGCTAATCCCTTGGCATTGACGATTCTTGGCCTGTCCGGCGCCCTTAGCCATGACCCTTCCGCGGCCTTGTACATTGACGGCAAACTGATTGCCGCCGCCGAAGAAGAGCGCTTCGTGCGTGACAAGCATGCGAAGAACCGCATGCCCTACGAGTCGGCGAAGTTCTGCCTGGAACAGGCTGGCATCAAGCCATCCGACGTCGACGTGGTAGCCATCCCGTTCGCCCCGATCAGCCTGTTCGGCAAGGCGCGCTGGCATTATGCCAAGCGCTACTGGTACGCCCCGGATCGCGCCCTCGACGCTATTCTGATGGGCAACCGTCGCTACAAGCGCTACCGCAAGAAGATCGTCTGGTGCCTGGAGCAACTGGGCTTCGACCCGAAAAAGGTGAAGATCGAGCCCGTCGAGCACCACCTGGCCCATGCCTCCAGTGCCTACCACTGCTCGGGGTTCAAGGAAAAAACTGCAATCCTCGGCATCGACGGTAAGGGCGAATACGCCACCACCTTCTTTGGCTACGGCGAAAACGGCAAGATCCACAAGATCAAGGAATTCTTCGACCCGGACTCGCTGGGCGGCCTGTACGGCGCAATCACCGAGTTCCTCGGCTTCGAGATGCTCGATGGCGAGTTCAAGGTCATGGGCATGGCGCCGTATGGTGACGCCAGCAAGTACGACTTCTCGCGTCTGGCCAGCTTCGAAAACGGCGAACTGGTGATCAACACCGAATACGCCAACGTCATTGGCCTGCGCCGCTATAAAGAGAAGGGCAAGGGCTTCTACTTCTCGCCGAAGCTGATCGAGTGGCTGGGCCCCAAGCGCGAAGGTGACATCGCCGACGAGCCGTACATCCATTACGCGGCCAGCATGCAGGCGCTGTTCGAAAAGATCGCCCTGCAGATGATCGACCACTACCTGGGCGACGTGCTGCGTGAAACCGGCAAGCTGGCCTTTGCCGGCGGTTGCGCGCTGAACGTCAAGCTCAACCAGAAGATCATTGCCCGCCCAGACCTGAAAGAGCTGTTCGTTCAGCCGGCTTCCGGTGACGCCGGTACCGCCGTGGGTGCTGCCGCCTACGTTTCCCACGCCCGTGGCGTACCGGTCGAGAAGATGGAACACGTCTACCTCGGCCCTTCGTACTCCAACGAAGACGTGATCGCTGCCTGTGCCCGTCACCCGAACGCACCGAAGTGGCGCAAGCTCGACGACATGCCGCAGCGCATCGCCAAAATCATGGTCGATGGCAACCCGGTGGCCTGGTTCCAGGGCCGCATGGAATTCGGCCCCCGTGCCCTGGGCGGCCGTTCGATCATTGGTTGCCCGAGCGTGCCGGGCGTAGCCGACCGCATCAACGAGCAGATCAAGTTCCGCGAACGCTGGAGACCTTTCTGCCCGTCGATGCTCGACACCGTCGCCCCGCAAATGATCAAGGTCGACCACCCGGCGCCGTTCATGACCTTCACCTTCGAAGTGGCTGAAGAGTGGAAGACCCGCGTGCCGGAAGTGGTCCACGAGGACGGCACTTCGCGTGCCCAGGTGCTCAAGCGCGAGTACAACCCGCGCTACTACGACATGATGAAGGCACTGGAAGACCTGACGGGCAACGGAGTGTCGCTAAACACCTCGCTGAACCGCCGTGGTGAACCGATGATCTGCTCGCCGACCGACGCCCTGAACATGTTCTTCGGCTCGGACCTGCAGTACCTGATCATGGAAGACATCCTGGTTGTGAAGGACGGCGCGGCCCCGTATGACCAGCCGCTCTGAACCGCGCATCCTGCAGTTCTGCCATGGCTATGACGGGCCGTTCCTGGACTGCGCCCGTCAATACGCCAGCCTGTTCCAGGGACGTGGATACCAGGTCACCACGGTGTTCCTCACCGGCGCCGCCGACCCGCAGGTAGCGGCTGGCTGTGCGTCGGACGAGGTGCTGTTCCTGGAGTTCAGCTCCAAGGCTGTGCGCGGCCTGAAACTCGGCGCCATCCGTGCATTGCGGCGGATCGCCGCCGAGCGCAATTTCGCCTTCTGCATCGCCCATCGCTTCAAGCCGATCTACGTGGCGTTGCTGGGCACCGGCTTGCCGGTGATCGGCGTGCACCATGCTTTCGGTGACTACGAGCGCAAGGGGCGACGCATCTTCGCCAACCTGTTCAGCAAACGCCTGAGCTTGCTGGGCGTGTCGGACGCAGTGCGTGACGACATGCGCCGCTGTCTGCCGCAGCGGCCGGCAGAGCGTATCCAGACCTTGTACAACCGCATCGACATCGACGCCCTGCAAGCGGCCCTGGTGCCACGCGCCGAGGCCCGTCAGGCCTTGGGGCTGGACGCACAGGCGTGGATTGTCGGTAACGTCGGGCGCCTGCACCCGGACAAGGACCAGGCCACCCTGCTGCGTGGCTTTGCCGAAGCGCTACCGGGGCTGCCGGCTGGCGCCCGCCTGGCAATCCTTGGCAAGGGGCGCCTGGAAGCCAGGCTCAAGGCCCTGGCCGCCGAGCTGGGCATTGCCGGGCAAGTGGACTTCCTTGGCCAGGTGCCGGATGCGCGCCGTTACTTCCAGGCATTCGACGTATTCGCCCTGAGCTCCGACCATGAGCCGTTCGGCATGGTCCTGCTCGAAGCCATGGTCGCCGGTGTGCCGGTACTGGCCACGGCCTGTGGTGGTGCCCGTGAAGTGGTGGAGGGTGTTGGCGTGCTGTTCCCTCTGGGCGATGCGGGGCAATTGGCCCAGGGCCTGAAACACATGGCTGTGCTCGATGGGCAGCAACGCCAGGCCTGTGCCGAGCACATGCTGCAGCGCCTGCGTGAACGCTTTTCCGACCAGGCGGTGCGCGAAGCATTCTGGCAACTGCCGCAAGTCCGCGCGTTGGTGGGGCAGGCCTGATGCTCAACCGTATCCAGGCCTTCCGCGAACGCGGTTGGCAAGTTATCGACGCCAAGGCCTATGCCGAGGCATGGGCCCGGTTTGGTGGCAGTGTCGCCACCCATCCCCAGGTGGTCGAGCAGCTGGCGGACCTGGCGCAGATCCCTGTGCGTTATCTGGGCTGGCACCAGGCCGGCGAGCTGAAAGCCGCCATTCCTACCTGGGGGCGCCACCTTGCGCTGTCCAAGGACGTGCTCAAGCGTGCCGGCAAAAAGGCCCTGTTCGACCTGGGCAACGCCGAGATCATCCTGCCGGCGGCGGCCGATGCCGCTGCACCGTTGCGCCATGCCGCGCGCTACCTGTCCGAACTGAACCAGGGCCGCTTCAGCGGCCTCAAGGCGCAGAAGGAACAGCTGGCCATGGCCCGCGCCCACGAAGACCTGTCGAAGAAGTTCCGCTACAACCAGCGCCGCGAACTGCGCCTGCTGGAAGAGGCGGGCGGTGTGGTGCGCCCGATCGGCGACTTCAGCGCGCAGGAAATCGCCAGCATGTACTGCGACCTGTTCCAGCGCCGCTGGGGCTTCCCTGCCACCGGTGCCGAGCGCATGGCCGAGGTGCTGGAACGCCTGCGCGAGCTGCTGATCGGCTCGGTGCTGCTGTTGGACGGCAAGCCGATTGCCATCCAGCTGGTTTACCGTGTCGAAGCGCCGGAATGGATCAGCGTCGAGTACATCAATGGTGGTGTCGACCCTGAAACCAAGGCCTTCAGCCCCGGCAGCGTGCTGAGCTTCCTCAATACCCAGGCCGCCTGGGAAGACGCCCGTGCGCGCAACAAGCCGCTGCGGTTCTCGTTCGGCCGTGCCGACCGCGAGTACAAGGACCGCTGGTGCAACCCCGTGCAGGTGTATCAGGCGTGAGTCGCAAGCAGCAGTTGCTCAAGCGCCACCGGCGCAACAAGCGCCTGGGCCTGTTGGCGGGCCTGGTCGCGCTGGTGGTCATAGGTGCGTTCAGCTGGTGGTGGTTGCCACTGCTGCTGTTGCCGCTGTTGTGGGCGGCCCACGAGGCCTGGTTTGCCGACCACCTGTTCTACGCGCCAGGTGAGGACTACGCCTACGACTTCGGCGAGCTGACCCGGGAGGCTCCTGCCAGCCTGAGCGGCGGCTTGCTCAAGGCTGAGTGCGTGCTGCAGGGCAACGAAACCCTGGTCCTCGAGCTGCGGGTAAAAAGCAGCTGGATGGGGCGCTTCCTGGACCCGCAGGTCGAGCTGGTGGCTGGCGAGCAGGCCGACCGGCAAACCTTCGAGCGCGGCGTCGATGGCGTGCGCTTCCTCAACCTCACCGGCCTCGCCGCACCTCTGCAGGCTGGCGCGTTGCGCCTGCGTGGCCGGCATTGCCGGCTGGCGGGCCAGCCGCGCTTGTGGATAACCCCGGCGGTCGAGCTGCAACGGCGCCGGGTGATGGTGATCGCGCCGCATGCCGATGATGCCGAGCTGGCCGCTTACGGCCTTTACAGCCAGGCCGACGAAACCTGGGTAGTGACCCTGACCGCTGGTGAAATCGAGGCCGAGCACTATCAGCAGATGGGCTTGGCAAAGGCCGAGGCCGCGCGCCTGAAGGGCCGCCTGAGGGCCTGGGATAGTGTCGCCGTGCCACGCTGGGCCGGTGTGGCGGAATCGCGTTGCGTGCAGCTGGGCTACTTCTGTCTGCAACTGCCTGCCATGCAGGCTGCGCCAGACCAGCCGGCCGCTTCTCGCGAGGCCGACCTCGCCGACATTCGCGTATTCCGCCGATTCAACCCGTTCCCGCTGCCGGCCGATGTCGATGGCGCGCCGACCTGGCGCAACCTGCTCGCCGACCTGCGGGCCTTGCTGGAAATGGCCAGGCCAGAGGTGCTGGTGATGCCGCACCCGCAGCTCGACCCGCACCCCGACCACATCTGTGCCCAGGCAGCGGTGCTGGAAGCCTTGCAAGGCCTGGCCTGGCAGCCGCAAACCCTGCTGTGCTACGCCAACCACCTGCATGACAACGACCGCTGGCCGATGGGCGACAGTGGTGATGGCGTGGCCCTGCCGCCACAGCTGGACGCTGTCCAGGCCTGGGCTCCTTGCAGCCTGGTACTGGACCTTGCGACCCAGCGCGACAAGGCCATGGCCCTGGGCATGATGCACGACCTACAGCCGCCAGCACCGTTCAAACGCCGCCTGCGCCGCTTGCTGCAGCGCTGGTTGGCGGGGCGGCGGTCGTCGCCTTACGGCGAGAACGAATTCTTCCGCAAGGCCGTGCGCCGACATGAACTGTTCTGGCGGCGTGAGCTGTAGGCGCGCCCCATGGTTGACCGCGATGGCGCAGAGCGCCCAAGGAACCCAATGAAAGTCCTATTTCTGGTGCAGAAGGAACAGCGGGCGATTCTCGACCGCCTGTACGATGGCGTCGCGGCCAACTGCGAGTGCGACCTGCGCTGGTTGACCAGCGAAGACCAGCGCAACCTGCGCCGCTATTTCAAGCGTGAAGTGCAGGTCGAGCGTTATGACCGCATTGTTTTCTTCCTGCGTTTCAAACAGGAAATCCGTCAGGCGGCATTCATCCGTACGGTGCCGAACCTGGTCATCCTCGAGCACGATGCCTACCAGAACTACATCCCGTGCAAGTACACCGGCAAGTTCAGCGCCCATTACCGCAAATTGCCCTGGGCGCGGGTGATCAGCTCAGGCTACATGGTCAGCGAGCGCCTGCGTCAGGAAGGCTTCGACGCCGTGTTCGTGCCCAAGGGCTACGACGAGCAACTGCTGGCCGACCAGGGGCGTGAGCGCGACATCGAACTGGCCTTCGTCGGCAGCACCAACAGCGTGGCCTACAGCGGCCGCAAGGCACTGCTGGACGAGCTGGGCCGGGTCGAGAACCTGGTGGTGACCCGTACCAAATCGGGTGAAGACTACTGCAACACACTCAACCGGATCCGCTTCTTCGTCAGTGCCGACGTCGGCATGGGCGAATACATGATCAAGAACTTCGAAGCCATGGCCTGTGGCTGTGTGTTGCTGGCGTATGACCAGGGCGAGGAAGAGAACCGCGCACTGGGCCTGCAGGACATGCACAACGTGGTGTTCTATGACAGCATCCCGACCCTTCAGGAAAAGCTCCGCCGTTTGCGCGCGGACCCTGAACTGTCCCGGCAGATTGCAGAAAATGGTCGCCACCTGGCGGTTTCCCGTTTCAGTTTCGGGGCTGTTGGACGTAGCATCGTCGACCACATGCGCCCGGCGCTCAGGCCCCATCCGCCGTTGTCTGCATGGCAGCGGCTGCGCCTGAAGCTGGGCATCTAACATAAGAACTTTCGCGCCTGTGGAACGGGCGTTGGAAGTCGAAGTCGCAATGCGGAGGGAGTCCGGTGCGCTTTTCAAATGAGAGTGATGTCACGCTCGTCGTGACCAGTTGTGGGCGGTTCGATCTGCTCAAAGATACCCTTGAGAGTTTCGATCGCTACAATACCGCGCCCATTCGCGAAGTGTTCATCACCGAAGATTCCGGTGACGATGCCGTGCATGCCGCTGTGCCTGAGCACTGGAAACCGCACTGCAAGGTGTTCGTAAACCGGCCCAAGTTGGGCCAGTTGCCGTCTATCGACCTGGCCTACAGCCACGTCAAGACGCCCTACATCTTTCACTGCGAGGACGACTGGCACTTCTATCGCCAGGGCTTCGTCGAAGACTCCCGGGCCATTCTGGAGGTCAGCCCTGATCTGTTGCAGGTGTGGCTGCGCAGCCATGCCCATGACCTGGCCATCCACAGCCCTTACATTCACCTGGGTGATCGCCGGGTGATCGCCGGGGTGCCTTGCTACCCACTGCTGTCCGATAAGGCCGAGTGGCAGGCGTTTTCGCTCAACCCCGGGTTGCGCCGTTTGAGCGATTACCAGCGTTGCGCGCCATTTGCCGCCTATGCTGGAGAGAAGGCACTTTCCCGGCGTTATTCTGAGTTAAACCTGACAGCGGTCACCTTGGAGGGTGATGCAGTATTGCACACTGGATTTGGTAATCACGTGACCTTGCCCATCGAAGTGGAACGCAAGGCCAAACGTCGTAAACGTGATCGGATAAAGTTGGCATTGACGCTGGTGGCGGGTGCCGTGATTGGCATGGGAATCACCATTTTTGTTCAGTGAAGTCGCTGTCCCACCAGACATGAGCGGGAGAGGGCCCATGAACATCGTCAATGTGATGTGGGCGGGTGGAACGCCGTACATGTCCATCCACAAGGTGCATCGGCAGGTGCTGTCGCACGCGGGTGCCGATGCCCGGATCAGTAACTGGCTGCTGCTGGGTAGCGGGCTTTGCTGTGGGCTTGGCTCGACCCGGGAGTGGCATATGCCGTCACGGGCGCTGAAAGGGCGGCACTTCTGGCGCCTGTTGCGCCCATGGTTGCGCATGCGCTTGCGCAAGGCGCTGAACGAGGCCCAGGCTGAAGTCGTGCTGCTCGACGGTGTCGGTGTGGCGCGGTTGGTGTTGCCATTGTTGCAGCAGGTTCCGCAGGTACGTGCCAAGGTGCTGTTCCACGGCAAGACGCGCCTGAGTCCTAGTGATGTGCGCCTGCTGCGCATGTTTCCGGCCGAGCGTCTGAGCATCGCCGCCGTTTCACAGACACTTGCCACGTCACTCGAACACGACCTGGGCAGGCCGGTGCAGACCTTGCGCATGGCCCTTGACCCGCTGGCTTTCGCCGAACCGTTGTTGAGCCGGGAGGCGGCCAGGCAAGCCCTGCAGCTGCCCCAGGTAACCGGGGTGATGCTGGGCGCGGTCGGGCGACTGGTGGAAAGCAAAGGTTTCGAGATGCTGATCGAGGCGTTCGCCAAGGCCTGTATGCGGCAGTCGGACCTGCAGTTGGCAATCATCGGCGAAGGCCCTCTGCGTGAGGTGCTGCAAGCCCGTATCGACGCGCTGGGCCTGGCCGGGCGCGTTCACCTGAGCGGTCACCGCGACGACCTGCAGCAGCTGTACCGGGCCTTCGACTGGCTATTGGTGCCTTCGCGCTCCGAAGGCCTGGGGCTGGTGGTACAGGAGGCGGTCATGGCCGACGTGCCGGTGGTATGCAGCGACCTGCAGGTGTTCCGCGAGCAGTTGCAGGACACCGGTGGCTACCTGCCCGTTGCCAATGAAAATGCCTGGGCCGAGGCGATCGAGCGTTGCTCGGTGCTCGGTGCCCCGGCGGTAGCTGCCCGGCAGCGCCAGGCGCTGGCCCCGGAGCAGGCCTGGCAAGCATTCTGCAATGGCTCGCAAAGCCTGCTGCGCAGTTGACGCTCAGCGTGCCAGCAGGGCTGCCTCGAAGGCGGCAAGGGGGAACCGGTCACCCAGGTTCTCCCGCTCGATATAACGCACCATATGCTGCACATTGCGCCGAATCATGCGCGCCGACAGCGGCGGACGCAGGAAGCGCATGTCGGCAACGTCGATCAGGCCCAGTTGCTGGTCGGGGGTGACCACCACATTACCCAGGTGCAACGAGCGGAAGTACACGCCGCTGCGATGCAGCTGGCGGATCAGTTCGATCAGGCGCGGCAGGTAGGTGTCCCAGCTGAAACCCTCATCGCGCGACATCTGCAGCAAGGTGCGCCCTGGCAGCGGGCGGTACAGCACGGCGGTACGCCCTGGCAGGTCGAGCTTGTGCTGGCTGATCACCTCCAGGGTGGGGATGCCCAGTTGTGCAAGGCGTGCGGCGTTGTCGACGAAGCGCTGCGAGTACGGGCGCAGCAGTGCAGATGAAATCAGCCGCTTCCTACGAAAAACCTTGAGGAAATTACCATCCGCGAGCAGGTAGACTTTGGCGCCATGGCTATCTGCCTCAAGCACCTGTGCGCCTTGTGTCAGCTGATCGAAGTCGACCTGGGGGAGCCGGGAGCATTGCATGAATAGAGCCTTGTCGTCGGGCGAACAGAATGACCGGCAATAATGCCGAAAATAATGTTGTAGCACCATTGGATGGTGTCTTTGATTCATCGGGGGAAAGGATGTTGTATCAAAAAAACTGGGCGCAAGCCTGGTTGGGGTTTGGTCTGGTCTGGTTCCTGGCAGCGATTGCCCTGGCACCGAGCAACAAGGTTTATCAGCAAGGGCTGGTGTTGTTCCTGTGGTTGCCGACGCTGGTAATGGCGTGGTCCGCAAGGCACGTAATAGCGCAGGCCTGGCGGCGTCAGCCGGCCTTGTGGGGGAGTGTGTTGCTGCTGCTGGTGTGGAGTGGGCTCAGCCTGGTCTGGTCGGCCGCGGAAAACCCGGGGCGCGAGGCCAAGCGCCTGCTCTACATCCTGGTATTCCTGCTGGCGTTCCCGCTGCTGGGCCAGCTTGGCCAGGCCCGCATTCGTCAGCTGTTGCTGGCCGGCAGCGCCTTGCTGGCCGTTGCCGCATTGATCTCGGTAATCCATTTCTACGGCGTGCTGGGCATGCCTTTGCTGGCCCGGCTGGAGGGCATCGGCGAGATATCGCACCCCATTCTGGGTGCCTATGTCATCGGTTCGGCCGTGCTCTTCCTGCTTTACGAGCCGCCGCGGCAACGTGGCCTGCAGTTGTTGTGGATGGTGGCGCTGGTGTGCCTGGGGTTGTTTGCCATGCTCAGCCAGAGCCGTGGGGCAATCCTGGCCCTGGTGCTCACCGTGATCCTGGCCCCGTTGTGGTTCCGTGACCGCCACAGCCGGATGTTTGCCGTGCTGGCGGCCATCGCCACCGGCCTGGCCTTCTATCTCGTGTACGACCTGATCGCCCAGCGCGGTTCGTCCTACCGGCCGGAAATCTTCCACGCCGTGGTCGACATGATCGCCGCACATCCCTGGACCGGCCTTGGCCTGGGCGCTGCCTACGACGTGAGTGCAGTGGGCAAGCACTTCGACCACACCCACAACATGTTCACCCACATCGCAGTGGAGTTGGGCCTGCCTGGCATGCTGCTGTGGGTCATGGTGTGGCTGTACACCTTGGGCGAAATCGTCCGCGCACGTGGCACGTTGTTCGGCAAGATCCTGCTCGGTTTCTGGGTCTACTCCACCCTGGCCATGCAGTTCGATGCCGCCAGCCTCACTGGTACGCCACGTGCCGAATGGTTCATCAGCTGGCTGCCCGTTGGCCTAGCCATGTTGTTGCCATGGGGGAGTGCCGAAAATGATGCCTGTGGTAAAATTTCCGGTTCAACCTGAACAGCGAGCTTGATAATGGCCGAAACACCGCGACCGGCGGAACACACCTCCAGCCTGAAGATCTACTTCCGGCTGCTGAGTTATGTGAAACCCTATGTCGGCATTTTCCTGCTGAGCATCATCGGTTTCGTGATCTTTGCCTCGACCCAGCCGATGCTGGCCGGGATCCTGAAGTATTTCGTAGATGGGCTGAGCAACCCCGAAGCGGTGTTGTTCCCAAACGTCCCCTACCTGCGCGACCTGCAACTGCTGCAGGCGGTGCCGTTGCTGATCATCCTGATCGCCGCGTGGCAGGGCCTGGGCTCGTTCCTCGGCAACTACTTCCTGGCCAAGGTTTCCCTGTGCCTGGTGCACGACCTGCGTGTGGAACTGTTCAACAAGCTGCTGGTGCTGCCTAACCGCTACTTCGACAACCACAACTCCGGGCACCTGATCTCGCGCATCACCTTCAACGTGACCATGGTCACTGGTGCTGCGACCGATGCGATCAAGGTGGTGATCCGCGAAGGCCTGACCGTGGTGTTCCTGTTCGGCTACCTGCTGTGGATGAACTGGCACCTGACCCTGGTGATGGTTGCCATCCTGCCGGTAATCGCGGTGATGGTGAGCGTCGCCAGCAAGAAATTCCGCAAGCAGAGCAAGAAAATCCAGGTGGCCATGGGCGACGTCACCCATGTCGCCTCGGAAACCATCCAGGGCTACCGCGTGGTGCGCAGCTTCGGCGGCGAGGCCTACGAGGAGCAGCGTTTCGGCAAGGCCAGCCAGAGCAATACCGACAAGCAGTTGCACATGACCAAGACCGGCTCGCTGTACACGCCGATGCTGCAGCTGGTGATCTACACCGCCATGGCCGCGTTGATGTTCCTGGTGCTGTTCCTGCGCGGTGATTCCACTGCTGGTGATCTGGTGGCTTACATCACCGCCGCCGGCCTGTTGCCCAAGCCGATACGTCAGCTTTCGGAAGTCAGCTCGACCATCCAGAAGGGCCTGGCCGGCGCCGAAAGCATCTTCGAGCAACTGGACGAAGAGCCTGAAGTGGATACCGGTACCGTCGAGAAGGAGCGGGTGGAAGGGCGCCTGGAGGTGCGCAACCTCAGCTTCACCTACCCGGGTACCGAGCGTGAGGTGCTGAGCGATATCAGCTTCGTAGCCGAGCCAGGGCAGATGATTGCACTGGTCGGCCGCTCCGGCAGTGGCAAGTCTACCCTGGCAGCGCTGATACCGCGCTTCTATCACCACGACCAGGGGCAGATCCTGCTCGATGGCGTGGAGATCGAGAACTATCGCCTGCGCAACCTGCGTCGCCACGTTTCGCAGGTGACCCAGCATGTCACCCTGTTCAACGATACCGTGGCCAACAACATTGCCTATGGCGACCTGGCCGGCGCCCCGCGCGCCGACATCGAAGCCGCTGCGGCCGATGCCTATGCCAAGGAGTTCGTCGACCGGCTGCCGAAAGGCTTCGATACCGAAGTGGGTGAGAACGGCGTACTGCTCTCCGGCGGCCAGCGCCAGCGCCTGGCGATTGCCCGGGCACTGTTGAAGAATGCGCCGCTGCTGATCCTCGACGAAGCCACCTCGGCGCTGGATACCGAGTCCGAGCGGCATATCCAGGCTGCCCTGGACCATGTGATGCAGGGCCGTACCACGCTGGTGATCGCCCACCGTCTGTCGACCATCGAGAAAGCTGACCAGATCCTGGTCATGGACCAGGGGCGCCTGGTCGAGCGCGGCACCCATGCCGAGCTGCTTGCGGCCAATGGCCATTATGCCCGCCTGCATGCCATGGGCCTGGATGAGCCGGCCAAGGCCGATATCACCTGAACCCTCGTTGATCGGGGCCATCGCGGCCCCGATTGTCACGGGAATTTTCCTGGGGTGATCTGGCCATAAAGCCGTCGTCTACCCTGTGCTAATATCCTGCCCCTGTTCATTATTTCCATATGGGTTGCCCATGAAGTTGTCCATGCCGCGTTTCGATCAAGCCCCGGTACTGGTGGTCGGCGATGTCATGCTCGACCGCTACTGGCATGGCGGTACTTCACGTATCTCGCCTGAAGCGCCAGTCCCGGTGGTCAAGGTCGATCAGATCGAGGATCGCCCCGGCGGCGCGGCCAACGTTGCCTTGAACATCGCCGCCCTGGGTGCACCGGCTTCGCTGATTGGCGTCACCGGCCAGGATGAGGCCGCCGACAGCCTGGCCAACAGCCTGCAAGCTGCAGGCGTGCGCTCGGTGTTCCAGCGCATCGCGCACCAGCCGACCATCGTCAAGCTGCGGGTAATGAGCCGTCACCAGCAGTTGCTGCGCATCGATTTCGAAGAGCCATTCGCCACCGACCCGCTGTCGCTGGGTGCGGAGGTCGAGAGCCTGCTCGAGGGCGTCAAGGTGCTGGTCCTGTCCGACTACGGCAAGGGCGCACTGAAAAACCACCAGAGCCTGATCCAGGTGGCGCGGGCCAAAGGTATTCCGGTGCTGGCCGACCCCAAGGGCAAGGATTTTTCCATCTACCGTGGCGCCAGCCTGATCACACCCAACCTCAGCGAGTTCGAGACCATCGTCGGCCGTTGCGCCGATGAGGCCGAGCTGGTAGCCAAGGGCTTGCAGCTGCTGCAGGACCTGGACCTGGGCGCCTTGTTGGTGACCCGTGGCGAGCACGGCATGACCCTGCTGCGCACCGGGCAGCCGGCGCTGCACCTGCCGGCGCGGGCGCGTGAAGTGTTCGATGTGACCGGTGCCGGTGATACCGTCATCTCCACCCTCGCCGCGGCCATCGCTGCCGGCGAGGACCTGCCCCACGCGGTGGCCCTGGCCAATCTGGCAGCGGGCATCGTGGTCGGCAAGCTGGGTACGGCTGCGATCAGCGCCCCCGAGCTGCGCCGGGCGATCCAGCGTGAGGAAGGCTCCGAGCGCGGCGTGCTCGGCCTGGAGCAACTGCTGCTGGCCATTGATGACGCGCGGGCGCACAAAGAGAAGATCGTCTTCACCAACGGCTGCTTCGACATCCTGCATGCCGGGCATGTCACCTACCTGGAGCAGGCGCGGGCCCAGGGTGATCGCCTGATCGTCGCGGTCAACGACGATGCCTCGGTCAGCCGCCTGAAAGGGCCGGGCCGGCCGATCAACAGCGTCGACCGGCGCATGGCCGTGCTGGCCGGGCTGGGGGCGGTGGACTGGGTCATCAGCTTCCCCGAGGGTACACCGGAGAACCTGCTGAGCCAGGTCAAGCCGGACGTGCTGGTCAAGGGTGGCGACTATGGTATCGACCAGGTGGTAGGGGCCGATATCGTCAAGGCCTATGGCGGTACCGTGAAGGTGCTGGGGCTGGTCGAAAACAGCTCGACTACAGCAATCGTCGAGAAGATTCGCAAGAACTGATCGAGCCTCTGAGGCTGCCTCATTACCTGTAGGAGCAGCCTTGTGCTGCGAAGAGGCCGGTAGGGCAAAGCATTTCTTTAGCTCTACCGGCCTCTTCGCAGCACAAGGCTGCTCCTACAGGGGCGGCACAGGCCTTGGAATCTTACTTGTGCAGCGAAGTACGCGCCCGCTCCAGCAGTTCCCGCGCCTTGTCGCCAAACCGCTGCAGGTGCGATGCCCGCACCGGCTTGTTCTCCACCAACCCCTGCTGCTTCACCCAATCCTTCCAGCGCACCCGCTCGTCCGTGACCACCCAGCCTTCCTGCCGGGCAAAACTTTCGGCCAGGTACAGCCCGCGCGTGCTCGCCGGCACCAGTTCGTCCTTCTTCACGGTATACAGCTCAGCCAGTGGCTGGCCGTCCTTCAATGGCATCAGGTACAGGTCTGGTCGTTTGCGATTTAGCCGCGCCACCAGTTGGTCGCCCTCCAGCCGCTCATCAACGTGGAACAGGCTGAGCTTCTTGGCGTCCCGTGGTACCTGCAGGCGCATATCGTAGATCAGTTGCAGCGAGGCGGTGGGCAAGTGCACATACGCCCGCGGCCGTTCCAGCAGCATCAGCTTGCCGCAGTGCACCGGGCGCGCGGCACCCGACTCCGGGGCCAGCACGAAGTGCGGCGTTTCGCGGTAGTGCAGGGCGGCAGCGTAGGGCACCGGCAACCAGGTGTCGTTGAAGCGCCCGCCCAGCCAGCCTTCCGGGGTTTCCAGCAAGCATTCCTCGGCCACTTCCTGCACGGCCGTGTGCAATGGCAGGTTCAGCTCCTGCGCCGGCACATAGCCGGAAATCAGTTTCAGCACCACATCGCCACGGTCTTGCCGGCGCTGACGTACCAGCACCCAATAATCTCGGTTCTGCCAATGCAGGGTCAGCCGCACCGACACGCCAAGGTTGGCCAGTTCGACCACGAAGCGCTGCACGTCGGGCAACTGGATAGCCTTGCGCCGTTGTTGGATCTGGGCAAAATTCAGCGGCATCCCGATGCTCTGGTAGATCAGACCTTCGGGCGTGGCCTCGACATGTAGCGGTAGTGTCTTGAAGTTGCTCGGGTTCTTGCGGATCAGCGTTCGCGCCACGAGGCTCCTCCTTGCGTCGGGTCAGTCCAGGCCCATGGGCCTGGGGCAACTCAATGCTGGCCCAGAATACGGGCGACGGTGGCCACGTTGTGGGCCAGGTGCAACGGATTGATGGTGCCGACGATAGCACTGCTCACGCCCGGGTGGGCGAACAGCAGCTCGAAACTGGCTTGTACCGGGTCAACGCCCGGGGCAAGGCAGATATGCCCACTGGCCAGTGCCTTCTTCACCAGGATGGCCTTGCCGTGTTCGGCAGCGTAGTCCAGCACCGGGCGTTCTGCCTGTTCGTTGAGGTTGAAGGTGACCATGGCGCAGTCGCCTTGCTCCAGTGCCTTCAGGCCGCCGGCGACGGTCTTGCCAGACAGGCCGAAGCCGAGGATCTTGCCCTCCTGCTTGAGCTCGGCAAGGGTCTGGTAAACCTCCTGCTGTTCGAGGATCGCCAGGTCGTTGCCGTCCGAATGCACCAGCACCAATTCGATGCGGTCGGTTTCCAGGCGCCGCAGGCTTCGCTCCACCGAGCGGCGGGTATGGGCGGCGCTGAAATCGAAGTGCGATTGGCCGTTGTCGAACTCTTCGCCAACCTTGCTGACGATCACCCATTCATCGCGCTGGCCGCGCAGTAGCGGGCCCAGGCGTTCTTCGCTGCGGCCGTATGCTGGGGCGGTGTCGATCAGGTTGATACCCAGCTCGCGGGCCTGGGCCAGCAGCAGGCGGGCTTCGTCGTCGCCGGGGATGGTGAAACCGGTAGGGTACTTCACGCCCTGGTCGCGGCCCAGCTTGACCGTGCCCAGGCCGAGCGGCGAAACCTTGAAGCCGGTGCTGCCCAAGGGGCGATGGAAGTCGTGCAGGGTCGGCAGGCTCATGGCAGCAGTTGCTCCCAGGCCGGTACGCCCAGCGGTGGGCGTGGCAGGTCAGCCAGGTCGGCCTGCGCCTGTGGGCGGATACCGTCGCGCTCCAGGTGGCTGATGACCCGGTCGCTGAAGTCCGGTGCCAGGGCCAGCTTGGTTGGCCAGCCCACCAGCAGGCGTTGCTGGTCGGCGAGGAAGGCGTTGTCCGGGCGTACCAGGCCCGATTGCGCCGGTTCCGCTCGGTCGACCCGCAGGGTGGCCCAGCGCACTTGGCTCTGGTCGACCCATGGCAGCAGGCTGGCGATTTCTTTCTGTGCCGCGGCGATTTGCGCAGCCGGCTCGCGGGCAACGCCGTCGGCTTCGGCCAGGTCGCCACCCAGGTACCAGACCCACTGGCCATCGGCGGCCGGGTGGGTGGTCACCGTCACCCGTGGCTTCGGCCCGCCGCCCAGGCAATGGGCGTAAAGCGGTTTAAGGTTGGCACCCTTCGCCATCACCATATGCAGCGGGCGTGTCTGCATGGCTGGCTGGTTCAGGCCCAGGGCATGCAGCAGTTGCTCGGTGCCGGCGCCGGCGCTGAGCACGATACGCTGTGCGCGGATGTCGCGCTCGTCGACGCGCAGGCCAACCAGGTCTTCGCCCTCGCGCAGCGGCTCGATGTGCTCACCGGCCAGCAGGCTGTCGCCTGCCAGCTCAGCCAGGTTGGCCAGCAGGCTGGGCACGTCGATGACCAGCTCGGCCAAGCGATAGACCTTGCCCTTGAAGGCGCGGTCCTGCAGCGCGGGCGGTAGTTGCTCGCCCTTCACCTGGTCGACCCGGCCGCGCACGGCCTTGCTGGCGAAGAAACTGGTGAGATTGCCGGCCAGGGTGCCAGGCGACCACAGGTAATGGGCGTCGGACAGCAGGCGAGTGCGGGTCAGGTCCAGCTCGCCGCTGCCGCTCAGCGCTTCGCGCCAGCGTCGCGGCATGTCGGCGATGGCTTCCGAAGCGCCGGTGAGGGCGCCATGCAGGGCGTACTTGGTGCCGCCATGGATGATGCCCTGAGACTTGATGGTCTGCGCGCCGCCAAGGCTGGCGCGTTCCACCAGTACTGTCGAGTAGCCCAGCCGGCGCAGGCGGGCATTGAGCCAGAGGCCTGCGACCCCGGCGCCGACGATCAGCACGTCAGTGGAAATGGCAGATGGCATGGCGGTACCTCGAAGACTGGGACAGCTGGCAAGTATACAGGGTCGGGCCGATGTGGGCTTTGCGTTCCTGGGGCTGCTGCGCAGCCCTATCGCGACACAAGGCCGCTCCTACAGGCCCCGCGCATGCCTCGGTCCCTGTAGGAGCGGCCTTGTGTCGCGATAGGGCCGCGAAGCGGCCCCAAAATCCATCAGGCAAACATCAATGCCCAGCAGTCTTCGAAAACAGCTGAATCACCACCACCCCACCCACAATCATCGCCATCCCCAGCATCGCTGGCACATCCAGCTTCTGCCCATAGATCACCAGCGCTGCCACACTGATCAGCACAATCCCCAGCCCCGACCAGATGGCATAGGCGATCCCCACCGGAATGCTGCGCACCACCAGGGTCAGCATCCAGAAAGCAATGCCGTAACCAACCACCATCAGCAGCAACGGCAAGGGCGTACTCAAGCCTTTCACCGCTTTCATGGAAGCGGTGGCGATGACTTCGGCGCAGATGGCGATGGCGAGGTAGGTGTAGGCATTCATGGCGAGATCCTCCGTTAGCTGACCGCAGATTCTAGTCCCACCTTGAATGGGGTAAAGTCATTACCTATCACTATGCGAGATAGGTTGGTGGCCGAGCACTGGAACCTTGAACAGTTGCGTACTTTCCTGCGCGTTGCAGAACTGCGCTCGTTCTCTGCCGTGGCCCGCGAGCAGCGCAAGGCCCAGTCGGCAATCAGCAGCGCGATCGCCCTGCTCGAAACCGACCTGGGGGTAACCTTGTTCGAGCGCAGCAGTGGCCGGCAACCCAAGCTGACCGAGAACGGCAGCGCCCTGTTGGAAGATGCCCGCGAACTGTTGCGCCAGTGCGAGCGTCTGGATGGCCGTGCGTTGGCGCTGATGCGCGGGCAGGAGGCCTTGTTGCGGGTCGCCCAGGACGAAGCCATGCCCTATCAGCCGGTCATTGACAGCCTCGACGAACTGGCCAGCCGCTACCCGTTCCTGGAGGTGCAGCTGGCCAGCGGTGCCCAGGGCGATGTGGCGCGCAAGCTGGTGGAGCGGCGCGCCGATCTTGGACTGTTCTTCCACCACGAGAGCATCCCGGCCTCGCTGGAGCGGCGCGCCTTGGGTAGCGTCGAAATGGTCACGGTATGCGCGGTCGGTCACCCGCTCGCCGGCGAAGGCCGGGTTACCCGGCAGCAACTGGCGCGCCACCGACAATTGTTGATTGCCCCGCAGCAAAGTGGCTACCCCGGCGGCGAAGCGATCAGCCCGCAGGTGTGGCGCGCCGACAGCTTCTACGCCATGGCCGAACTGCTGATGCGCGGCCTGGGCTGGGCCTGGCTGCCGCGGCACGTGGTGCAGTACCCGACCTACCAGGCGCACATGGTCGAACTGGACAGCGAGTGGCGGCCACCGGCCTTGGTGGTGGAGCTGGCCTGGCGTCGCGACGAGCCGCTGGGGCCTGCTGCGCAGTGGCTGGCCGAGCGCTTTGCGGTGCACCTGCGCGCGATCGGGTAAACTCCGCGGCCATGAACAGAACTCTCTTTACTTTGTTGTTTCACCTGGGCCTGCCGCTGGTTGCGCTGCGCCTTTATTTGCGCGCGCGCAAGGCGCCGGCCTATGGTCAACGCATTGGCGAGCGCTTTGCTTTCAGGCTGCCGCCCATGCGCCGGGGCGGCATCTGGGTGCACGCGGTATCGGTGGGCGAGAGCATTGCGGCGGCACCGATGGTGCGCGCCTTGCTCAAGGCCTACCCGGAATTGCCGATCACGCTTACCTGCATGACCCCCACCGGTTCAGAGCGTATTCGCGCCATGTTCGCCGACGAACCACGCGTGCAGCATTGCTACCTGCCCTACGACCTGCCTTGGGCGGCAGGGCGCTTTCTCGACCATGTGCAGCCGAAGCTGGGCATCATCATGGAAACCGAGCTGTGGCCCAACCACATCCACCAGTGTGCGAAGCGCGGCATTCCGGTAGCGCTGGCCAACGCACGCTTGTCTGAGCGTTCGGCCCGTGGCTATGGGCGCTTTGCCAGGCTGACCCGGCCGATGCTGGCCGAGATGAGCCTGATTGCCGTGCAGACCGAAACCGAGGCCCGGCGTTTTCGTGACCTGGGCGCGCGCCCGGAGTGCGTGCAGGTCACCGGTTCGATCAAGTTCGACCTGAAGATCGATGAGCAACTGTTGCCGCGTGCCAAGGCATTGCGTGAACAGTGGGGGGCTGCACAGCGCCCGGTGTGGATCGCCGCCAGCACCCACGAAGGTGAAGATGCGTTGATCCTGCAGGCACATCGGCAATTGTTGCAGGTGCATGGTGATGCCCTGCTGATCCTGGTGCCGCGCCACCCCGAGCGATTCACTGCGGTGCATGCGCTGTGCAGCGAACAGTTCACCACCGTGCGCCGCTCTGCCGGCACACCGGTCGATGCGCAGACGCGGGTATTGCTCGGCGACACCATGGGCGAGTTGCTGTTTCTCTATGCCCTTGCCGACATTGCCTTCGTCGGTGGTAGCCTGGTGGCGACCGGCGGGCACAACCCGCTGGAGCCCGCGGCGCTGGCCTTGCCGGTACTGATGGGGCCGCATGTGTTCAACTTCCTTGAAATCAGCGCGATGCTGCGCGAGGCGGGGGCGTTGCAGCAGGTGGATGATGCCGACGGGCTGGCCGAAGCAGTGCGGCGGCTGGTCGAGTTGCCGCAGGATGCACAGCGCATGGGCGAGGCGGGCAGGGCTGTAATGCGGGCCAATCAGGGTGCATTGCAGCGCTTGCTCGATGGCCTGGGTGCACTTATCCGCTGAGTTTGGTGTTGGGTTTTCTGGCCTCATCGCCGGCAAGCCAGCTCCCACAGGTACTGCACAAGGCTTAAGGCCGTTGGAGAACCTGTGGGAGCTGGCTTGACGGCGATGAGGCCATCAAAAGCAACCCACCCTGCGGAAAATACATCCCCTATCTCAGGGGCGACGCTCGAAGTTCTTCGCCGCTGCAGCCGCCAGGTCCGGCGGCAGGAAGTCCTTGTCCGGGTTGTAGTCTGGCTTCAGGTACCGCTTGAGGTCCTGCAGGTCCTGCGGGCTCAAGGTGCCGGCTGCCTGCTTCAGGCTCAGGTTGTCGAGGATGTAGTCATAGCGGCTGTTGTTGTAGTCGCGCACCGAGGTGTACAGCTGACGCTGGGCGTCAAGCACGTCGACGATATTGCGGGTACCCACCTGGTAGCCGATCTCGGTGGCTTCCAGCGCGCTCTGGTTGGAGATGATCGACTGCTTGCGCGCCTGCACCTGTTCCACGTCGGTATTCACTGCGCGGTGCAGGTTGCGGGTGTTTTCCACCACCTGGCGGCGCAGGCTTTCACGCTGCTGCTCGGTCTGGCTCAGGCGCTGGTAGGCCTCGCGCACCTGCGAACTGGTCAGGCCGCCGCTGTAGATCGGGATGTTCAACTGCAGGCCGATGCTGGTCTGCTCGACGTCGCCGCTATAGCGCGTAACGGGGGCCGGCGCGGGGTTGGTGAAACCGAAGTTGTCGTTGTCACCCTTCTGGTACTTGGCAACTGCGTCCAGGGTCGGCGCGTGGCCGGCCTTGCGCTGGCGCAGGGTTTCCTCGGCAGCGACGACCGCGTGGTTGGTGGCCAGCAGGTTGAGGTTCTGGCGCCCGGCGGTTTCGACCCAGGCCTTGGCGTCGTTGGGCGTAGGCACCTGCACTGGCAAGGTATGGACCACGCCTTGAATCGATGTGTATTCCCGGTTGGTCAGGGTCACCAGGGCCTCGAAGGCATCCTGTACCTGGCGCTCGGCAATGATTCGGTTGGCCCGCGCTGTATCGTAGCTGGCCTGGGATTGCAGCACGTCGGTCTTGTCGGAGAGGCCGACGTCGAATCGTTCGTTGGACTGGTCCAGCTGGCGCTTGAAGGCCGCTTCCTCGGCCTTGGTCGCGGCCAGGTTGTCCTGGGCACGGAGCACGGCGAAGTAATTCTGCGCGGTTTGCAGGATCAGGTTCTGCTCGGTCGCCGACAGCTCCAGCGCCGCCTGTTCGTTGACCGCTTCGGCTGCCTGCAACTGGAACCAGCGATCAGCGCGGAATATAGGTTGCGCCAGGGTTGCGCTCCAGGTGTTGCCGCTGCGGTTGCTGGTGGCCGATGGTTCGTCCAGCTTGGTGCGGGTGTTCAGCATTTCGGCACCGGCCGACAGGTTAGGCAGCAACCCGGCGCGAGCCTGCGGTACCACTTCGCGGCGGGCGCCGTAATCGGCGCGGGCCGCAGCCAGGTCAGCGTTGTTGTCGACCGCTTCCTGATAGACGCTGACCAGGTCGGTTTTCACTGTAGTGGGCACGTCCGCTGCCCAGACCACTCCGTTGGACGCACAAGACACGGCTATTGCCAGTGAGAGTTTGCGCAGCATAGAGGCAATCCTTGTACGAAATTTAATTACTGAACTGTTGAGTATCGAGCGACGGGCCAGTGTAGTGCCATGCGCACCCGGCAACAATCGCTCGGGGTGCCTTTCATCATCCGCGCATTTACCTGCTTGGCTTTGCCGACCACTCCAGTCTAGACTGCGCATGTTCTTGTCGGGGTGCCTTGAAGCAAAGGCTGAGATCGCAAAGTTGCGGATCCCGTTGAACCTGATCAGGTTAGCGCCTGCGTAGGGAACAAGATTGCTCGCCTTCCCGGGGAGCCTCTTGTGCCAGGTCCGGGAATGTCACAGCTGCATGCAGCTTCAGGCACCCCAAATCCGGCACTGCACCCATGAAGGGTGCGTCCGCGCCTTTCAGGTTCACCCCGACATTCCACTGCTTGGAAGCCGTCTGGAGAGCCTGTGATGACCAAACAAGAAAAAGCGATCAACCTCAGCGAATCGGCACAAGTCGATCAGCAGTCCGTGCAACCGTTTCCGCGTTCGCGCAAGGTGTATGTCGAAGGCTCGCGCCCGGACATCCGCGTGCCCATGCGTGAAATCAGCCTGGACGACACCCCGACCGACTTCGGTGGCGAGTCCAATGCCCCGGTGCTGGTCTACGATACTTCCGGCCCGTACACCGACCCCAACGTTGTCATCGACGTGCGCAAGGGCTTGGCCGATGTGCGTTCGGCGTGGATCGAGGCACGCGGTGACACCGAGCGCCTGGCCGGCCTGAGCTCCGACTTCGGCCAGCAGCGCCTGAACGATGCCGAACTGGCCAAGCTGCGTTTCGCCCACGTGCGCAACCCGCGCCGTGCCAAGGCTGGTGCCAACGTCTCGCAGATGCACTATGCCCGCCAAGGCATCATCACTGCCGAGATGGAGTACGTGGCCATCCGCGAAAACATGAAGCTGCAAGAGGCACGTGCCGCTGGTCTGCTCGACGAGCAGCACGCCGGCCACAGCTTCGGGGCCAACATCCCGAAAGAAATCACCCCTGAGTTCGTCCGCCAGGAAATTGCCCGTGGCCGCGCGATCATCCCTGCCAACATCAACCACCCGGAAGTGGAACCGATGATCATCGGCCGCAACTTCCTGGTGAAGATCAACGGCAACATCGGCAATAGCGCGCTGGGTTCCTCGATCGAGGAAGAAGTGGCCAAGCTGACCTGGGGCATCCGCTGGGGTTCGGACACGGTCATGGACCTGTCCACCGGCAAGCACATTCACGAAACCCGTGAGTGGATCATCCGCAACTCGCCGGTGCCGATTGGTACCGTACCGATCTACCAGGCCCTGGAAAAGGTCAACGGCGTGGCCGAGGACCTGACCTGGGAGCTGTTCCGCGACACCCTGATCGAGCAGGCCGAGCAGGGCGTGGACTACTTCACCATCCATGCCGGCGTACTGCTGCGTTATGTGCCGCTGACTGCCAAGCGTGTCACCGGTATTGTCAGCCGTGGTGGCTCGATCATGGCCAAGTGGTGCCTGGCACACCACAAGGAAAACTTCCTGTACACCCACTTCGAAGAAATCTGCGAAATCATGAAGGCCTACGACGTCAGCTTCTCGCTGGGCGACGGCCTGCGTCCCGGCTCGATTGCCGACGCCAACGATGCCGCGCAGTTCGGTGAACTGGAGACCCTCGGCGAGCTGACCAAGATCGCCTGGAAGCACGACGTGCAGTGCATGATCGAAGGCCCCGGCCACGTGCCGATGCAACTGATCAAGGAGAACATGGACAAGCAGCTGGAATGCTGCGACGAGGCGCCGTTCTACACCCTCGGCCCGCTGACCACCGATATCGCTCCTGGCTACGATCACATCACCTCGGGCATTGGTGCGGCTATGATCGGCTGGTTCGGTTGCGCGATGCTCTGCTACGTCACGCCCAAGGAACACCTGGGCCTGCCAAACAAGGATGACGTGAAGACCGGCATCATCACCTACAAGATCGCCGCTCATGCCGCCGACCTTGCCAAGGGCCACCCGGGTGCGCAGATCCGTGACAACGCCTTGTCCAAGGCACGCTTCGAGTTCCGTTGGGAAGACCAGTTCAACCTCGGCCTGGACCCGGACACTGCCCGTGCCTACCACGACGAGACCCTGCCTAAGGAATCGGCCAAGGTCGCGCACTTCTGCTCGATGTGCGGGCCGAAGTTCTGCTCGATGAAGATCACCCAGGAAGTGCGTGAATACGCCGCCAAGATCGAAACCGTGGATGTGACGGTAGAGCAAGGCATGCGTGAGCAGGCCGAGCGGTTCCGGCAGGAAGGCAGCCAGCTGTATCACAAAGTCTAAGACCGCTGGGGCCGCTTTGCGGCCCTTTCGCGACACAAGGCCGCTCCCACAGGGACCGCGCACGGCTTGAGACCAGCGCGGTTTTTGTGGGAGCGGCCTTGTGTCGCGATACGAGGACGCAGTCCTCGCCAGGAACACCAACAACATTGCCGGCGAGCGCCAACCATGACATCACCCAGCCAATTCTCCCCCGACCACCCGGTCCCCACCGCCCAGCGCATCTTCGGCGCCCGCGACCTGTTCTCGCTATGGTTCTCCCTCGGCATCGGCCTGATGGTGCTGCAGGTCGGCGCCATGCTGGCCCCTGGCCTGGGCCTTGCCGGCGCGGTGCTGGCTATCGCCCTGGGCACCGGTGTGGGTGTGCTGCTGCTGGGGGCTGCCGGTGTCATCGGCAGCGATACCGGCCTGTCGGCCATGGGCACGCTGAAACTGAGCCTGGGTGGCCATGGCGCTCGCTTGCCGGCGCTGCTCAACCTGCTGCAACTGGTGGGCTGGGGTGCGTTCGAGATCATCGTGATGCGCGATGCCGCCAGCCTGCTGGGCGCGCGGGCGTTCGGCGAAGCCAGCGCTTGGAACAGCCCTGTGCTCTGGACCCTATGCTTCGGCGCCCTGGCCACCTTGCTCGCAGTCGGTGGGCCGCTGGCGTTCGTGCGCAAGGTGCTACGCACTTGGGGTATCTGGCTGCTGCTGGGCGCTTGCCTTTGGCTGACCTGGAACCTGTTCGCCAAGGCCGACCTTGCGGCACTGTGGAACCGCGCCGGCGACGGATCGATGTCGCTGGCTGTGGGTTTCGACATCGCCATCGCCATGCCGCTGTCCTGGTTGCCGCTGATCGCCGACTACTCGCGTTTTGCCCGTAACGGCAAACATGTATTCGGTGGTACGGTGCTGGGTTACTTCATCGGCAACACTTGGCTGATGAGCCTGGGCGTGGGTTACACCCTGGCCTTCGCCGACAGTGGCGAAGCCAACGCCCTGCTGCTGGCCCTGGCGGGCGCCGGCATGGGCATTCCACTGCTGCTGATTCTGCTGGACGAGTCGGAAAAGGCTTTTGCCGACATTCACTCGGCGGCCGTTTCCACCGGCGTGCTGGTGCGCCTGAAGGTCGAGCACCTGGCGCTGGCCATTGGCGTGCTGTGCACGCTGATCGCCTTGCTGGCACCACTGGCACAGTACGAGAACTTCCTGCTGCTGATCGGCTCGGTGTTTGCACCGCTGTTCGGTGTGGTATTGATGGACCACTACGTGATCCGTCGCCGCCGCTTGCCAGCACAGGTGCATGGCTTGCACTGGCAGGCACTGCTGGCCTGGGCGGTGGGCGTTGCCGCGTACCATCTGATCGCCGCGCAAGCGCCGGACCTGGGTGCGACCCTGCCGGCATTGCTGCTGGCAGGGCTACTGCACGGGCTGCTGAGCTTCAGCCGCGGCCGGGAAACAGCTCGGGCTTGAGCACGCCATTCAGGCGCGGGTAGGGGATCTTCAACTCCACGTGGCCCATGGAGTAGGGCGCGATGGTATAGACCTCGTACTTGACCACCACCGCGCCGTACGTCAGGGCGACGTGCGGCGACTGCTTGAACGGCCAGGTCTTGATGAACTCGGCATCCTTGTCCATGCCTACGCTGATCAGCCAGGCGCGGTGCGATTCCTCGACGGTTTTCCAGAAGGTGTCTTCCTGGCCGGGCACCAGCATGTCCTGCAGGGTCAGCACCTTGTCCAGCTTGCGCGAATAGTTGATGAAGCCACGCCCGGGCATGCCGTGGGCGCCGCCGCTGTCCAGGTAGCTGGACAATTCGATGATCACCAGTCCGTCATGCTGCTCGCGTACCTTGGCCTGCAGGTAGCTGCTGTTGCGCTTGTCGGCACTGGCCAGGTACTGCTGCTCGTAGGCTTGCAGGGTGGTCGGTGCGTTGCCGCGCTGGTTGTCTTCGGTCAGTTGCAGCAGGCGTTTCTCGACGATGCCATCGAGCTTGGGCAAGGCCGGGAAGTGGATCATGTCGATGTTCACCAGCGGGCAGTCGCTTTCGCTGCAGCCGGGTTTGACATGCTCCCAGGCATCGCGCTTGACCTCGAGCGGCGCCCGGTAGTTGGGCGTGAACAGGCTTTGGCAGGCACCCAGGGCCAGGGCCAGCACAGCCACGGAAGTCAGTTTGACAAGTGTCATGAGGATCCTTGCAGAACAGGGAAAAGTCGGCCTTTGACCGTCTGCGCGGCCTTCAGTTCGCCACTAAGCTAACAGAGAGAAGGCGCGCTGTCCCGAGTGCGCGAACGGTTGCCGGAAAGGGGTGAAACCGGCAGGCGTGCAGAGTAGGATGGCGCGATGCGGTATTCGAGGTAATGAGGATTTCCATGTCAGACGCGTTGAACTCAGTGCCCAAGGGCTTCGAAATCATTGAGCGGGCCAACTGCTTCCAGGGCTTTTACAAGCTCGACAAGCTACGTCTGCGCCACGAGTTGTTTGCCGGGGGCATGGGCCGCGAGATCAGCCGCGAATTGTTCGTGCGCCATGATGCGGTGTGCGTGCTGCCGTACGACCCGTTGCGCGATGAAGTGGTGCTGATCGAGCAGTTCCGCGTCGGTGCACTGGACAAGGTCGACAACCCCTGGCTGATCGAGATGGTGGCCGGGCTGATCGACAAGGACGAGCAACCCGAGGAAGTCGCCCACCGCGAAGCCGAAGAAGAAGCCGGCCTGGCCTTCAGCGCCCTGTGGCCGATGACCCGTTACTTCCCGTCGCCCGGCGGCAGTGACGAATATGTTCACCTGTTCCTCGGCCGTTGCAGCAGTGAAGGGGCGGGCGGCCTGCATGGCCTGGAAGAAGAGGGCGAGGACATTCGCGTGCGCGTGTGGTCGTTCGAGGATGCCATGCAGGCGGTGCGCGACGGGCGCATCTGCAATGCGGCGACCATCATCGGCCTGCAATGGCTGGCGCTGAACCGTGATGAAGTACGAGGTATGTGGAAGTGAACCTGCTGCGCGAGCGTTATCGGGTCGACCTGGTCGGGCTGCAGGCAGCCTGCGAGGCCAACTACGCCCGGCTGATGCGCCTGTTGCCCGACATGCGCACCACCCAGAGCTCGCGCCGCATCGGCATGACCCAGGGCGACCAGATGCTTGGCGTGCTGGTGCTCGACGTGGTGCTGGCCTGCCCGTACACCACCACCCTGCACGTGCGCCAGGAGCACAGTCTGCCGTGGTTGCCGGTACCGCACCTGGAAGTGCAGGTGTACCACGATGCGCGCATGGCCGAAGTGGTCAGTGCCGAACACACCCGACGCCTGCGCAGCATATACCCCTATCCCAACGAAGCCATGCACCAGCCGGACGAAAAGGCCCAGCTCAACCTGTTCCTCGGTGAATGGCTGAGCCACTGCCTGGCTTGTGGTCACGAGCTGGCGAGCGTTCGCTGAAGTGTGACGCAGGTCGTTCGTGGGTGTTTGCTAGCACCCGTTGTGCAGCCATAATTCGCGCTGAATCCGTTCGAGGAGACGGCCGTTGCCGCAGCCAGACCAATCGCGCCCCGTGCATGTGGTGCAACTGACCGATGCCCACCTGTTCGCCGACCCGGCCGGCAGCATGCTGGGTCTCAATACCCGTGACAGCCTGCGCCATGTAGTGGCCCAGGTGCGGCGGGAGCAACCGCTTGTCGACCTGCTGCTGTGCACTGGCGACCTGTCCCAGGACGCCAGCGTGGCGTCCTATGAAGCGTTCCGTGAGCTGACCGCACCGTTTGCCGTGCCCACCCGCTGGTTGCCTGGCAACCATGACGAAGCCCGAGTCATGGCGCAAGTGGCGCCGGAGCTGGTACAGGCGGTGACCGATATCGGTGCGTGGCGCATCGTCATGCTCAACACAGCCGTACCCGGGGCGACGCATGGGCTGCTGGAGGGCGATCAGCTGGCAGTGCTGGAAGCGGCCTTGCGAGAGGCGGGTGAACGGCATTGCCTGGTGTGCTTCCACCATCAGCCGGTGGATATCGGCTGTGCCTGGATTGCGCCGATCGGCTTGCGCAATGCCCAGGCGCTGTTCGATATCGTTGAGGGGTACCCACAGGTGCGGGCGCTGCTGTGGGGGCATGTGCACCAGGAATGGGATGAAGTGCGCGACGGCCGTCGCCTGCTGGCCACTCCGTCGACCTGTATCCAGTTCGCGGCGCGCAGCGAGGATTTCAAGGTGAGCGAGGAGCAGCCTGGATACCGCTGGCTGCGCCTCCACGCCGACGGGCGGTTGGAGACCGGGGTGGAGCGGGCAGTGGATTTCCAGGTGAAGCTCGACTTCGATAGCCCTGGCTATTGAGCTGCGGCTGCAGACGCGGTCAATTGTAGGAGCGGCCTTGTGTCGCGATGGGCCGCAGAGCGGCCCCGGCAATATTTGTGGCGCAGCTGAAACCCTGGGGCCGCTTCGCGCCCCATCGCGACACAAGGCCGCTCCTACAGGGAACTGTGGTTGCGCCTTCGGTGAAGAAATTGTTGCGAAACCCGTGACACTGCGTCAAAACCCGGCGAACGCGCTACACTGCGCGTCCCTGCGCCCATATCACCGGGCGCGAAGCCACAGATTCCGGGGGCAGCATGTCGGGTTCCATCCTCTATATCCATGGCTTCAACAGCTCGCCACTTTCGACCAAGGCGCGCCAACTCGAGGCCGTGATGCAGCAACTGGGCCTGTCGGCCCAACTGCGGGTGCCCGCCTTGCACCACCACCCACGGCAGGCCATCGCCCAGCTCGAAGCGGCCATCGCCGAACTGGGCGCACCATTGTTGGTAGGTAGTTCGCTCGGCGGCTACTATGCCACCTATCTGGCCGAGCGCCACGGCCTCAAGGCCTTGCTGGTGAACCCGGCGGTAACACCGCACAAGCATTTCGACGGCTACCTGGGCACCCAGCACAATCACTACACCGGTGAAGCCTGGGAGCTGACCCACGATCACGTGCAGGCCCTGGCCGAGCTGGAAGTGCCAGCCCCGGTGGACGCCAGCCGCTATCAAGTGTGGCTGCAGACCGCCGATGAAACCCTGGACTATCGCCATGCCGAGCGCTATTACCGTGCTTGTGCCCTGCGCATCCAGGCCGGTGGCGACCACAGCTTCCAGGGCTTCGCCGAGCGCCTGCCGGCACTGCTGGCCTTCGCCGGCATTGCCCGTGGGCAGTACGCAGCGCTCGATTTTTCTGTATTTTGACTTTTTTGCATTCACCAGACTGACGACGAGACCCTATGGCCACTCCCAGCGCTAGCGCCTATAACGCAGACGCCATCGAAGTCCTCTCGGGCCTTGACCCGGTCCGCAAGCGGCCGGGCATGTACACCGATACCAGCCGCCCCAACCACCTGGCCCAGGAAGTCATCGACAACAGTGTCGACGAAGCCCTGGCCGGTCATGCCCGTTCGGTACAGGTCATCCTCCATGCCGACCACTCGCTGGAAGTCAGCGACGATGGCCGCGGCATGCCGGTGGACATCCACCCGGAAGAGGGGGTGTCCGGGGTCGAGCTGATCCTCACCAAGCTGCACGCCGGCGGCAAGTTCTCCAACAAGAACTATCAGTTCTCCGGTGGCCTTCACGGCGTGGGCATCTCTGTGGTCAACGCCCTGTCGACCCAGGTGCGCGTGCGCGTGAAACGTGACGGCAACGAATACCAGATGACTTTCGCCGATGGCTTCAAGGCCAGCGAGCTGGAAGTGGTCGGCTCGGTCGGCAAGCGCAACACCGGCACCAGCGTGTACTTCAGCCCCGACCCCAAGTACTTCGATTCGCCGAAATTCTCCATCAGCCGCCTCAAGCATGTGCTCAAGGCCAAGGCCGTGCTGTGCCCGGGCCTGCTGGTCAGCTTCGAGGACAAGGCCAGCGGCGAGAAGGTCGAATGGCACTATGAGGATGGCCTGCGTTCCTACCTGGTCGATTCCGTCAATGAGTTCCAGCGCCTGCCCGACGAGCCGTTCTGCGGCAGCCTGGCCGGTAACAAGGAGGCGGTGGACTGGGCCTTGCTGTGGCTGCCCGAAGGCGGCGACAGCATCCAGGAAAGCTACGTCAACCTGATCCCTACCGCCCAAGGCGGCACCCATGTCAACGGCCTGCGCCAGGGCCTGCTGGATGCCATGCGTGAATTCTGCGAGTTCCGCAACCTGCTGCCGCGCGGCGTGAAGCTGGCGCCGGAAGACGTCTGGGAGCGCATCACCTTCGTGCTGTCGATGAAGATGCAGGACCCGCAGTTCTCCGGGCAGACCAAGGAGCGCCTGTCGTCGCGCGAGGCGGCTGCCTTCGTTTCCGGCGTGGTCAAGGACGCGTTCAGCCTGTGGCTCAACGCCCACCCCGAGCTGGGCATGCAGCTGGCGGAGCTGGCCATCAGCAACGCCGGGCGCCGCCTGAAGGCCAGCAAGAAGGTCGAGCGCAAGCGCATAACCCAGGGCCCGGCACTTCCCGGCAAACTGGCCGATTGCGCCGGCCAGGACCCGATGCGCGCCGAACTGTTCCTGGTCGAGGGTGACTCGGCAGGTGGCTCGGCCAAGCAGGCTCGCGACAAGGAATTCCAGGCGATCCTGCCGCTGCGTGGCAAGATCCTCAACACTTGGGAAGTGGACGGTGGCGAAGTCCTGGCCAGCCAGGAAGTGCACAACATCGCCGTGGCCATTGGCGTCGACCCGGGTGCCACCGACCTTGCGCAGCTGCGCTACGGCAAGATCTGCATCCTCGCCGACGCTGACTCCGACGGCCTGCACATCGCCACGCTGCTGTGCGCACTGTTTGTCCAGCACTTCCGCGCCCTGGTCGAGGCCGGGCATGTGTACGTGGCCATGCCGCCGCTGTACCGCATCGACCTGGGCAAGGAAATCTACTACGCCCTCGACGAGGCCGAGCGTGACGGTATCCTCGATCGCCTGGTGGCCGAGAAGAAGCGCGGCAAGCCACAGGTCACACGCTTCAAGGGCCTGGGCGAGATGAACCCGCCACAGCTGCGCGAGACCACCATGGACCCGAATACCCGGCGCCTGGTGCAACTGACCCTGGACGACGTGCAGGCCACCTGCGAGCTGATGGACAAGCTGCTGGCCAAGAAGCGCGCGGGCGACCGCAAGAGCTGGCTGGAAACCAAGGGCAACCTGGCCGAGGTCATGGTTTGATTCGGCGGCTTCTGGCTGCCTGCCTGGCGCTGGTTGCCCTGCCGAGCCTGGCGGGCAACTGGCCAGAGTTGAAGCTGAGCGCCGAGCACCCGATCGAAGGCATGCGCGGTGGCAACCTGTCTGGCCTGGTGGAATGCCGGGGCGGGCTGTGGGGCGTATCCGACCGCGACGACGACCGCATCTACCGCTTCGACCAGCAAAACCCGACCTGGCGCGCGCAGCCGCTCACCTTCACCCCGCCAGCGGTGCCGGAAAGTGGCCTGCCGTGGGGCCTGAAGTCGCGCAACTGGGCGGCGTCGTATATTCGTGGTGGCGAACTGGATTTCGAAGGCATCAGCTGTGACCAGGCGGGCAACCTGTACCTGGTCAGCGAAGCTCATGCCGCTGTGCTGCAACTGCCGCTGGAAGGCGAGGCGGACTGGTTGAAGATCGACCCGGCCATGGTTCGTCAGGCCCGGGCCAGCGGCATGCTGCTGAACTTCAACGCCTTGTTCGAAGGTCTGGCGATCAACCCGGCGGGTGACCGCCTGTGGCTGGCCGCCGAGCGCGAGCGCCGTGGCCTGGTGGCTATCGAGCGCCAGCAGTCGGTGTGGACCTGCGGCCGCAGCTGCGTGTTGCTGAGCGAGGCCGGGGTCGAAATGCAGCCGGCACAGATGCCCAATGCCCAGGCACTGTCGCGCGACTTCGCCGACTTGGCCTGGTTCGAAGGCAAGCTGTTCACTCTCGAACGCAATGCCTACCGCGTCTGTCGTCGGGATACCGACAGCGGCATGGTCGAGCGCTGCTGGTCGTTCGCTGCCGATGCCCTGGTCGAGTCGCGTCGCTACCAGCAGCCGTTCGGTCTGGCCGAGGCCCTGGTGATCGATGCCAAGGGCGCCTGGATAGGCGTGGACAACAACAACGGCGCCCGCGCCGATGGCGAAGCACGCCCGATCGTCTGGCGCTTCGATGCGCCGGAAGGCGGATGGAGCGCCAAGCCATGAGCCAGGCACCGGGCAAGCGGGCTGGCAAGGTATTGATGATCGTCGCCTGGGCGGCGGCGCTGTTCCTTGCCACGCGTTTTTTCGGCCAATGGGAAGACAGCCAGCGCAACCCCAATGCCCAGGTGCAGTCGACGCATGGCGAAGGCTTTATCGAGGTGCGCCTGCTGGGCAACGGCCAGGGCCACTTCGTGATGGATGGCGCAATCAACGGCCAGGTGGTGCATTTCATGCTCGACACAGGTGCCACCGACGTGGCCATCCCCGAGGCGCTGGGCCGCGAGCTGGGCCTGGAGCGTGGCAGCCCGGTGCAGCTCAGTACCGCCAACGGCCGTACCGAAGGCTACCGCACGCGCCTGACCAGCCTGCAGCTGGGGGATATCCGCCTGCAGGACGTGCGCGCCATCGTGGTGCCGGGCCTGGACGGGCAGACCGTATTGCTGGGCATGAGTGCCCTGAAACAACTTGAATTTACCCAGCGCGGCGGCACCATGCTGCTGCGCCAGAACCTGAAATGACGAGGCCCGCATGAGCGACTCACTGGAACTCAGCCTGGATGGCGTAGAACGCCGCTCGCTGGCTGACTTCACCGAACAGGCCTACCTCAACTACTCCATGTACGTGATCATGGACCGCGCCTTGCCGCACATCGGCGATGGCCTGAAGCCGGTGCAGCGACGCATCGTCTACGCCATGAGCGAGTTGGGGCTCGATGCCGATGCCAAGCACAAGAAGTCGGCGCGTACCGTCGGTGACGTGCTCGGCAAGTTCCACCCCCACGGTGACTCGGCCTGCTACGAGGCCATGGTGCTGATGGCCCAGCCGTTCAGCTACCGCTATACGCTGGTCGACGGCCAGGGCAACTGGGGTGCGCCGGACGATCCGAAGTCGTTCGCCGCCATGCGTTATACCGAAGCGCGTCTTTCGCGCTACGCCGAAGTGCTGCTCAGCGAAGTTGGCCAGGGCACCGTGGACTGGGTGCCCAACTTCGACGGCACCCTGCAGGAGCCGGCCGTGCTGCCTGCGCGCCTGCCCAACATCCTGCTCAACGGCACCACTGGTATCGCCGTTGGCATGGCCACTGACGTACCGCCGCACAACCTGCGTGAAGTGGCCACGGCCTGTGTGCGCCTGCTCGACGAGCCCAAGGCCACCATCGAGCAGCTGTGCGAGCACATCCAGGGGCCGGACTACCCGACCGAGGCCGAGATCGTTACGCCGCGGGCAGAAATCCTCAAGATGTACGAAAGCGGTCGCGGCTCCATCCGTATGCGCGCCGTCTACCGCGTCGAGGATGGCGACATCGTCGTCACCGCGCTGCCGCACCAGGTCTCCGGGGCCAAGGTGCTGGAGCAGATCGCTGCGCAGATGCAGGCCAAGAAGCTGCCTATGGTCGCCGACCTGCGTGACGAGTCGGACCACGAGAACCCGTGCCGCATCGTCATCATCCCGCGCTCCAACCGTGTGGATGCCGATGAGCTGATGCAGCACCTGTTTGCCACGACCGACCTGGAGAGCAGCTACCGGGTCAACGTCAACATCATCGGCCTGGACGGCCGGCCACAGCTGAAGAACCTGCGAGCGCTGCTGCTGGAATGGCTGGAGTTCCGTACCGCTACCGTCCGTCGCCGCCTGCAGCACCGCCTGGACAAGGTGGAGAAGCGCCTGCACCTGTTGGAAGGTTTGCTGACCGCGTTCCTCAACCTGGATGAAGTTATCCACATCATCCGTACCGAAGACCAGCCCAAGCAGGCCCTGATCGCCCGTTTCGACCTGACCGAAATCCAGGCCGACTACATTCTCGAGACCCGCCTGCGGCAGCTGGCACGCCTGGAAGAGATGAAGATCCGCGGCGAGCAGGATGAATTGCTGAAGGAGCAGGCCAAGCTGCTCGCCCTGCTGGGCAGCGATGCCAAGCTGCGCAAGCTGGTACGCAGCGAGCTGATCAAGGATGCTGAAACCTATGGCGACGACCGCCGCTCGCCGATCGTCGAGCGTGCCGAGGCCAAGGCGCTGTCGGAAAACGAGCTGATGCCGACCGAGCCGGTCACCGTGGTGCTCTCGGAGAAGGGCTGGGTGCGCTGCGCCAAGGGTCACGACATTGATGCCACCGGCCTGTCGTACAAGGCCGGCGATGGCTTCAAGGCCGCAGCCGCCGGGCGCTCCAACCAATTTGCCGTGCTTATCGACTCCACTGGCCGCAGCTACTCGCTGGCCGCTCACAGCCTGCCGTCGGCGCGTGGTCAGGGCGAACCGCTGACCGGCCGCCTGACGCCCCCACCGGGGGCCACCTTCGAGTGTGTGCTGTTGCCGGACGACGATGCACTGTACGTGGTGGCTTCGGACGCCGGCTATGGCTTCGTGGTCAAGGGTGAAGACCTGCAGGCCAAGAACAAGGCCGGCAAGGGCTTGCTCAGCCTGCCCAACGGTGCCAAGGTCATGACCCCGCGCCCGGTGGCCAACCGCGAGCAGGACTGGCTGGCGGCGGTTACCACCGAAGGCCGTCTGCTGGTATTCAAGGTCAGCGACCTGCCTCAGTTGGGCAAAGGCAAGGGCAACAAGATTATCGGGGTGCCGGGCGACCGGGTGGCGAGCCGTGAAGAATTTGTTACCGATCTGGCCGTGATAGCAGATGGCGCGACGCTTGTATTGCAAGCCGGCAAGCGTACCCTATCTCTGAAAGCGGACGACCTGGAGCATTACAAGGGCGAGCGCGGACGGCGCGGCAGCAAGCTGCCACGCGGGTTCCAGCGGGTCGATGGGTTGCAGGTGGAAGTGCCGGCGTAAGCGGTTGAAATGTCTGGAGCGGCAATTTCAGCGTCGTTCCGGGCAGAAATGCTGGAGTCGGACGGTTATTTCGCGGATGATATGGCCCTTGCCGTGCCGGCGTGGCCGTGTGCCCGTTTGAATTTATATGTATCACTGCGGTTGGCCTTTTGGCGACCGCCTGGATGGGATGATGAAATTTCTGCGCCTTCCATTTGCGCTGTTGATGACTGGCCTGCTGGGCCTTGGCGGGTGCACCATGCATCAGCCGGTTGCCCTGTACCAGCTCGACAGTGGTGATCCTGGCCAGCCTTCGCAGAGTGCGGGCATGGCCGTGGTGCTCGGTCCGGTATCGGTTGCCGATTACCTGCAACGTGAGACGTTCCTGCAGCGTCAGGCCGATGGCAGCCTGAGTTCGGCGACCGACGGTCGTTGGGCCGGCAGCCTTTCGTCGGATATCGACCAGCTGCTGGTGCGCCAGCTCGCCTGGCGCCTGGACAGCCAGCGCGTGGTGCTGGCCCCGGCGGCTGCCGGGTTCAACCCGGATGTACAAGTGTTGCTGTCGATCACTCGCCTGGACTCGGGCAAGGACCAGCCGGCCGTCCTGGATGCCCAGTGGCGCCTGTTGGACCGCCGTGGCCATGTGCGTGACAACCGCATCGTTCACCTCGAGCAGCCACACGCGGGCAGCGAGGCGTCGCAGGTGCAGGCCCAGGGCCAGTTGCTTCAGAAACTGGCCGAACAGCTGAGCACAGCGGTCAAGCCTCTGGCTAACCAGCCGGCGATTGCCGAAGAGTCGCCTAAAAAATCGGCTGCTCCGGTGCAGGTGAAGAAGACGCCTGAGAAATCCAAGATCCCGATGGCTGCGCCGATTCGAACCGATATGGAAGTCTACCGGTTCTGATCTAGCTGCCAGATACGAAAAAGCCCGCATCATTGCGGGCTTTTTCGTATCTGCTGTTTTTGTACTGTCTGTGCTGGCCTCTTCGCGGGTAAACCCGCTCCCACAGGTTGGCGCAGGCCCTGTGGAAGCGGGTTTACCCGCGAAGAGGCCAGCCCGGTATCAGGCCCGGCGTTCGTGCATCCGCGCGAGCTGACGCTCCAGCATCGACGGGTAGGGTTCCATCAGGCGCTCCACGCAGCAGGCACCCTCGGGGCTGGCAATCGGGCGAATGCGGGCGCGCTGGCGAATCAGCGTGTCATCGCTGATCTGCCGTTCTACCAGCAACAAGTTGCGACTGTGCTGCGACAGTGCCAGAGCGTCCTGGGCCTTTTCGGCCATCAGCAGGTCTACCAGCTCCAGCCCTTGCAGGTCGTTACCCAGGGCAAGGCCCAGCTGCAGCTGCAGGGTAATGCCGCTGTCCGCTACCTCGATCTGCAGGGCATGGCCCAAGGCGCGCAACAGCTCGCCGCAGCAGATGGCGTTGGTGAGGTAGTCCTCGCCGCAGTCGCGGCTGTGGAACAGCACCAGGGTGCTGCCGTCGTTGAGCGTGTGAGTTTCACCGTCGTAGAGTGAGGCGGCATGCTCCAGGCAATCGCGGTAGCGCTCGGTCAGTTCGGTCAGGCGCGTGCGCGGCAGGCGACGCAGCTGCTCCTGCGAGCCCAGTTGCACGGCAAGCACGGCGCTGTACTGCGGCTCGTCGGATTCGACCACGGCGGCCTTGGGCGCGCTTTCGTCGTCCAGCAGGCCGGCGAAGGCCTCATCGTCATCCTCGTCCGCCTGGGCGGCAAGCTTGGCGCGCGGTGCGACCTTGGCTGCCGGGGCAGCGTCGCGCAGGTCGTCGAACTGCTCGTCGTCTTCTTCTTCGGGCTCCGGCTCAGGTGGCGGGGGCGGAGCCAGGCGCGCGTGCAGCTGGCGGGCGATGTCGCCGATCTCGTCCTGGCGGTCGGTGGCCGGGGTATAGGGTTGCGGGTCGCGCAGCCACACCCGCAGTTGCAGCAGCGGCAGGGTGATGAAGCGGCCCTGGCGCAGGCTCAGGGTCAGCGCCAGCACCAGCAGGATGGCGGCAAGGATGCCCATGCTCTGCAGACTGATCAGCATCGGCTGCTGGAACTGGCTCATGTCCAGGCTGATGCGCAGTTGCCCGGCGGTCACGTCCTGGAAGGTGATCTTGGTCTGGTACAGGCCTTCGGCCTCGCCCAGCAGGCTGTTGCGCGGGCGCTGGCCGGCTTCCGCGAGGATGCGGTTGTCCACGCTGTAGATCGCCGCATGGGCCACCAGTGGGTTTTTCACCAGATTGCCGAGCAGAACGTTGAGGCTGAGGATGTCGTTGGCCACCAGCAACTCGGTCGCCGAGGTGGCGGTCTGGGTGGTCAGGCTCTGGCCCAGGGCATCGGCCTGCTCGTGCATGGCCTGCTTGAACTGCAGGCCCATCACGCAGGCGTAGATCACCAACGCCAGCGCCACCAGGAAAATGTTGGTGCAGGCGATGCGTAGTGCCAGCGGCACGCGACGTTGACTCAGGGCGCGATAGATCATCAGGAAGAAGTTGTCTGCTTTGACGGGCGTGGGCCGGTTCACTGAGCTCGGCTCTTAATGGCATGAAAGTGTGGGGCAGTATAGCGAGCCGGGTTTTGTCGGCAAAGTATCGTTGGCGCCCGACGGTCACGGAAAATCGGTAGAATGCGCATTTTTCATCGAAGTCGGAGCCAGGTTGTGCGCGAAATCGTCCTGATCAACATCACCGGTGAGGACCGTCCCGGTCTCACTGCGGCTATCACCGGCGTCCTGCTGCAGGGCGGTGTGAGCATCCTCGACATTGGCCTGGCAGTCATGCACGGTACCTTGTCGTTCGGCATCCTGGTCGATATCCCGGACAACGAAGTGGCCACCTCCCTGCTGCAGAGCGTGCAGGCCAAGGCCCACGAACTGAACCTGCAGGCCCGCTACACGCCGATTTCCGAGGCGGACTACCAGCACTGGGCCGATGGCCAGGGCGAGGCGCGCCACATCGTCACCTTGCTCAGCCGCAAGATCACTCCAGAGCAACTGCAGCGGGTGAGTGCGGTGATCAGCCGGTACGGCCTGACCATCGAGCGCATCGAGCGCCTGTCGGCCCGTGTGGCGCTGGATGCGGAGACCGACAAGGGCAAGGCGGCCATCGAGATCTCTGTGCGCGGCGTGCCGAGCGATGCCGAGGCTCTGCGTGCCGACTTCTTCGCCCTGGCCGAAGAGCTGAGCATCGACATTGCCTTCCAGAAGGACGACCTGTTCCGCCGCAACCGTCGCCTGGCGGTCTTCGACATGGACTCGACGCTGATCGAAGCCGAGGTCATCGACGAACTGGCAAAGGCCGCTGGCGTGGGTGAGCAGGTTGCCGCCATCACCGAGCGCGCCATGCGCGGCGAGCTGGACTTCCGCGCCAGCTTCAAGGAGCGCATGGCGCTGCTCAAGGGCCTGGATGTGGGCGTGTTGGATGAGATCGGGGCGTCGCTGCGTCTGACTGAAGGTGCCGAGAACCTGTTTGCCGAGCTCAAGCGCCTGGGTTACAAGACCGCGATCCTGTCTGGCGGCTTTACCTACTTTGCCCGCCAGGTGCAGGCGCGCCTGGGTATCGACTATGTATTCGCCAACGAGCTGGAAGTGGTCGATGGCAAGGTGACCGGCGTGGCTGTGGAGCCGATCGTCGATGCCCAGCGCAAGGCCGAGCTGCTGCAGAAGCTGGCCAGCGAAGAAGGCTTGCAGCTGGAGCAGACCATTGCCGTGGGTGACGGTGCCAACGACCTGCCGATGCTGTCGCTGGCCGGCCTGGGTGTGGCGTTTCGTGCCAAGCCGCTGGTACGCCAGTCGGCCAAGCAGGCGATTTCTACCCTGGGATTGGATGGAGTGTTGTATCTGCTGGGCTTGCGCGACCGCGACGCGCGCGGCTGATTTGAGAATCCGGGGCTGCTTCGCAGCCCATCGCGACACAAGGCCGCTCCTACAGGGAATCGCTTATCTCCTGTAGGAGCGGCCTTGTGTCGCGAAAGGGCCGCAAAGCGGCCCCAGGTTCCATCAGGCAATCAAGCCTGCACAGGCGCCGCCAACTGCTGCCCCATGCGCACCGCTGAACCCGCACCCAGGTTCTCCGCCCACTTCACCTGCTCCGGCCCGAACAGCACGATAGCAGTCGACCCCAGCTTGAAGCGGCCCAGTTCGGCACCTTTCTCCAAGTGGATCGGCGCGCGGCTGGCTTCGTCGTAGCGGAAGGTCTTCAGTTCACGCTTGGGTGGCGTCACCAGCCCGGCCCACACGGTTTCGATCGAAGCGACGATCATCGCGCCCACCAGCACCACGGCCATCGGCCCGCGCTCGGTATCGAACAGGCAGACCACGCGCTCGTTGCGGGCGAACAGCTCGGGGACGTTCTCTGCGGTGGTCTGGTTGACCGAGAACAGGCGGCCCGGCACGTAGACCATTTCACGCAGGGTGCCGGCCAGCGGCATGTGCACGCGGTGGTAGTCCTTGGGCGACAGGTAGATGGTGGCGAACTCGCCGCCCATGAACGGCGCGGCCATGGCCGGGTCACCGCCAAGCAGCTCCTGCGCGCTGAAACCGTGGCCCTTGGCCTGGAAGATGCGGCCGTGCTCGATCGGGCCAAGCTGGCTGATGGCACCGTCGGCCGGGCAAAGGATGGCGCCCGGGGTCTCGTCCAGCGGGCGGGCACCCGGCTTAAGGGCGCGGGTGAAGAATGCATTGAAGTGCTCGTAGGCGCTCAGGTCCTCGACCAGCGCTTCGCTCATGTTGACCTGGTAACGCTTGGCGAACCAGGCGGTGAAGGCGTTCTTGAACCAGCGCACGCGGCACTCGGCTATGCAGCCGGCCAGCCGCGACAGCAAGTGGTGCGGCAGCAGGTACTGGCTGATGATGAACAAACGGGATTTCATGCAGGTTCCTTAGACTTCTACAGGCGTGTCCGGGTGGTTGCCCCATTCGCTCCACGAGCCGGCGTAGGCCTTGACGCGCGGGTAGCCAAGGGCCTTGGCCACCAGGTAGGTGAAACCGGAGCGGCGGTGGGTCTGGCAGTGGGTGATCACTTCCTTGTCGGGGGTGATGCCCAGGTTCTTCAGGACTTCGGCGATGTCCTGGCGAATGCGCAGGTGGTCGTTGAGGTCCATGCCGGCGGTCCACTCGAAGTTGATCGCGCCGGGGATGTGGCCGCCCTTGGCTGCCAGTACTTTCTCGCCGCTGAATTCCTGCGGGCCACGGGCGTCCCAGATGACCAGGTCGTCGGCGCCCAGGCGGCTTTGAAGGTACTCGCGGGTGGCGGTTGGCGAAGTGTCGATGCGCAGGTGCACCGGCGCATTGCCGCTGGCGGGCACTTCTGTGGAGAGCTTGTCGGCGGGCCAGGCCTGGATGCCGCCATTGAGATAGTGGTAACGCTTGTGGCCGATCACGTCGAGCAACCAGATGAAACGCCCGGCCCAGCCGCCGCCCTCATCGTCATACACCACATACACGGCATCGTCGCGGTGGCCGAGTTCGCTGAACAGTTTTTCCAGCTCGCCCAGGGCCGGCAGCAGGCCGGGCGCGGGGGGCTGGCCGAGCTGGGTACGCTTGCCTTCGACAAAGCGTGCGCCGGGGATATGCCCGCTGACATAGCGGTTGGCGCTGCTCAGGTCGATCAGGATCAGCTGTGGCGAATCCAGGCGCGGCAGCAGGTCCGCGGCTTCGATCACCAGGGGCAGGCCGGAAAAGTCAGTCATCCACGGTCTCCAGTGTGGAAAGAGGGGCGATTGTAGCGCAAGGCTCAGGCCTTGCGGTTGGCAAACACCGATAGCGCCCGTTCGGTGCACTGTGCGGTCTTGCCGAAGGCTTGCACGCTGATATCGGCCAGCGGCCGGCAGCCTTGGTCAGCCACCATCAGCATCAGCACCTGGTCCGCCACCGCCAGCGAGCGTAGCAGCACGTGCTCGCTGCGGAACAAGGCACGCAGCGGAGCCGGCAGCAGGGCCGAGAGCTGGCTGTGGTTTTCCGGGGTGATACGCAATTGCCCGGCCTTGGCCAGCAGCTTTTGCAGCAGTTTGTTCTGCGCCACCGGCAGTACCAGCGCCCCGGCTTCCTTTGGCAGGCCGGCCATCTGCTGCACGCGCAGCTGGTCGTTGGCCTTGTCCAGGCTCAGCAGCAGGATCCGCTGCATGCCAGAGGCCAGAAGGGCCTCGATAACCTGCGTGGCCAGGTGTACGTTGTTGGTGAACGGGCTGGGCTGGGCCAGAAGGTCCTGGCACAGCTTGCGCCAGCGCGTCAGTTCGTCGCTGGTGGGCGGTGGCGGAGCCAGCATGTCTGGGTGCGGACGGCGCTGGTGCCAGGGCCAGATCAGCGCTTCGGCCGGGTGGAACAAGGCATGCTGGGCATGGCGGCGGGCGCTGGCCGCAGCCTGCTGGTGCACCTGCTGCTGCACGTCGTCCAGCGAGGTCTGCAGGTACAGTGCGGTCAGCAGCTGCCAGCGCAACAGGTGCGGGTTGTCCCAGCCCACTTGTGCCGCCAGGGCCAGGTTGTTGGCCAGCAGCACGGTGTTGGCCGGCTGGTTGAACCAGCGGCGCAGGCCAGGCTCGGCGTCCAGGCGGTGTTGCTGGCTGAGCAGGTCCGGATCGCGGGCGATACTGAGCACCTGGGCCAGTTGTTCGCGCTCTTCCAGCAGCAGGCGGTAACCCTGGGTCACCCATTGTGGCAGTCGCCAGTACTCCGCCATGGTCTGGCACAGCTCCATGATGCGCACGCCAAAGAGTTCTTCCTCGACATGGGCGGCGTCTTCGCCCTTGTGGATAACCCGCAGCTCCCAGGTATCGAGCAGCTTGGGGTAGGCCAGCGCCAGCGGCCAGAGTGGCGACAGGAACAACAGGCTGCCCCAGTGGATTTCCTGCCACAGCCGTGCCAGGCGGCTTGCGAACAGGCCGCTGGCCTGCTGCGAGGCGTGCTGGCTGATCAGCTGGAACTGGCACAGTACCGGCGGGATCTCTTCGACGGGCACTGCTGGCAGGCGCTTGAGCAGCTGTTCGCTGCGCTCCAGGCCCAGGCGGTTGAGGGCGACTTCCAGGCTTTCGGCGGGCTCTGCCAGGCTGGCATTGGTGGGGTGATTGGCTTCGCGCATCACCGACAGCACCAGCGCCGGGCTATCCTGCATCAGTTCGGCGATATCGCGCAGTGAACGGCGGCTATCGTGGATGGCGGCCATGACCCGGTCGTAGCTGTGCTTCGGCACGGGGATGCGAACACTCTCGAGCAGCTTTACCCAGGCCTCTAGCGTACGTGGAGCCTGAGCGGGCACCTTGGTTTCAATTGGCATTTTGACATCAGTCCGAACTGGCTTTTCGCATTGAGTGGCTATAGTCTGGCGCAGTTCTGCCGATAAGTAGAAGAAGAGTTTTAAAGCTCCCGTCTCTTCCCCTGACCACGACAGCAAGTGCTTTGAACCTATGGCTAAAATTATCGGCATCATCGTCGTATTCGCGAGCGTGCTCGGCGGATACGTGCTTTCCCACGGCAAGATCGCGGCACTGATCCAGCCGTTCGAAGTACTGATCATCGGCGGTGCGGCCTTTGGTGCATTCCTGCAGGCCAACCCTGGCCACATGACCATGCACGTCATCAAGAAGTCGATGAAGATGTTCGGCTCACGCTTCACTCATGCCTTCTACCTGGAAGTGCTGGGCCTGGTGTACGAGATTCTCAACAAGAGCCGGCGCGAAGGCATGATGGCCATCGAGGCCGATATCGAGGATGCCGCCGCCAGCCCGATCTTCGCCAAGTACCCGACGGTGCTGGCAGATGAACGCATGACCGCATTCGTCTGCGACTACCTGCGCATCATGTCCACCGGCAACATGGCCCCGCACGAACTCGAGGGCCTGTTCGACATGGAACTGCTGAGCATGAAGGAAGAACTGGAGCACCCGTCCCATGCGGTGACCGGCATCGCCGACGGCATGCCCGGCTTCGGTATCGTTGCGGCGGTACTGGGTATCGTGGTGACCATGGCCTCGCTCGGCGATGGTGATCAGGCCTCCATCGGCCTCCATGTGGGTGCGGCGCTGGTGGGTACCTTCTTCGGTATTCTGGCGGCCTACGGCTTCTTCGGCCCGTTGGCCAAGTGCCTGGAGCACGATGCCAAGGAAGAGCTGAACCTCTACGAATCGATCAAGGCCTCGCTGGTGGCCTCGGCCTCGGGCATGCCGCCTTCGCTGGCGGTCGAGTTCGGGCGCAAAGTGCTGTACCCCAAGCACCGCCCAAGCTTCGCCGAACTGGAACAAGCGGTTCGCGGTCGCTGAGTCATGGAGAACAATCAGCCCATCATCGTCAAGCGCGTCAAGCGCTTTGGCGGCGGCCACCACGGCGGCGCCTGGAAAATCGCCTTCGCCGACTTCGCCACGGCGATGATGGCGTTCTTCCTGGTGCTGTGGCTGTTGTCCACGGCCACCCCGGAACAGAAGATCGCCATTGCCGGCTACTTCAAGGACCCGATCGGCTTCTCGGAAAGCGGAACGCCCTACGTCATCGACCTGGGCGGCTCGCCTCAGCTGGCGCCGGAAAAGACCATCAACCCCGAAGCCAAGTCGGAGCCGACGCCTGATACCAGCATTCAGCTGGACAAGGACCAGGTGGAGACCATGGCCGAGCAGGTCGAGCGTGAGCGCCTGGAGTTGCTGCTGCAGGAACTGCAGAACAAGGTGGAAGAGAACCCGCAACTGCAGAAGTTCAAGGACCAGATCCTGTTCGAGATCACCCAGGACGGCCTGCGCATCCAGATCATGGACGCCGAGAACCGGCCGATGTTCGACATTGGCAGCGCGCGCCTGCAGCCGTACTTCGAGGACATCCTGCTGGCGATGGCCGACACCATCAAGGCGGTGCCGAACAAGATCAGCATCAGTGGCCACACCGACGCCAAGCCCTATGCCGGCAGTGGCGAGTTCGGCAACTGGGAATTGTCGGCCAACCGCGCCAACGCCGCGCGCCGTGCACTGGTGGCCGGCGGCTACCCGGATGGCCAGGTGGCGCGGGTGGTGGGTTATGCCTCGTCGTCGCTGTTCGACCGCAAGGACCCGTTCAACCCGGTCAACCGCCGCATCGACATCATCGTGCTGACCAAAAAGGCCCAGCGCAATATCGAAGGCGAGCAGGGCGCGCCGGAAGCACCGGCTGCCGAGCCCGCGCCGCCGGCCGCTGCGGCACCGGCTGTGCCTGGGGAGGCCGGGCAGGCCCCCATGCAGCCGCGTGAATTGCGCCAGAAGCTGAACATCTTCGAAGAGGGGACGCTGAAGATGGATGAGGCCAAGGACCAGTAAACCTTGCAGGATCGCGCTGTAGCTGAAGCCAGCGCGTACCCTGTGGGAGCGGGCTTGCCCGCGAACACGGGCGAAGCCCGTGCCAACCACCGAGGTGCCTGCTTCGCGGGCACGCCCGCTCCCACAGGATTGGCGTAGCCCTCGAGTCTTGTGCAGAACCTGGGGTGCAAGCGGTCAGTAAGCGTCTTCCGGCAAACTGGCAATGATCGAGCGGTAGCTGTTCATCCGTTGCTGCTTGATACGCCCCTCGTCCAGCGCCTTGAGCAGCGCGCAGCCCGGTTCGCGATCATGCTTGCAGTCGCGGAAGCGGCAGGTGCCGAACAGGTCGCGGAACTCGATGAAACCATCCTCCACATCACTGCGGCTGACGTGACCCAGGCCGAACTCGCGGATGCCCGGTGAGTCGATCAGGTCGCCACCATTAGGGAAGTGGTACAGCCGCGCGGTGGTGGTGGTGTGGGTACCCTGGCCAGACCATTCCGACAGGTCGCCGACACGGGTGCCGGCCTCCGGCAGCAGGCTGTTGACCAGCGACGACTTGCCCACCCCCGACTGGCCGACGAACACGCTGATGTGGCCGTCGAGCATCTGCTGCAGGCGTTGCATGCCGTCACCGTGATGTGCCGAGACCTCGAGCAGCGGGTAGCCGAGCTCGCGGTAAACCTCCAGCAGCGCATGCAGGCCCGGGCCGTTCTCTTCGTTGATCAGGTCGGCCTTGTTCAGCAGCAGCAGCGGGCGAATGCCGGCGTGCTCCGCGGCCACCAGGTAACGGTCGATCAGGTTGGGGTGTGGTTCGGGCGCGGGGGCAAAGACGATCACGATCAGGTCGACGTTGGCCGCCACCGGCTTCAGCTGGCCGTGGTTGTTAGGCCGGCACAGCTCGGTGCTGCGCGGCATCTGCGCGACGATCACGCCAATTCCCTGGTTGCCCGCCCGCCATACCACGCGGTCGCCGGTAACCAGCGCCGGCAGGTTGGCGCGCAAGTGGCAACGGAACACCTGGCCCGCGGCTTCGCCGTCCTGGGCTTCCACTTCTACCTGCACACCGAAGTGCGCAATCACCAGGCCCAACTGCTCTGGCCCAAGGTCGCCACCCTCCAGTTCCTGCAGCACGTGCTGTTCGCGTTTGGCCGCACGCGCGGCGCGCTCGTTCTGGATTTTTTCGATGCGCCAGTTCTGGCGGCGATTGAGCTGGCGTTTGGCCATGAAGGTTCCGTGCGTGGGGGCAGGTTGAAAACGGCAGGCAGTTTAGCACGCCAGGCGCCGGACCATTTGGCTTACCTTCGCACCGTGAATGGGCGTGCCTTGGCCACTACGCTACTATGACGGCCTATACGAGGAGCCCCCGCATGCAAAGCCCACAGAACCTGATCTGGATCGACCTGGAAATGACCGGCCTGGATCCGGACAGCGACGTCATCATCGAGATGGCCACCATCGTCACTGATAGCGAACTGAACACCCTGGCCGAAGGGCCGGTGATTGCCATCCACCACAGTGACGAAGTGCTGGCGCGCATGGACGAGTGGAACACCCGCACCCATGGCGCTTCGGGCCTGACCCAGCGCGTTCGCGAGAGCAAGGTCGGCATGGCCGAAGCCGAGGCGCAGACCATTGCCTTCCTCGAGCAGTGGGTACCGAAAGGCAAGTCCCCGATCTGTGGCAACAGCATCTGCCAGGACCGCCGCTTCCTCTACCGGCACATGCGCAACCTGGAAAACTACTTCCACTACCGCAACCTGGATGTTTCGACCCTGAAGGAACTGGCTGCACGCTGGGCACCTGATGTGCGCGACAGCTTCAAGAAGGGCAACACCCACCTGGCGCTGGACGACATCCGCGAATCGATCGCCGAACTGCGCCACTATCGCGAGCACTTCATCAAGGTGTGAGCCGAAAAGGCGCAGATATTGTATCTGCGCCCTCTTTTGGTGCCATGGGCAACTGGTTAGACTGCGCGCCTTTCTCGCACGCCCGCACGGACCCCGCACCATGTTGTTGATGCTCTACCTCATCGCCATCACCGCCGAAGCCATGACCGGCGCGTTGTCTGCAGGCCGCCGCGGCATGGACTGGTTCGGCGTGGTGCTGATTGCCTGCGTCACCGCCCTGGGTGGCGGCTCGGTGCGTGACGTGCTTCTCGGGCATTACCCGCTGACCTGGGTGAAGCATCCTGAATATCTGGTGCTGACCAGCTGTGCGGCGCTGCTGACCATTTTCATCGCGCCGATGATGCGCCGCCTGCGCTCGCTGTTCCTGGTGCTCGATGCCCTGGGGCTGGTGGCCTTTACCCTGATCGGCTGCATGACCGCGCTGGAGATGGGGCAGGGCATGCTGGTGGCGTCGATCAGCGGGGTGATCACCGGGGTATTTGGCGGGATCTTGCGGGATATCTTCTGCAACGATATTCCCTTGGTGTTCCGCCGCGAGCTGTACGCCAGTGTGTCGTTTGCCGCGGCGTGGTTCTACCTGGGGTGCGTGTATTTCAAGGTGCCGGCGGAGCAGGCGATGCTGCTGACCTTGTTTGGCGGGTTCCTGGTGCGGCTGCTGGCGATTCGGTTCCATTGGGAAATGCCCAAGTTCCACTACAACGACCAGCAGTAGCCTTGACATGCGCCCCCTGTGGGAGCGGCTTTAGCCGCGAACACCGGCGTAGCCGGTGCCATGCACCGCGTTGGATTCTTCGCGGCTAAAGCCGCTCCCACAGGGTACGAGGATCGCTTGCGAATTCAGTTATCTGTGCGATAACGCAGCCCAAAGGGCTGGGCAATCTACCTCAGGGGGGCTACGAAATGCCGTGCTGCGCCAGCGCCCACTCCACATGCTCCCTCACCAGCTCAGAGGCATCCTCGCGCCGCGCCTTCAGCGCTTCGATCACCGGGATAGTCGATGGCGCATTGCCAAGCCCAACCGCCAGGTTGCGCAACCAGCGCTCATACCCGGCCCGGCGCAATGGCCCGCCTTCGGTCTTGCGCAGGAAGGTCTTTTCATCCCACAGGAACATCTCCGCCAGCTCGGCATTCTCCAGCCCGTGCCGTGGCTGGAAGTCCTGTTCCTGGCTGTGCCTGGCAAAGCGGTTCCACGGGCAGACGATCTGGCAGTCATCGCAACCGAACACCCGGTTGCCCATCTTCGAACGCAACTCGACGGGGATCGGCCCCCGCAATTCGATGGTCAGGTAGGAGATGCAGCGCCGTGCATCCAGCACATACGGCCCGACGAAGGCCTGGGTCGGGCAGATGTCCAGGCAGGCCTGGCAGCGCCCGCAGTGTTCGCTCGTGGTGGCTTCGTCCACCGGCAGCGGCAGGTCGACGAAAAGCTCGGCGAGGAAGAAGTAGCTGCCCGCCTTGCGGTTGAGCAGCAGGGTGTTCTTGCCGATCCAGCCCAGCCCGGCCTGCTCGGCCAGGGCCTTTTCCAGCACCGGAGCGCTGTCGACGAAGGCGCGGTAGCCGAACGGGCCGATGGCTTCCTGAATGCGATCGGCCAGGAACTGCACGCGCTTGCGCACCAGCTTGTGGTAATCCCGGCCCAGGGCGTAGCGCGATACGTAGGCTTTTTCGGGCTGTGCCAGGCGCTGCGCCATCTGTGTGTCGCCCGGCAGGTAGTCCATGCGCAGCGATACCACGCGTACCGTGCCAGGGATCAGTTGCTCTGGGTGTGCACGCTTGCTGCCGTGGGCACCCAGGTAATCCATCTCGCCCTGGTAGCCGGCGTCGAGCCAGCGCTGCAAGTGGTGTTCGTGTTCGCCAAGGTCTACCCCGGCGATGCCAACATGGGCAAAACCGAGTTCTTGGCCCCAAATCTTGATGGATTGGGCCAGTTGGGCGAGGTCAGGCGTACAGGCGGACATGGATGGGCAAGGCAATACGGGCTCAGGTGCGTATAATTCTGCCAGACATTGGAGCCTTTGACCCCATGCCGCAGACCAAACACCCCAGCCATACCCCTCAATTGCTCAGCAGCGTGACTGTCGCGCACCTGCCGGCACGGCATGCGCATGCCCATAAAGGCGACTTCGGCCATGTACTGGTGGTCGGTGGCGACCTCGGTACCGGCGGCGCGGTGCTGCTCAGCGCCGAGGCCGCCCTGCGCTGTGGCGCGGGGCTGGTCAGCGTGGCGACCCGGCCTGAACACGTGACTGCCAGCCTGGCGCGCCTGCCCGAGGTCATGTGCCTGGGCGCCACTTCGGCCAACCAGCTGATGGGCGTGCTGGAGCGCGCTTCGGTGCTGGTGGTCGGCCCTGGCCTGGGCCAGGCAGCCTGGGGCCGCAGCCTGTTGTCGGCGGTGGCCAATGCCGAGCGCCCACAGGTGTGGGACGCCGATGCCCTGAACTTGCTGGCGCGCACCCCGCTGGCCCTGCCCAGTGGCAGCATCCTTACCCCGCACCCCGGGGAGGCGGCGCGGCTGCTGGGCATTTCCACCGAGGCTGTGCAGGCGGACCGCCCGGGTGCCGCACGCAAGCTGGCGCGCCGTTACAACAGCGTCTGCGTGCTCAAGGGGGCCGGCACTCTGGTAGCCGACCCGGCCGGGCAACTGCTGTTGTGCGAACGTGGCCACCCGGCCATGGCCGGTGCCGGCCTGGGCGATGTGCTGACCGGCGTGCTGGCGGCGCTGTTGGCCCAAGGCCTGGATGCCTGGCACGCCGCGGGGCTGGGGGTATGGCTGCACGCCTGTGCCGGCGAGCGTCTGGGCGTAAAAGGTAGAGGCCTGGCTGCCAGCGATCTGGCACCGGTCATTCGTGAGTTGTTGGAGGAGCATTCAGCGTGTCTGGCTTAAACCTGTTTCTGGCCGATGAAGCGGCCACGGTCAAATTCGGCGCACAACTGGCCGAGGTGACCGGCGGTCACGGCGTGATTTTTCTGGAAGGTGACCTGGGCGCGGGCAAAACCACGCTGTCGCGTGGCCTGATTCGTGGCCTGGGCCATACTGGTGCAGTGAAAAGTCCGACCTTCACCGTAGTCGAGCCTTACGAGATCGGTGAGGTGCGGGCGTTCCATTTCGACCTGTATCGCCTGGTCGATCCGGAAGAGCTGGAGTTCATGGGCATTCGTGACTATTTCGAGGGCGACCCGCTGTGCCTGTTCGAGTGGCCACAAAAGGGTGCGGGCGTTTTGCCAAAGCCCGACCTGACCATTACCATAAGCCCCCAAGCGGGCGGACGCTCGCTGAACCTTTCGCCGCAGGGGGCTCGCGGCGAGGCCTGGTGCGTGGCACTGGCCGAACACTATAAACAGTAAGTGGGGTAGGTATGCGCATACGCGCACTGGTCGCCATCGTTGGGCTGCTGCTGACAACGGTGACCGTTGACGCTCTGGCCGTCACTCAAGTCAAGAGCATGCGCCTGTGGCGCGCGCCGGACAACACGCGGCTGGTCTTCGACCTGTCTGGCCCCGTGCAGCACAGCGTCTTCACCCTGAGCGCACCTGATCGCCTGGTTATCGACATCAATGGCGCGACCTTGGCCGCGCCACTGAACGTGGCTACCTCCAATACGCCGATCAGCAGCGTGCGTTCGGCTCAGCGCACCCCGACAGACCTGCGCGTGGTGGTCGACCTGAAAAAGTCGGTCACCCCAAAAAGCTTCACCCTGGCGCCCAATGCCCAGTACGGCAACCGCCTGGTGGTCGACCTGTACGATCAGGAGGCTGACGCCATCGCGGCCAGCGCGCCGACTCCGGCCCCGACTCCGGCACCAACGCCTGCAACCACGCCAGCAGTACCGGTGAGCCCGGCCCAGCCTGCCATCAAGCTGCCGCCGGTTCCCAACGGCAAGCGTGACATCGTGGTTGCCATCGACGCCGGTCACGGCGGCGAAGACCCGGGCGCATCCGGCTCGCGTGGCCAGCATGAAAAAGACATCGTGCTGCAGATCGCCAAGGAACTGCAGCGCCAGATCAACAGCGAAAAAGGCTTCCGGGCCGAGCTGACCCGTACCGGCGACTACTTCATCCCACTGCGCAAGCGCACGGAAATCGCCCGCAAGAAGGGCGCCGACCTGTTCATCTCGATCCATGCCGACGCCGCGCCATCCCGCGCCGCCTTTGGCGCCTCGGTGTTCGCCCTGTCCGACCGCGGCGCTACCTCCGAGACCGCGCGCTGGCTGGCCGACACGGAAAACCGTTCCGACCTGATCGGTGGTGCCGGTAACGTCAGCCTCGACGACAAGGACCGCATGCTGGCCGGCGTGCTGCTCGACCTGTCGATGACCGCCACGCTCAGCTCCAGCCTCAATGTCGGGCAGAAGGTGCTGGGCAACATGGGCCGCATTACCTCCCTGCACAAGCAGCGGGTGGAACAGGCCGGTTTCATGGTGCTGAAGTCGCCGGATATTCCGTCGATCCTCGTTGAAACCGGGTTCATCTCGAACAACAACGAAGCCGCCAAGCTGGCCACCGCCAGCCATCAGCAGGCCTTGGCCCGTTCGATCCACACTGGTGTGCGCCAGTATTTCCAGCAGAACCCGCCGCCGGGCACCTACATCGCCTGGCTGCGCGACACCGGCAAGATCGCCGCTGGCCCGCGTGAGCACACGGTACGCCCTGGCGAGACCCTGGCGATGCTTGCCGTGCGCTACCAGGTCAGCGTGACCAGCCTGCGCAGCACCAACAGCCTCAAGACCGATGAACTGAAGGTCGGCCAGCGCCTCGATATCCCCGCTACCACGTTGGCCTCGCAATGACTGGCGGTTCGCGCATCCAGCTGCTTAGCCCGCGGCTGGCCAACCAGATTGCCGCCGGCGAGGTTGTCGAGCGGCCGGCCTCTGTCGCCAAAGAGTTGCTGGAGAACAGCCTGGACTCCGGCGCCCGGCGTATCGACGTGGAAGTTGAGCAGGGCGGCGTCAAGCTGCTGCGGGTGCGTGACGATGGCAGCGGCATTTCCGCCGACGACCTGCCGCTGGCCCTGGCCCGTCACGCCACCAGCAAGATCCGCGAGCTGGAAGACCTGGAAGGGGTATTGAGCCTGGGCTTCCGTGGTGAGGCCCTGGCCTCGATCAGCTCGGTGGCGCGCCTGACCCTTACCTCGCGTACCGCCAGCGCTACCGAGGCCTGGCAGGTGGAAACCGAAGGCCGCGACATGACCCCGCGGGTGCAGCCGGCGGCGCACCCGGTGGGTACTTCGGTGGAAGTGCGCGACCTGTTCTTCAATACCCCGGCCCGGCGCAAGTTCCTCAAGGCCGAGAAAACCGAATTCGATCACCTGCAGGAAGTGATACGGCGCCTGGCGCTGGCGCGCTTCGATGTCGGCTTCCACCTGCGCCACAACGGCAAGAGCATCCTCAGCCTGCACGAGGCCCACGATGAAACCGCCCGTGCGCGGCGGGTGGGCGCCATCTGCGGCCCGGGCTTCATGGAGCAGGCGCTGCCGATCGACGTGGAACGCAACGGCCTTCGCCTTTGGGGCTGGGTCGGCCTGCCGACGTTCTCGCGCAGCCAGGCAGACCTGCAGTATTTCTTCGTCAACGGCCGTGCGGTGCGCGACAAGCTGGTCGCCCACGCCGTGCGCCAGGCTTACCGCGACGTGCTGTTCAATGGTCGGCACCCGACCTTTGTGCTGTTCCTGGAGCTGGAGCCCAACGGCGTCGACGTCAACGTGCACCCGACCAAGCACGAAGTGCGTTTCCGCGAGGGGCGCTCGGTGCACGACTTCTTGTATGGCACCCTGCATCGCGCCCTGGCCGATGTGCGCCCGGAAGACCAGTTGGCGGCGCCAGTTGCCGTACCCGAAGTGGTCCGCCCCACGGGCCCGCAGGCCGGTGAGTTCGGCCCCCAGGGCGAAATGCGCCTGGCCTCGCCGGTGCTCGAGCAGCCGCGTGGCCCGCAGCAGTCATTCTCCGGCGGTGGTAGTGGTGCGGGTTACCAGTACCAGTACACGCCGCGCCCCTCGCAGCCGCTGCCGGCCGCCGAGGCACAGGCGGTGTATCGCGAATTTTACAAACCGCTGGATGACGGCGCGGTGCCGACGACGCTGCCTGAAAGCCAGGGCGATGTTCCACCGCTGGGCTACGCGTTGGCGCAGCTCAAGGGTATCTACATCCTGGCCGAGAATGCCATTGGCCTGGTGCTGGTAGACATGCACGCCGCTCACGAGCGCATCATGTACGAGCGCCTCAAGGTGGCCATGGCCAGCGAAGGCCTCAGCGGCCAGCCGCTGCTGGTGCCCGAGACCCTGGCCCTGAGCCAGCGTGAAGCAGACTGCGCCGAAGAGCACGCGCAGTGGTTCCAACGGCTGGGTTTCGAACTGCAGCGTCTGGGCCCCGAGACCTTGGCTATCCGCCAGATCCCGGCTTTGCTCAAGCAGGCCGAGGCCAACCGCCTGGTGCAGGATGTACTCGCCGACCTGATGGAATACGGCACCAGCGACCGTATCCAGGCGCACCTCAACGAGCTGCTCGGTACCATGGCCTGTCACGGTGCCGTGCGCGCCAACCGGCGCCTGGCGATCCCCGAGATGAACGCCCTGCTGCGTGACATGGAAAACACCGAGCGCAGCGGCCAGTGCAACCATGGTCGCCCCACCTGGACCCAGATGGGCCTGGACGACCTGGACAAACTCTTCCTGCGCGGTCGATGAAATGAGCGGCAAGCCCCCTGCAATATTCCTGATGGGCCCGACGGCGGCCGGCAAGACCGACCTGGCCATCGAGCTGACCAAAGTACTGCCGTGCGAGCTGATCAGCGTCGATTCGGCGCTGGTCTACCGCGGCATGGACATCGGTTCGGCCAAGCCCTCCAAAGAAATCCTCGCCGCCCACCCGCACCGGCTGATCGACATTCGCGACCCGGCCGAAAGCTATTCGGCTGCGCAGTTCCGTGCCGATGCCCTGGAAGCCATGGCCGAGATCACCGCACGCGGCAAGATCCCGTTGCTGGTGGGCGGCACCATGCTCTATTACAAGGCGTTGATCGATGGCCTGGCCGATATGCCGGCGGCCGATGCCGCGGTGCGTGCCGAGCTGGAAGCCCAGGCCGAAGCGCTGGGGCTGGCCGAGTTGCACCGCCAGTTGGCCGAGGTTGACCCTGAGTCGGCGGCGCGTATCCACCCCAACGACCCGCAGCGATTGATCAGGGCGTTGGAGGTTTACCGGGTGAGTGGCGAGAGCATGACGGCACATCGACAGCGTCAATTCGCGGAAAGTCGCGGCGCAGACGCAGGCGCTGGCGGACATTTGCCCTATACTGTCGCGAGTTTGGCGATTGCTCCTACAGATCGTCACATTTTGCATCAGCGAATTGCGTTACGATTTTCACAGATGCTGGAACAGGGCTTCGTCGACGAGGTCCGATCGCTGCGAGCCAGAAGTGACTTGCACGCCGGGCTGCCGTCTATACGGGCAGTGGGGTATCGGCAGGTCTGGGATTACCTGGACGGCAAGCTGACTGAGAATGAGATGCGTGAACGCGGTATCATTGCCACCAGGCAGCTGGCCAAGCGGCAGTTCACCTGGTTGCGTGGCTGGCCTGAAGTACACTGGCTTGACAGCCTGGCCTGCGACAATCTGTCCCGCACCTTGAAATACCTTGGGGCCATCTCCATATTGAGCTGAGTCCCTGCTGATTGCCGTCTATTCTTGCGAAGGGACGGCCTAATTTATCGATTTTCTTGATTTTCTATTATTGATCCTTACAGGAGTGCGGCATATGTCAAAAGGGCATTCGCTACAAGACCCTTACTTGAACACCTTGAGAAAAGAAAAGGTCCCGGTATCCATCTATCTGGTCAACGGCATCAAACTGCAGGGTTCGATCGAGTCCTTCGACCAGTTCGTGGTACTGCTGAAGAACACCGTCAGCCAGATGGTCTACAAGCACGCCATCTCGACCGTGGTTCCTGCCCGTCCGGTTCGCCTGCCAAGCCCGTCCGATTCCGAACACGGCGACAGCGAGCCAGGCAACGCCTGATAGGAGCCTGCATTGTTCTTTGAGCGCCACGGTGGTGGTGAGCGGGCGTTGCTCGTTCACTTGGAAGGTCAGAACCCTGAGGCGCGCGAAGACCCGCAGGAGTTTCAGGAACTGGCATTGTCGGCCGGTGCCGACATCGTCTCGCTGGTCACGGTGGCAAGGCATCAGCCTTCCGCCAAATACCTGATTGGCAGTGGCAAGGTCGAAGAGTTGCACGACCTGGTCCATGCCGAGCAGGTAGACCTGGTGATTTTCAATCACACCCTCACGCCCAGTCAGGAGCGCAACCTCGAGCGTGTGTTCGAGTGTCGTGTGCTCGACCGCACCGGGTTGATCCTCGATATCTTCGCCCAACGGGCGCGTACCCATGAAGGCAAGCTGCAGGTCGAACTGGCCCAGCTCGAGCACATGAGCACGCGGCTGGTGCGCGGCTGGACCCACCTTGAGCGACAGAAGGGTGGTATCGGCCTGCGCGGCCCGGGTGAAACCCAGCTGGAAACCGACCGCCGCCTGTTGCGGGTGCGCATTCGCCAGATCAAGTCACGCCTGGAGAAGGTGCGCAGCCAGCGCGAGCAGGCACGCCGCGGGCGCAAGCGTGCGGACATTCCGTCGGTATCGCTGGTGGGTTATACCAACGCCGGCAAGTCTACGCTGTTCAACGCCCTGACAGAATCCGAGGTGTATGCCGCGGACCAGCTGTTCGCCACCCTCGACCCGACCCTGCGCCGGCTCGAGCTGAACGACCTGGGGCCGATCGTGCTGGCCGACACCGTGGGCTTCATTCGCCACCTGCCGCACAAGCTGGTAGAGGCATTTCGGGCTACGCTCGAAGAGTCGAGCAACTCCGACTTGTTGCTGCATGTGATCGACGCCCATGAGCCGGAGCGCATGGAGCAGATCGAGCAGGTGCTGGCGGTGTTGGGCGAGATTGGTGCCGAAGGGTTGCCGATCCTCGAGGTGTATAACAAACTCGACTTGCTCGAAGATGTCGAGCCGCAGATCCAGCGCAATGCCGATGGCAAGCCGGAACGGGTCTGGGTATCGGCACGCGATGGGCGTGGCCTGGAGCTGGTCGGCCAGGCGATTGCCGAGTTGCTGGGGGATGATCTGTTTGTCGGTACCCTGTGTCTGGAGCAGCGTTTTGCCCGCTTGCGCGCGCAATTCTTTGCCTTGGGTGCCGTGCAGAGTGAAGAGCATGATGAAGAAGGGCGCAGCCTGCTGAGCGTGCGACTGCCCATGGTCGAACTGAATCGCCTGGTCAGCCGCGAAGGCATGGAGCCGCAAGTGTTTGTCGAGCAACACACTTTGCAATAAATGCTCGTCGAGGTCGCCGGGCAGCAGTGACAGGCATTCTGTAGCATTGGACGGCGCGCCGTGGGCGCGTCTTTGCTTTATCAGATGGAGAGCGCTATGGCTTGGAACGAGCCGGGTGGCAACTCGAACAATCAGGATCCCTGGGGCGGTCGCCGGAATGGCGGTGGCGGCGGTGGTGACAAGAAAGGTCCACCGGACCTGGACGAGGCCTTCCGCAAATTGCAGGACAGCCTGAACGGCATGTTCGGCAGTGGCAAGAAACGTGGCGGCGGTGGCCGCAATGTCGGCAAGGGCGGTGGCCTGGGCCTGCTGGGCATCGGCCTGGCGGTGCTGGCTGCTATCTGGCTGTACAGCGCCGTGTACGTGGTCGACGAGCAGGAGCAGGCCGTGGTGCTGCGCTTCGGCAAGTACTATGAGACGGTCGGCCCCGGCCTGAACATCTACTTCCCGCCGATCGATCGCAAGTACATGGAGAACGTCACGCGCGAGCGTGCCTATACCAAGCAGGGCCAGATGCTGACCGAAGACGAGAACATCGTCGAGGTACCGCTGACCGTCCAGTACAAGATCAGCAACCTGCAGGACTTCGTGCTCAACGTCGACCAGCCTGAGGTCAGCCTGCAGCACGCGACCGAGAGTGCCCTGCGCCATGTGGTGGGCTCCACCTCGATGGACCAGGTGCTGACCGAAGGTCGTGAGCAGATGGCCGTGGATATCCGCGAGCGCCTGCAGCGTTTCCTCGACACCTACCGTACCGGTATCACTGTCACCCAGGTCAACGTACAGAGCGCGGCTGCCCCGCGTGAAGTGCAGGAAGCCTTCGACGACGTGATCCGAGCCCGTGAAGACGAGCAGCGTGCCCGCAACCAGGCCGAGTCCTACGCCAATGGCGTGGTGCCGGAAGCCCGTGGTCAGGCCCAGCGCATCATCGAGGACGCCAACGGTTACCGCGACGAAGTCATTGCCCGCGCCAAGGGTGAGGCCGACCGCTTCACCAAGCTGGTCGCCGAGTACCGCAAGGCACCTGACGTGACCCGTCAGCGCCTGTACCTGGAGACCATGCAAGAGGTCTACAGCAATTCGAGCAAGGTCATGGTGGCAACCAAGGACGGGCAGAACAACCTGCTCTACCTGCCGCTGGACAAGATGGTCGAAGGCAGCCGCAACCCGTCCGCGCCGACCACCAGCGTGTCGCCATCGGTCAACGATGCGGCCGCCCGTGCGGCGCAGGACCTGCAACAGCAACAGCAGCCGCTGCGCACTAGGGAGAGCCGCTGATGAGCAACAGATCGCTGATCGCCCTGATCGCCGCCGTGGTCCTGGCCATCGTGGCCTGGAACAGCTTCTACATCGTGTCCCAGACCGAGCGTGCGGTATTGCTGCGCTTCGGTAAGGTAGTCCAGGCGGACGTACAGCCGGGCATGCACGTGAAGATTCCGTACGTGAACCAGGTGCGCAAGTTCGACGCCCGCCTGATGACCCTCGACGCCCCGACCCAGCGGTTCCTGACTCTGGAGAAGAAAGCGGTGATGGTCGACGCCTACGCCAAGTGGCGCGTCAAGGACGCCGAACGTTTCTACACCGCCACATCCGGCATGAAACAGATCGCCGACGAGCGTCTGTCGCGTCGTCTGGAAAGCGGCCTGCGTGACCAGTTCGGTAAACGTACCCTGCACGAAGTGGTTTCCGGTGAACGTGACGCGCTGATGGCTGACATCACTGCTTCGCTGAACCGCATGGCCGCGAAGGAGCTGGGTATCGAGGTGGTCGACGTGCGCGTCAAGGCCATCGACCTGCCGAAGGAAGTTAACCGCAGCGTGTTCGACCGCATGAGCACCGAGCGTGAACGTGAAGCCCGTGAGCACCGCGCCAAGGGTAACGAGCTTGCTGAAGGTATCCGTGCCGATGCCGATCGTCAGCGCCGCGTACTGCTGGCTGAGGCCTATCGCGAAGCAGAGGAAACCCGCGGTGACGGCGACGCCCAGGCGGCCGCCATCTACGCCAAGGCCTACACTCAGGACCCTGATTTCTACGCGTTCTACCGTAGCCTGCAGGCGTACCGCGAGAGCTTCTCGAGCAAGAGCGACGTGCTGGTCTTGGATCCGAAGAACGAGTTCTTCCGCTTCCTGGACAAGAGCAGGCCGTGATGCTCAGGCCCTGATTTTCATGCGGCGGCTCCCCGCCTGGCAGCTAAAACGCCAGGCGGGGTGCATCCTGAATGAAAAGGGGTGTATGATGAGGCAGCCGGGAAATTTCCCGGCTTTTTTGCGTCTGCAAGGTTGATTGGCAAACCGCCAGTTGGCGGATTGGTCAGGTCGCAAGGCAATTCGAGGGTGTCGGGTACGGTGGCTGCGCTGGGATCAGTGCTGCCCGCTGCTGTGCGCGATACCGGCTTTACTGACGGCTCGCCTGCTTGGCAAGCCGCCCGGACCAGAGGGGAAATGGCGTAATGGCAACGGTAGACCGCTGGCTGCTGCCAGATGGCATCGAGGAAGTACTGCCACCTGAGGCCGCGCGCATCGAGATCGCGCGCCGCCAGGTGTTGGACCTGTTCCAGAGTTGGGGCTACGAGCTGGTCGTCACCCCGCATATCGAGTACCTGGAGTCGCTGCTCACCGGCGCCGGCCAGGACCTGGATCAGCGCACCTTCAAGGTAGTAGACCCGCAGTCCGGTCGCCTGATGGGCTTCCGCGCCGACTTCACCCCGCAGGTGGCGCGCATTGACGCCCACACCCTGCGCCGTGAAGGCCCGAGCCGCCTGTGCTATGCCGGCAGCGTGCTGCACGCCCAGCCGCGTGCCCTGTCCACCTCGCGTAGCCCGATCCAGCTGGGTGCCGAGCTGTACGGCGACGCCAGCCCCACCAGCGATGTCGAAGTCATCAGCCTGATGCTCGCCACGCTGCAGCTGACCGATGTGCCAGATGTGCACATGGACCTGGGCCACGTCGGTATCTACCGCGGCCTGGCCCGTGCTGCCGGCCTGTCCGGCGCGGTCGAGCAGCAGCTGTTCGACGCCCTGCAGCGCAAGGCCGTGGATGAGGTTCAGGTGCTGACCGCCGACCTGCCGAAGGACCTGGGCAACATGCTGCGCGCGCTGGTGGAACTGTGCGGTGGCCGCGAAGTGCTGGCCGAAGCCCGCGTGCGCCTGGGCCGAGCCCCGGCCAGCGTGCTGGCGGCGCTGGACGACCTGCTGGCGATCGCCGATCGCCTGGCGTCGCGCTTCCCGGACCTGCCGCTGTACTTCGACCTCGGCGAGCTGCGCGGTTACCACTATCACACAGGCGTGGTGTTCGCCGTGTTCGTGCCGGGCGAAGGCCAATCGATCGCCCAGGGCGGGCGCTATGACGACATCGGCGCCGATTTCGGCCGGGCCCGCCCGGCCACCGGTTTCTCCACGGATTTGAAGACCCTGGTCACACTGGGGCGAGCGGAGGTCGTATTGCCAACTGGCGGCATCTGGATGCCGGACAGTGGCGACGCGGCCCTCTGGCAGCAAGTCTGCCAGTTGCGCAACGAGGGCCAGCGTGTGGTCCAGGCCCTGCCTGGCCAGCCGTTGAGTGCTGCTCTCGAGGCGGATTGTGATCGGCAATTGATTCAGCAAGACGGGCGCTGGCAGGTTCTGCCGCTGGCCCAGTGAGTTTCTGCGCCGGCAGTAGGCCGGCAACCAAGTTTGCGTGAATGAGGACCAATGTAATGGGTAAGAATGTCGTCGTCCTGGGCACCCAGTGGGGTGATGAGGGCAAAGGCAAGATCGTCGATCTGCTGACCGAACATGCTGCCGCCGTAGTGCGCTACCAGGGTGGCCACAACGCGGGTCACACCCTGGTGATCAACGGTGAAAAGACCGTTCTGCACCTGATTCCGTCCGGTATCCTGCGTGAAGGCGTACAGTGCCTGATCGGCAACGGCGTGGTCGTTGCCCCGGATGCCCTGATGCGTGAAATCACCAAGCTGGAAGAGAAGGGCGTGCCGGTGCGCGAGCGCCTGCGCATCAGCCCGGCTGCGCCGCTGATCCTGTCGTACCACGTTGCCCTGGACCAGGCCCGCGAAAAAGCCCGCGGCGAAGCCAAGATCGGTACCACCGGTCGCGGTATCGGCCCAGCCTACGAAGACAAGGTCGCACGCCGCGGCCTGCGCGTGGGCGACCTGTTCCACCGCGAGCGTTTCGCCGCCAAGCTGGGTGAGCTGCTGGACTACCACAACTTCCAGCTGGTGAACTACTACAAAGAGCCGGCCATCGACTTCCAGCAGACCCTGGACGAGTGCATGGCCTATGCCGAACAGCTCAAGCCGATGATGCTCGACGTCACCGCCGAGCTGCACAACCTGCGTCGCGCTGGCAAGGACATCATGTTCGAAGGTGCCCAGGGCTCGCTGCTGGACATCGACCACGGTACCTACCCGTACGTCACCAGCTCCAACACCACCGCTGGCGGTATCTCCACCGGTTCTGGCGTTGGCCCGATGTACCTGGACTACATCCTGGGTATCACCAAGGCCTACACCACTCGCGTAGGTTCCGGTCCGTTCCCGACCGAACTGTTCGACGAGACTGGCGCTACCCTGGCCAAGCGTGGCCATGAGTTCGGCTCCACCACCGGCCGTGCGCGCCGTTGCGGCTGGTTCGATGCCGTGATCCTGCGTCGCGCCATCGACGTCAACAGCATCTCGGGCATCTGTCTGACCAAGCTGGACGTACTGGATGGCCTGGAAACCATCAACATCTGCGTTGGCTACAAGAACGAGAACGGTGCCGTCATCGACGCGCCTTCCGATGCCGACAGCTACATCGGCCTGGAGCCGGTGTACGAAGAGATGCCAGGCTGGAGCGAATCGACCCTGGGCGTGAAAACCCTGGAAGAACTGCCGGCTAACGCTCGCGCCTATATCAAGCGCATCGAAGAGCTGATCGGCGCGCCGATCGACATCATCTCCACCGGCCCGGACCGCAACGAGACCATCGTGCTGCGTCATCCGTTTGCCTGATCTGCCTTCCAGGCTGATCTGACGCCGTGGCCCTGAAAGGGGCTGCGGCGTTTTCATTTGTGGGGTATGCCTGTACTGGCCCTATCGCCGGCAAGCCGGCTCCCACAGGGACCTCGCAACCCCCAAGACTTGTGGTGAACCTGTGGGAGCTGGCTTGCCGGCGATAGGGCCGGTGCAGGCAAGCACACTGCTGAACCTTGGCATTTATCCCTGCTGCCTCCGGCACAACCCTTGCTGTAAGAAGTTTCTGTAGATGCCATCAGAATAGTGGCGCCAGAAAACACGAGGGTTCACCGTGTCTGCCATCCTCTCACTGTTACGAAGCCGCCTTTTGCGGCCTGTGTTTGTTGCCCTTGGTATCGCTCTTTTGGTGCAGGTGCTGGTCGCCGTTGCGCTTACCCGAAGCACGGTCACCGCCCTGGAAGCCGACCTGGGTGAACGCCTGGGCAATGACAGCCGCCAACTCGCCAGTGAGTTGGAGCAAGCCGGGCAAGATGTGCGCTCAGGCCTCGACGGCCTCTCCAGCAGCACCCGCCAGCGCCTGAGTGCAGGTTTGTCGGCACGTCTGCAAAGCGAGCAGCAGCAGCTGCGCAGCACGCTGGAGAAGAACCTCAAGGACTCCGCCAACGATATGGCCGAGCTGCTGGCGTCGGTCGCACCGCGGGCGATCTGGGACAACGATGTGCCGGTGCTCTCCGACTTCGCGCGCCGCGCCCAGCGCAACCCCAACGTGCTGTTTGTGGTTTACGACGACGCTCAGGGCCAGCACCTTACCCGCTACCTGAACCGGCAGAACCCGATCAACCAGGCGTTGATGGAAAAAGGTCAGGGCGAGCGTGCGCTGGACAAGGTGATCGACGCGGCACGGCGGGACCCGGCGGTGTACTTCGTCGAGGCCTCAATCAGCCCCAATGGTGCGGAAATCGGCAAGGTGGTGATGGGTGTTTCCACGGCTGGCATCGACCAGGAGCTCAAGGCGCTCGACCAGCGCTTCGCCGCCCTTATCACCAGTGGTGAGCAACTGGTCGGTGACAGCCTGGTCGGTGCTGCGGCTGAGAGTGGCAACACCCTGCGCGAGCGTTTGGAAAAGGCCCAGGGCAGCGCCGCCGCGATGCAGGCCAATACAGCACAGACGGTTCGCGATGCTGCTGCAGAGCTGCGTTGGCGCATCGGCCTGGGGCTGGTGCTGGTCGGCCTAGGGGTGCTGCTGGTGGTAGCCGTGGTGCTTGGCCGGCGGGTGTTGAGCAAGCTGCGCCTGCTGATCGCTGCACTCGACGACCTCGCTGCCGGTGAAGGCGACCTGACCAAGCGCGTGCTGCTCGACAGCCGCGATGAAATCGGCGACATGGCCTCGGCGGTGAACCGCTTTGTCGACAAGCTGCAGCCCATCGTGCGCGAGGCCGGCGAGGTGGCGCAGCGTACCGGCGTTGAGATTGGCGCAATGGCCCAGCGCAATGCCGGCGCCGATGCTGCCGCTGCGCTGCAACGCGATGAAGTGGCGGCCAGCCTGCGCGACCTGTCAAGCATGGCCGACGAGGCCCAGGCTGAAAGCCACGCGATGCAGGCAGCCCTGCAGCAGGTGGTGGATATCCGCCAGGCAACTGACGAGAACAGCCGCACATCAACCCAGCTAGCCGGTTTGATCGAGAACCTGGCCGGGCAGGTGGAGGCCGGCTCCCAGGTGATCGAGCGCCTGGCCAAGCAGAGCGAGCAGATCGAAGTGGTGCTGACGGTTATCCACGGCATCGCCGAACAGACCAACCTGCTGGCCTTGAACGCGGCCATCGAAGCCGCCCGTGCTGGTGAAACCGGGCGCGGGTTTGCCGTGGTGGCCGATGAGGTGCGGGCGCTGGCGAGCAAGACGCAAAGTTCCACGGGAGATATCCAGGCGCATATCGCCGCGCTGCAGAAGGGGGCCAAGGAGGCCGTGGCCACCATCAGCCAGGCCGGGCTCAAGGCCAGCGAAGGGCTGCTGGTGCTGCGTGACAACGAGCGCCGCCAGCAGTCGGTGCAGGCGGCGGTGGAGCAGGTGCATGCAGCCATCGGCCTGGCCACCCGGGCGGCCGAGCAGCAGGCGAGCGGGGCGCAGGCAGTGCGTGGACGGGTGGAAACCATACACGCCCAGGCCGAACGCTCGGCCGAGGTGGTGATGCAGACAACGGCCAGTAGCAAGGTGCTGGATGACCTGGCGGCACAGCTGCGTGCCAGCCTGGGCCAATTCAGAGCTTGATGCGGTCCCTGTAGGAGCGGCCTTGTGTCGCGAAAGGGCTGCGCAGCAGCCCCGGGATATCTGCTTGAACGCTGAAATTGCCGGGGCCGCTGCGCAGCCCTTTCGCGACACAAGGCCGCTCCTACAGCGAGTCATGTTGCTAAGCTGTCGGCGACACATGACAAAGGGAGTTGCTCATGTCCGCCCAACTGGTCGCCGCCAAGGCATGCCTTGATTTTCTCCACACTGACAGCGTGCAGCTGACGGTACCGCTGACCGCCCTGCAAGCCTACTGCGCCATGACCTCGGACGTCCCCGGCTGGCTGGCCTTGGCTTTTCAAATTCGCGACTACATCTCACGTCGTTTCAATGTCGCCGATATCCACGGCTTCACTCGCCGCGATCCAGAGCATGTACCAGCCGTCGGCGAGGGTCTGGACTTCTTCACTGTCGAGGCCATCAGCGACCAGCAACTGGTGCTGACCTCGCGCGATACGCACTTGGCCGTCATGGTCTGCATGGATGTGTCGACAGGGGAGTGCGGCTTCCCGCAGTTGAACGTGACCACCTCGGTGAAGTGCTTCAACACCTTTGGGCGTTTGTACATGGTACCGGTTGGATGGGTTCATGGCGTGATCGTGCGGCGGATGCTGAGCAACTTGCAGGGCGATCGTTTCGAGCGTCGATAAGCAGCAGATTCTTACCTGATAAATCAGAATTTTTACCTGATGTTGTAGGTAACTTCCCAAAGTTTGCCTTGGTGAGCGCGTGCTATTGCGTGGCTTGGCACAGGGAACTAGTGTCAACCGGGCCTTGAGGCGACAGCGCTAATCCGCCGTGAGCTTTTCAGGCACAACCGCAAGACGACAATATCAGAGCGTTGTCGTTATCAGCCCAAACATTACCAGGGAGAGGTAAGCATGGCTTTCGATGCTTATATTCAAATCAACGAAATCGCTGGTGAGGCGCTGGACGAGCAGTTCACTAACTGGATCGAGATCGCTGGCTATAAGTTTGGTGCCAACCAGAGCACCTCTGCCACCGCCAGTTCTGCGGGCGGCGCATCATCAGGCCGCACCACCCTCACCAACTTCTCTTTCACCAAGCACCTGGACAGCGCCAGCTGCAAGCTGCTGGAAGCCAGCTGTGCCGGCCAGCACCTGAAAGAAGTGAAGTTGGTGCTGTGTCGTGCGGGTGGCGACAAGCTCAAGTACTACGAGGTCGTCCTCGAAGAAGTGATCATCGCTGACTACACCCAGAGCGCCAGTGCCGGCGTGCCGATGGAGGTGGTGCAACTGAACTATGGCCGTATCAAGACCACCTACACGCGTCAGAAACGCCTCGATGGCGGTGCTGGTGGCAACGTCACGGGCGGCTGGGACCGTATTAACAACAAAAAGTATGCGTGAGGTACGACCATGTCCGAGGCGCGTAGCTTTATCAATTCCCATGCACAGTCGTATGAGTCGCTGAAGGCCGATACAGCCATGAACGCGAATCAGCGGGCCAAGTTTGATGTGTTGAATGCGCATATCCTCAACACTGTTGTTTTCCCTGGCGAGCTGATAATCGTGGGTGACCCAAGCACGCCGTCCTGTACTGCTCATGAGGCATTTCTCATGGGGAAGGCGTTAGGTATACACCTTGACATCGAATTGAACGGCGGTGGGTTTGACGGGTTCCTTCTGGAAAATTTTGAACTGCTGCAGAGCTTGCTGTCCCGTGCTTCAATCGGCGCAGGTACAGCTAGTGACGCTTGGAGTAAGTATCTTGAAGCTATCAAGAAAACGTTAGAGGAGATAGAGCAGCTACACCGAGATTATTTGCATCAAGGCACGTTGAAAGCTCGTGATGAATTCTACTCGAAACGTACAGCGTTGTTTTTGAAGTTGGAGGGGCAGTTGGATAGTATGGCTGCGTATGGGGCAGGGTTGCGCAATCGGGGTAAAATCAAGCATGCGCTGGATATATCTACCAAAAGATTTCTTCACGGTGGTGAGATTAAAGGGTATGCAGAAAAAATATCTGGCGTGGCGAAGGCCGCTAATTGGGCAAAAAAAGGTACGTATTTAGGGATGGCGCTTGATGTGGCGTCAACCGAACTGTCCATTCGTAACGCTTGCGTGCTTGGGCGGGAGGATGAGTGTAGAAAGGCTAAGTATGTCGAAAGGAGTTCGCTAGTTGCCGGATTGATGGGCGGTAGCCTGGGTGGCTATGTCGGGGGATTGGCGGGTCCGGCGGTATGCCTCGCTGTAGGAATACCCACCGCTGGAACGGGGGCTATTACTTGCGCGGTAATCGTGGGGGCTGCTGGAGGTGTCTTGGGTGGAGGTCTGGGTACGATGGGAGGAGAGTCTTTTGGGGAGGTTTTGTATGAGACAGTACGATGAGTAATATACAGATCGTGGTGTTCGGTATATCCCTACTGGCTACGACAATTCTACTTTTTGGCGTTTGGGTTATCGTCGCATTTCGCTGGCTGGAGGAAATCGAATCATTTTTTCATAATAGTCGAATGGTAATAGATAACAAGCGGTTGTATTTTCATGCGGGCATGTTAGGTCGAATGATGCGCTTGGGGTCAATTTCCGTCATGCTGTCAATAAAGGGCTTCAGCATTCGTAAGGGTATGCTGGATGCTGGAGATGTCCACAGTGCTCCTCTCGGGTTAACGAGGATCTTAATAGGGTTGTGGTTTTTTCATCTGTTTTTGTTTGTTGTGTTTGGGGTGTTTTGCATTTGGTTGAGGTTTCGAACGTAGATCAGGGGAGCGATGGCCGAGGAAATTGGATTTGGGGTGCTGGTGATAGATTTAAGCGTGTTCTGTTTTGATCCTGGGTGGTTTGCGCTCATTATATTTGGCCTGATGATTCCTGTTGAGGTCATGGGTGCTTACGTGATTTATCGCTATACCGATATGTTTGAAACCTATCTGCCAAATTGTAAGGTGGTAAGTGATTACAAAAAGGTGTTTTCCAACTACGGGTTTTGGGGTAAATCCGTACGTGCGGGGTCGATTGGCATGGTGTTGATGATTCCGAGGCTGTATGCGCGTAGAGGTCTGGTTGACCTCGATGAGGTAGGGCGCTTTCCGATTAAGTGGAGAAGGGTGCTAGTTACTTTGAATGTTTTATTGTTCTTCTTGTTCGGTGCTATGTTTGTGTTTAGTGGCTGGGAATCGTTTTACAATAGTCATTGTTAGATTGTTTAGGTATGGGTTTTTGGTTGTTCTTGGTTTTTTGGTGTTTCGACGGAGTGGGCAGTTCAGGTGAGAAGTGCTGGTTGCGTTTTTCTAATGTTTAGCAGGAATCTGCCCCGGACCGAGTGGTGGCTCGGGGCGTTTTCTCAAGCCTTGTTCAAATACATCCGCGTAGTCAGCAGATAAACCGGCAACCCCGAAACCACAATCAACAACGCCGCATAAGGCGCCGCCGCCGCGAACTCGACGTTGGCCGTATGCGCCCATACCTCGGTGGCCAGGGTGGTCATGCCGGTCGGGCTGAGCAGCAAGGTAGCTGTCAGTTCCTTCATGGCATCCAGGAACACCAGGGCAAAGGCTGCCGCCATGGCCGGGAAGATGATCGGCAAGGTCACCCGGCAAAACGCGGCAAAGCTGCTCGCGCCCAAGGTGCGTGCGGCTTCCTCCAGCGTCGGCGAAGCCTTGTTCAGTGCGGTGCGCACCGGCGACTGCGCCAGCGGCAGGAACAGCAGCGCATAGGCCAGCAGCAACAGTGCCGTGGTCTGGTACAGCGCCGGCACGTAATGCAGGGCGAAGAACACCAGGGTCAGGGCAATCACCAGGCCGGGCAGGGCGTGCAACAGGTATGGCAGGCGCTCGGCCCAGATTGCCAGGCGGCCCTTGTAGCGCACCACCAGGAAGCTGATTGGCAGGGCTAGCAACACGCAGAGACCGGCACCCCCCAGCGACACCGACAACGAGGTGAACAGCGCCTTGGAAATGGCTGCAACAGGGAATGCCGCCGATGAACCCACGCTCAACCAGTAGCCGAGCATGGCCAGCGGAATACCGCTGCCCAACACCGCCAGGCCCACGCAGAACAGTTGCGCCAGCACTGCCCAACCACGCAGCCGCACCGGTTGTGCTCGCCGCGCCACACCCTGGCCGATGCGCACGTGGCGGGCCTTGCCACGTACCCGCAGTTCAAGCCACAGCATCACCAGGCACATCGCCAACAGTACGGCGGACAGCATGGCCGCGTTGGCATTGCTGAACTCCAGTTCGAACTGCTGGTAAATCGCCGTGGTGAAGGTTTGCAAGCCGAGGATCGACAAAGCGCCGAACTCCACCAGCATGTGCAGGGCGATCAGCAGCGCGCCGCCCAGCATCGATGGCCACAGCAGCGGCAGGGTGACCTTGATGAATACGCCCCAGCGGCTGCAGCCCAGCGTACGTGCCGATTCCTCCAGCGAGGTATCGAGGTTGCGCAGGGTCGCGGCCACCGGCAGGAACACCAGTGGGTACTTGGACAGGGCCATGACCATGATCGCCCCGCCCAGCCCTTCGAAGTCCGAGCTCAGCGACACCCAGGTGAAGCTGCTGACGAACGACGGCACGGCGAACGGCAGGCACAGCACCACGCCCCACAACCGGCGGCCGGCCAGGTTGCTGCGCTCCAGCAGCCAGGCCAGGGCCAAGCCGACCACCATGCAGGTCAGCGTCACCCCGACCATCAGCATCAGGGTGTTGCGCATCAGCCCCCAGACAAACGGCCGCCACAGCAGGTGCAAGGCTTCGCGCCAGCCGGCCTCCCAGGCTTTCATGGCAACGTACAGCAAAGGCAGCAAGCTCATCGCTACCAGGAACAGCACAGGCAGCACCACCCAGACGGAGGGGCGCTTGCGGCGCGGTACGAAGCGTACCGGCACCGGCTCGGACAGGGCGGCAGTCATCAGAGCAGGCCGACCTCGCGCTCAAGCTCGATCGCTTCCTCGGCATTGCCCAGGTCGGCTGGTGAGATCTTCGGCGGGCGCAGGTCTTCGAACGGTTTCAGGCCACGGTCGGAGACCATGCCTTTGTGCAGCGGGTACTCGGCGGTGGTCTGGGTGATCACGCGCTGGCCTTCTTCGCTGGCCATCCAGTTGAGCAGGGCCTGGGCTTCTTTCGGGTGCTTGCTGGCCTTGACCACCGCTGCGCCGGAAATGGTGACCAGGTTGCCGGCATCGCCATCGGCCAGGTAGTAGAGCTTGGTGTCCAGCTTGCCGCGCTCGCGCTCCAGCGCATACCAGTAGTAGTTGTTCACCAGTACCGCAGCCACTTCGCCTTTTTCCACGGCTTTGAGGGCGACCATGTTGTTGGTGTAGGTCTTGCCGAATGCCTTCAGGCCGGTCAGCCATTCTTCGGTGGCTTCTCGCCCGTGCATCTTCAGGATGGCCACGGCCTGTTCCTGGAAGGCGCCGCTGGTGGGCACATAGCCGACGCGGCCTTCCCACTCGGGGTTGGCAAAGTCCATCACTGTGGTCGGCAAGTCTTTCTCGTCGACCTTCTTCGGGTTGAAGACGACGATGCGCGTACGGGCGGTGATGCCCATCCAGGTGCCGTTGGCGCCAACGTACTCCTTGGGCATCATGTTCGCGGTGGCGTCATCGATCTTTGCCAGCAGGCCCAGTTCGCCCAGGTTGTTCAGGGGGGGGGACTCTTCGGTGTAGATGATGTCGGCCGGCGAGCGTTCGCCTTCCTCGATGATCTGGCTGGCCAGCTGGTTGCTGCTGCCCTTGCGAATATTGATGTGGACGCCGGTCTTGGCCTCGTAGGCCTTGGCGATGGCCTCGCCGATTTCCTTGTGCTGACCGTTGTACATGGTCAGGGTGACCGGTGCGTCTGCCATGGCGGCCGGAGCGCCGATGGCCAGGCTCAGCACGGCGGCGGCCAAGGTACGCATCAGCGGTTGCGGGCGGATCGTCATGCGGGTACTTCCTCGCTTACGGCTACATATTTGGAAACAATGGTAAACGAAATCGTTTCTCAAGTGGCCGGGTGACGAGAAATTCATGGTCAGACCAAGGTGCAAGAGTCTGAAGGTGTCAGGTATTTCACTAGCCGGAAGGCCTGTGATGATTCTGTGGGAGCGGGCGCGCCCGCGAAGAGGCCGGCACAGGTTTGCACCTATGACCGAAAGAGGAGGGATACAAAAATCGCAGGCAAGAAAAAACCCACTAGCAAGGCTAGTGGGTTTTTGTATGGTGCCCAGGAGAAGACTCGAACTTCCACGACCGTTAAGTCACTGATACCTGAAACCAGCGCGTCTACCAATTCCGCCACCTGGGCAAAGCTTTGCATCATCTGAGGAAGGCGACTATCGTTCGCTTTCACACAGTAGTAACAGATCCTTGGTCATCTGTTACTTGAAAATATTTGGTGCCCAGGAGAAGACTCGAACTTCCACGGCCGTTAAGCCACTGATACCTGAAACCAGCGCGTCTACCAATTCCGCCACCTGGGCACACATTCGAGATTACTTGATGCTTTACAGCGCCGCTCATCTCTACTACAACTTCGGGGTTGTCCGTCGTTGTGGTGCGCACTATACGGACGGTCCGGGGGGCTGTAAACCCCCCAAGCAAAAAAAATTTCAAAAAATTCAACTTGTTGATTCCGCAGGCCTATTCGTCCTCGCCAGACACGCCGGTGGGGCTGTCCAAGGCTGACATTTCCGGTTTCAATACGCCTATGCCAGAATTCCTATCTATATACCCCAAGGTGAACCCCTTCTGATGGCCGATTGGCAATCCCTCGATCCCGAGGCCGCTCGCGAAGCGGAAAAATACGACAACCCCATTCCCAGCCGTGAGCTGATCCTGCAGCGCCTCGCCGACCGTGGCGAACCGGCCGCACGCGAGGAGCTGGCGGCCGAGTTCGGTCTTTACGACGAAGACCAGATCGAAGCCCTGCGCCGCCGCCTGCGTGCCATGGAGCGCGATGGCCAGCTTATCTATACCCGGCGCGGCACTTATGCCCCGGTAGACAAGCTGGACCTGATCTGCGGCCGCGTCTCCGGTCACCGCGACGGCTTCGGCTTCCTTATTCCGGACGACGGCAGCGAAGATCTGTTCCTCAGCCCGTCGCAAATGCGCCTGGTGTTCGATGGTGACCGCGGCCTGGCCCGCGTCTCTGGCGTCGACCGCCGTGGCCGCCGTGAAGGCGTGCTGGTCGAAATCATCTCCCGCGCCCACGAAAGCGTGGTCGGCCGTTACTTCGAAGAAGGCGGTATCGGCTACGTGACCCCGGACAACCCGAAGATCCAGCAGGAAGTGCTGGTCACCGCCGGGCGCAACGGCGGGGCCAAGATCGGCCAGTTCGTCGAGATCAAGATCACCCACTGGCCGACGCCGCGCTTCCAGCCGCAGGGCGATGTGGTCGAGGTCATCGGCAACTACATGGCGCCGGGCATGGAAATCGACGTTGCCCTGCGCAGCTACGATATCCCGCACGTCTGGCCCAAAGAGGTGATCAAGGAGGCGCGCAAGTTCCGCTCCGAAGTCGAAGAGAAGGACAAGGAGAAGCGCGTCGATCTGCGCCACCTGCCGTTCGTCACCATCGACGGCGAGGACGCCCGCGACTTCGACGACGCGGTCTATTGCGAACCGCTGGGCAAGCTGCGCCTGTTCTCCGGTGGCTGGCGCCTGTATGTGGCCATTGCCGATGTGTCCAGCTACGTTCGCCTGGGCTCGGCCCTGGACGTCGAGGCCCAGCAGCGCGGCAACTCGGTGTACTTCCCCGAGCGCGTGGTACCGATGCTCCCCGAAGAGCTGTCCAACGGCCTGTGCTCGCTGAACCCGCATGTCGATCGCCTGGCGATGGTCTGCGAAATGACCATGAACAAAGCCGGCCAGATGGTCGACTACCAGTTCTACGAAGGCGTCATCCACTCCCACGCCCGCCTGACCTACAACAAGGTCAGCAGCATGCTCGAGCACTCCCGCACCCGTGAGGGCAAGGCGCTGCGCGAGGAGTACAAGGCAGTCGTCCCGGACCTGAAGAACCTGTACAACCTGTACAAGGTGCTGGTGGAGGCCCGTCACGCCCGTGGCGCGATCGACTTCGAGACCCAGGAAACCCGCATCATCTTCGGTGACGAGCGCAAGATCGCGGAAATCCGCCCGACCGTGCGCAACGACGCCCACAAGCTGATCGAAGAATGCATGCTGGCGGCCAACGTGGCCACCGCCGAATTCCTGCAGAAGCACGGCGTGCCGGCCCTGTACCGCGTGCACGACGGCCCGCCGCCGGAGCGTCTGGAAAAGCTGCGCGCCTTCTTGGGCGAACTAGGCCTGACCCTGCACAAGGGCAAGGATCCGTCGCCGAAGGATTACCAGGCACTGCTGGCGAGCATCGCCGGGCGCCCGGACTTCCACCTGATCCAGACCGTGATGCTGCGTTCGTTGAGCCAGGCGGTGTACAGCACCGACAACAACGGCCACTTCGGCCTGAACTACGAGGCGTACACCCACTTCACCTCGCCGATCCGTCGCTACCCGGACCTGCTGGTGCACCGCGCCATCCGCAGCATCATCCGTTCCAGGGTCGACACCCCGCACGTCAAGCGTGCTGGCGCCATGAGCATTCCCAAGGCGCGTATCTACCCGTACGACGAGAACACTCTCGAGCAGCTCGGCGAGCAGTGCTCGATGACCGAGCGCCGGGCCGATGAAGCCACCCGTGACGTGGTCAACTGGCTCAAGTGCGAGTTCATGAAGGACCGCGTCGGCGAAACCTTCCCGGGTGTGATCACTGCGGTAACCGGTTTCGGCCTGTTCGTCGAGCTGACCGATATCTATGTGGAAGGCCTGGTGCACGTCAGTGCGCTGCCGGGTGACTACTACCACTTCGACCCGGTGCACCACCGCCTGTCTGGCGAGCGTACCGGTCGCAGCTTCCGACTGGGCGACACGATCGAGGTCAAGGTCATGCGCGTCGACCTGGACGAACGCAAGATCGACTTCGAAGTGTCGGAAAAGACCCTCGCCGCCCCGATCGGCCGCAAGCAGCGTGGTGCCGCACCGGCTGCCGGCCAGGCCGAGCAGGCCCCGGTCGAGGCCAAGGCCACACCGAAGCCGCGCAGCCGCAAGAGCGAGACCGCCGAGGCGTACTTCCCGAAAGACGCTGTGCAGCGTAACGCCGAAGTGCGCAAGAGCCGCGAAATGAAGAAGGCACTGATGAGCGAGGCGCGCAGTGGCGGCCATGCCAGCAGCAAGTCGGAAAAGGGCGGCAAGGCCTCCGGCAAGCCGACCAAGCACCGTAAAGGCCCGTCGAAGTCCGGCGCGCCACGCAAGAGCAAGAGCAAGTCATGAGTCAGCTGGAAAAGATCTACGGCGTGCACGCCGTGCAGGCATTGCTGCAGCACCATCCGAAGCGGGTCAAGCAGATCTGGCTGTCGGAAGGGCGCAGCGAGCCTCGCCTGCAGGCGTTGCTGGCGCTGGCTGCGGAAAATCGCGTGGCGGTCGGCCAGGCCGAGCGTCGTGAGATGGATGCCTGGGTAGAAGGCGTGCACCAGGGTGTGGTCGCCGAGGTGAGCCCGAGCCAGGTCTGGGGCGAATTGATGCTCGAGGAATTGCTCGAACGCACCGAAACACCACCGCTGATCCTGGTGCTGGACGGTGTGACCGACCCGCACAACCTTGGCGCCTGCCTGCGTACCGCCGATGCCGCCGGCGCCACGGCAGTGGTGGTGCCCAAGGACAAGTCCGCAACCCTGACACCGGTCGTGCGCAAGGTGGCCTGTGGCGCTGCGGAGGTGATCCCGCTTGTGGCTGTGACCAACCTGGCGCGCACCCTGGAAAAACTACAGCAGCGTGGCCTGTGGGTGGTAGGTACCGCCGGCGAGGCCGAGCAGGAGATCTACCAGCAGGACCTGACTGGGCCGTTGGTGATGATCATGGGCGCGGAAGGCAAGGGCATGCGCCGGTTGACCCGCGAGCATTGCGATTTCCTGGTGAAGTTGCCGATGGGCGGTAGTGTCAGCAGCCTGAACGTGTCGGTGGCGACTGGCGTGTGCCTGTTCGAGGCTGTGCGTCAGCGTCAGGCCAAGCGCTGATCTATAACCTGCGCCGGCCTCTTCGCGGGCACGCCCGCTCCCACAGGTAATCTGCAATGCCAAAGGCAGCAGTTGATCTGTGGGAGCGGGCGTGCCCGCGAATGGGCCCTGACACATTCTGAATATTTTTCAGGCTGTTCAAATATTCACCAATCACCTTGCTTGTACGCCTCGCCTTCTCTACAATTGCGCCCCTTGCCGAGCTGGCAGGCGCGCATGTGCCTCCCCTCCGTGCAAGACATACAGTGTCATTCACTCCTTGTCTGACCAGATTCGCTGGCAGACTACTAACCCGTAAGGAGCATTCATGCGTCATTACGAAATCATCTTCCTGGTTCACCCGGACCAGAGCGAGCAAGTCGGCGGCATGGTTGAGCGTTACACCAAGCTGATCGAAGAAGATGGTGGCAAGATCCACCGCCTGGAAGACTGGGGCCGTCGTCAACTGGCCTACGCAATCAACAATGTTCACAAGGCTCACTACGTGATGCTGAACGTTGAGTGCACCGGCAAGGCCCTGGCCGAGCTGGAAGACAACTTCCGCTACAACGATGCCGTTATCCGTAACCTGGTCATCCGTCGTGACGAAGCCGTTACCGGCCAGTCCGAGATGCTGAAGGCTGAAGAAAACCGCAGCGAGCGCCGTGAGCGTCGTGAGCGTCCTGAGCATGCTGAATCCGCCGACGGCGACGACAGCAATGACAGCGACTCCAGCGATAACGCTGACGAGTAATCCACGGACCTTTAGAGGAGCCTATTAAATGGCACGTTTCTTCCGTCGTCGTAAATTCTGCCGCTTCACTGCTGAAGACGTGAAAGAGATCGACTTCAAAGATCTCAACACCCTGAAAGCTTACGTATCCGAAACCGGCAAGATCGTTCCAAGCCGTATCACCGGTACCAAAGCTCGTTATCAGCGTCAGCTGGCTACCGCTATCAAGCGCGCCCGCTTCCTGGCCCTGCTGCCCTACACCGACAGCCACGGCCGCTGAGACCGGGTCGTCGACAAGCAGTAAGGGATTAGCATGCGAGCGTTAGCAAGTTTCATCATGCGCGGTCGTGTGCAGGCCACCCTGGTGGTGGTCATCAGCGCGGTACTGCCGCTGCTGTTCTGGTTGAGTGCCGCTGCCGGCAGCCTTGTGCTGCTGCGGCGTGGGTTCAAGGATGCTACAACGGTCATCGCCGGCGGCCTGCTGGCCGGGCTGGCCGTGTGGGTCATGGGCGATCCCATCACCTTTCTGGTGATCGCGGGTGCCCTGGGCCTGGCTGCGCTGTTGCGCGCCGAGCATCCCTGGAGCCGGGTGTTGCTGGTCAGTGCCGTGTTCGCCGTGGCTTTCAGCCTCGTGCTCGATCTGGCGCTGGCGCAAACCTTCGATGTACTGGCCAAGGCCTTTGCCGAAGCCATGCCGAAAATCGAGGGGCAGCCGGTGCTCTCCGGTGAGCTGATCCGCCCTGTGCTGGTCGCTTCCACAGCAGTGACGGTGCAATTGTTCAGTGTGCTGGCCTTGGTGCTGGCGCGCTACTGGCAGGCAGCGTTGTACAACCCTGGAGGCTTCGGTCGCGAGTTTCGCGCCCTGAAGTTGCCGAAACAGACCATGGCGGTCTTGGTGGCAGTGATGGTGGTGGCCCCGTTCATTGGGCCGCAGTTCATCGTCCTGGCATCGGCCTCCAGCCTGGTACTGGTGCTGGCCGGCATCGCCTTGATGCATGGGCTGGTGGCACAGGGTCGACTGGCCGGTTTCTGGCTGGTGGGCATGTACGTGACGCTGCCGCTGATCATGCAGCTGATTTATCCGTTGCTGGTGGTTCTGGCCATTGTCGACAGCCTGATTGATTTTCGCGGTCGCAAGTCCCCCAAGGGGAATGACTCCGCGAACGGTGAAGGTTAAAAGTTAAGAGGTTTTACCAAATGGAACTGATCCTGCTGGAAAAAGTCGCTAACCTGGGCAACCTGGGCGACAAAGTAAAAGTTAAGGCTGGTTACGGCCGTAACTTCCTGCTGCCATTCGGCAAGGCCACCGTTGCCAACGCCGCCAACCTGGCTGCGTTCGAAGAGCGTCGCGCCGAGCTGGAAAAAGCAGCTGCTGACAAGAAAGCTTCGGCTGAAAGCCGCGCTGCCCAACTGGCCGAGCTGGAAGTGACCATCACTGCCACCGCTGGCGACGAAGGCAAGCTGTTCGGTTCGATCGGCACCCACGACATCGCTGACGCCCTGACCGCCTCCGGCGTTGAAGTGGCCAAGGCTGAAGTTCGTCTGCCGAACGGCACCATCCGTCAGGTTGGCGAATACGACGTAGCCGTGCACCTGCACAGCGACGTTGAAGCCACCGTACGCGTGGTCGTCGTAGCTGCCTAAGCTGCGCTGACTGTCTGGCTCCTTGTGGGGCAGGCGGTTAACATCGGGCACGGTCCTGTTTTCGACAGGCCGTGCCCTTTGTCTTTTTCATCCTCCAGAATTCTTTCGTGGCCATGAACGAGATCACCACTTCCGAACAGCTTGACCTGCAAACCGCAGCCCTGAAGGTGCCGCCGCATTCCATCGAGGCCGAACAGGCCGTGCTCGGTGGCCTGATGCTGGACAACAACGCCTGGGAGCGGGTGCTGGACCAGGTATCGGATGGCGACTTCTACCGGCATGACCACCGCCTGATCTTCCGTGCCGTGCACAAGTTGGCCGACGCCAACCAGCCATTCGACGTGGTGACCCTGCACGAGCAGTTGGACAAGGAAGGCCTTTCTTCGCAAGTCGGTGGGTTGGCGTACCTGGCCGAGCTGGCCAAGAACACCCCGTCGGTGGCCAACATCAAGGCCTACGCCGCGATCATTCGCGAGCGCGCCACCCTGCGCCAGCTGATCAGCATCAGTACCGATATCGCCGACAACGCGTTCAACCCGCAAGGGCGCAACGCCGAAGAAATTCTCGACGACGCCGAGCGGCAGATCTTCCAGATTGCCGAGGCTCGCCCGAAAACCGGCGGCCCGGTGGGGGTCAACGAACTGTTGACCATGGCCATCGACCGCATCGACACGCTGTTCAACTCCGACAGTGACATCACCGGCGTATCGACCGGTTTCACCGACCTCGACGAGAAGACCAGCGGCCTGCAGCCAGCCGACCTGATCATCGTCGCCGGCCGACCGTCGATGGGTAAGACCACTTTCGCCATGAACCTGGTGGAAAACGCCGTACTGCGTACCGACAAGGCGGTACTGGTGTTCTCCCTCGAGATGCCAGGTGAATCGCTGATCATGCGTATGCTCTCGTCCCTTGGCCGTATCGACCAGACCAAGGTGCGTTCCGGCCAGCTGGACGACGATGACTGGCCGCGCCTGACCTCGGCTGTGAACCTGCTCAACGACCGCAAGCTTTTCATCGACGATACTGCCGGTATCAGCCCCTCTGAAATGCGCGCGCGTACCCGTCGCCTGGCCCGCGAGCACGGCGAAATCGCCATGATCATGGTCGACTACCTGCAGCTGATGCAGATCCCGGGTTCGGCCGGTGACAACCGGACCAACGAGATTTCCGAGATCTCCCGCTCGCTCAAGGCTTTGGCCAAGGAATTCAACTGCCCGGTCATCGCCCTGTCGCAGCTGAACCGCTCCCTGGAACAGCGCCCGAACAAACGCCCGGTGAACTCTGACTTGCGTGAATCCGGTGCGATCGAGCAGGACGCCGACGTGATCATGTTCGTCTACCGCGATGAGGTGTACCACCCTGAGACCGAGCACAAGGGCGTGGCGGAAATCATCATCGGTAAGCAGCGTAACGGCCCCATCGGCTTCGTGCGCCTGGCGTTCATCGGCAAGTACACCCGCTTCGAGAACCTTGCGCCGGGCATGTACAACTTCGACGACGACGAATAAGCCACCGGCCTCATCGCCGGCAAGCCATGAATCCGACAACCATCGTCGGATTTGGTCAAAATTTGTGCTATATTCCGCGCCCGCGATTTCCCTGCACACCAGAACCGGTCACTGACATGCAAGCAGCCAAACCACTCTACGACTATCCCAAGTACTGGGCCGAATGCTTCGGGCCAGCACCTTTCCTGCCGATGAGCAGGGAGGAGATGGATCTGCTCGGCTGGGATTCCTGCGACATCATCATTGTGACCGGTGATGCCTACGTCGACCACCCGTCGTTCGGCATGGCCATCATCGGCCGCCTGCTGGAGGCCCAGGGCTTCCGCGTGGGCATCATCGCCCAGCCGAACTGGCAGTCGAAAGACGACTTCATGAAGCTCGGCGAACCGAACCTGTTCTTCGGTGTGGCCGCGGGCAACATGGACTCGATGATCAACCGCTACACCGCGGACAAGAAGATCCGTTCCGACGACGCCTACACCCCTGGTGGCCTGGCCGGCAAGCGTCCGGACCGTGCCAGCCTGGTGTACAGCCAGCGCTGCAAGGAAGCCTACAAGCACGTGCCGATCGTACTGGGCGGTATCGAGGCTTCGCTGCGCCGCATCGCCCACTACGACTACTGGCAGGACAAGGTCCGCCACTCGATCCTTATCGACGCCAGCGCCGACATCCTGCTGTTCGGCAACGCCGAGCGCGCGGTGGTCGAGGTGGCCCAGCGCCTGTCCAACGGCGAGAAGATCGAGACCATCACCGATGTGCGCGGCACTGCTTTCGTGCGTCGCGACACGCCTCAGGGCTGGTACGAGATCGATTCGACCCGCATCGACCGCCCGGGCCGCGTCGACAAGATCATCAACCCGTACGTGAATACCCAGGACACCCAGGCCTGTGCCATCGAGCAGGCCAAGGGCGACCAGGAGGACCCGAACGAAGCCAAGGTCGTACAGATTCTCGACAGCCCGAGCATGACCCGGGAAAAGTCGGTGATCCGCCTGCCGTCGTTCGAAAAGGTGCGTAACGACCCGGTACTCTATGCCCATGCCAACCGGGTGCTGCACCTGGAGACCAACCCGGGCAACGCCCGCGCCCTGGTACAGAAGCATGGCGAAGTGGATGTGTGGTTCAACCCGCCACCCATCCCCATGAGCACCGAGGAAATGGACTACGTGTTCGGCATGCCCTATGCCCGTGTGCCGCACCCGGCCTACGGCAAGGAGCGCATTCCGGCCTACGAGATGATCCGCTTCTCGGTGAACATCATGCGTGGCTGCTTCGGTGGCTGCACCTTCTGCTCGATCACCGAGCACGAAGGCCGCATCATCCAGAACCGCTCGCACGAGTCGATCCTGCACGAAATCGAAGAGATGCGTGACAAGGTGCCGGGCTTCACCGGCGTGGTCTCCGACCTTGGCGGCCCGACTGCCAACATGTACCGCATCGCCTGCAAGAGCCATGACATCGAGAAGCACTGCCGCAAGCCGTCGTGCGTATTCCCGGGCATCTGCGAAAACCTCAACACCGACCACAGCTCGCTGATCGAGCTGTACCGCAAGGCTCGTGCCCTGCCGGGTGTGAAGAAGATCCTGATTGCCTCTGGCCTGCGTTATGACCTGGCGGTGGAGTCGCCGGAGTACGTCAAGGAGCTGGTCACCCACCATGTCGGTGGTTACCTGAAGATTGCCCCTGAGCACACCGAGCGTGGCCCGCTGGACAAGATGATGAAGCCGGGTATTGGCACCTATGACCGCTTCAAGCGCATGTTCGAGAAGTTCTCGAAAGAGGCGGGCAAGGAGCAGTATCTGATCCCGTACTTCATCGCCGCCCACCCAGGCACCACCGACGAAGACATGATGAACCTGGCCCTGTGGCTGAAGGGCAACGGCTTCCGTGCCGACCAGGTGCAGGCGTTTTACCCGTCGCCGATGGCTTCGGCCACGGCCATGTACCACTCGGGCAAGAACCCGCTGCGCAAGGTGACCTACAAGAGCGAAGGTGTGGAGATCGTCAAGAGCGAGGAGCAGCGTCGTCTGCACAAGGCGTTCTTGCGTTACCACGATCCGAAGGGCTGGCCGATGCTGCGTGAGGCGCTGCAGCGCATGGGCCGTGCCGACCTGATCGGGCCGGGCAAGCACCAGCTGATCCCGCTGCACCAGCCGCAGACCGATACCTACCAGAGTGCGCGCCGCAAGAACTCGACCCCGGCGGGTAGCCACAAGGTGGGCAAGGAGCAGAAGGTCCTTACCCAGCACACCGGCCTGCCCCCGCGTGGCAGTGATGGCAGCAAACCGTGGGACAAGCGTGAAAAAGCCAAGGCCGAAGCGTTTGCACGTAACCAGCAGGCGGCCAAGGAGCGCAAGGAAGCGGCCAAGGGTGGCAAAGGCAACAAGAAGCCGCGTCAGCCAGTGATCCCGCGCTGATTTCGGGGGCCGCTTTGCGGCCCAATCGCCGGCAAGCCAGCTCCCACAGGAATTGCACAAAGCCCAAGGGTTGCAGTGTACTTGTGGGAGCCGGCTTGCCGGCGATTGGGCTGCAAAGCGGCCCCTGTTACAGGTTTAGTCGGGCTTCTTGTCGACCCACTTCGGCGCCACCGGCGCAACAAAGCTGTCCATCCCGTCCAGCAGCTCATCGGGCTGCTGCCCCAGCAGCAACATCGCCCGATGCTGCGGCCGCACGAAGCCTTCTTCGACGATATGGTCGAGGAACCCGCCCAGCTTCTCGTAGAAACCGTTCACATCCAGTAGCCCCAGCGGCTTGGCGTGATAGCCCAATTGCCCCCAGGTCCATACCTCGAACAACTCCTCCAGCGTACCCAGCCCACCGGGCAGGGCGATAAAGGCGTCGCTCAGTTCGGCCATGCGTGCCTTGCGCGCGTGCATGCCGTCGACCACTTCCAGGCGGCTGAGGCCCTTGTGGCCGATTTCGGCATTCATCAGGCTCTCGGGGATGATTCCGATCACTTCGCCACCGGCCGCCATGGCCGCGTCAGCGACGGTGCCCATCAGGCCAACTGCGCCGCCGCCATAGACCAGGGTCAGGCCGCGACGGGCTATCGCCTGGCCCAGCGCGATGGCCGCTTCACGGTAAGCGGGGTTGGCACCAATGCTGGCGCCGCAGAACACACAAACGGAACGTACGGGCATTGCTCATCTCCAGTCACTCAGGCTGACAGGGTAAGGCCCATGTCCTACGGTTCCAAGGCTGGTTTCACTCCGGTCGGGAGAATTCGCAGATGGCGCCGGTCGCTCCATGGGCGTAGGCCGCCAGCAGGCTGTTCATCAGGCTACCAAGGGTCATTTCGTATTGCTCCTAAATGAGAGGTTGTCCCATCGTCCAATAAAAGGGCATGATGTGCCCTTGAATTGGTTGTATACAATCCATTGAACAATTCTACTGGCTGGCCTCTTGACAGCCCCTTGACCCATATCAGCAAGGGGCTGAACGGTTTCAGGCAGTCTCGCAATTGATAAAACCCTGCCAAGGAGATTCATGATGTTTGCGAAAGCTGTAGCGGTATCCCTGCTGACCCTCGCCAGCGCTTCTGTCTTCGCAGCCGAGTGCTCGGTGACTGTCGACTCCACCGACCAGATGTCCTACAACACCAAGGAAATCACCGTCGACAAGAGCTGCAAGGAATTCACCGTCAAACTGACCCACTCCGGTAACCTGCCGAAGAACGTCATGGGCCACAACCTGGTGATCAGCAAGACTGCCGACATGCAGGGCATTGCCACCGAAGGCATGAGCCAGGGTCTGGAAAAGGACTACATCAAGGCTGACAACGCCGCGATCATCGCCCACACCAAGATGATTGGTGCTCCTGAGAAGGAGACCGAGGTGAAGTTCGATGCTACCAAGCTGGAAGCCGGTGGCGACTACAGCTTCTTCTGCACCTTCCCGGGCCACATCTCGATGATGAAGGGCAAGGTCGTCGTCAAGTAATCAAAGGCTGACGGTGAACCCTGTGGGAGCGGGTTCACCGGGGCGCCGAACCCGCTCCCACAGGTCTTTCTACAGCCTGATCAAGGGGCGAACGGCAGTTCGCGCTTGTGCTGGGTCTTGCGGTAGGTAGCGACGATGATATCGAACGCTTCCTGGTCAACCGGCTGCCCATGCAGGAAGGCATCGATCTGCTGGTAGGTCACGCCATGGGAGGCTTCGTCCGGCTTGCCCGGTGCCAGGTCTTCCAGGTCCGCAGTCGGCACCTTCTCCACCAGTGACTCCGGCGCACCGAAGCTGCGCGCAATCGCCCGCACCTGGTTCTTCACCAGCCCGCTCAGCGGCGCCAGGTCGCAGGCACCATCACCGAACTTGGTAAAGAAGCCCATCACTGCCTCGGCGGCGTGGTCGGTGCCGATCACCAGGCCTGCGCGGGCACCGGCGATGGTGTACTGGGCGACCATGCGGGTGCGTGCCTTGACGTTGCCGACCACGAAGTCCACCAGCGTCGGCGAGCCGTTCTTCAACTCCACCACTTCAGCCGCAAGCGCCCGTACTGCCGGGGCGATATCCACGGTGTGCACTTCGTCGGCCTTGATCACTTCCAGGCACGCCTGGGCGTCATGCTCGTCATGCTGGACCTGGTACGGCAGGCGTACGGCGATGAAGGTGTAGGCCTTGTCACCGGTTTCGGCGCGCAGCTCGTTGATGGCGCGCTGAGCGAGCAGGGCGGCGGTCAGTGAGTCGACGCCGCCGCTGATGCCCAGCACCAGGGTCTTGAGCCGGGCGTTGGCCAGGCAATCCTTGATGAACGCCACGCGCCGGGCGACTTCGGCCTCGAGCGCGGCGGCGTCGGCGAACGGCGGCTGTACCTTCAGCGCCTGGGCAATCTCTTGCTGAACCGCTTGCATGGGTTACTCCTTGCTGGGGACTTTGAATACATGGCGCATGTAGGCGACGAAGTTCTCGTCGCGGCATTGGGTCTTGGCGGCTTCGTCCGAGATCTTGGCTACCGGCGCGCCGTTGCAGTCGGTCATTTTAAGCACGATGCTCATCGGGGCCACACCCGGGATGTCGCAAGTCAGGTTGGTGCCGATGCCAAAGCTGACGTTGATGCGACCGCGCAGGGCTCGGAAGATTTCCAGCGAGCGGGTCAGGTTGAGACCGTCGGAAAACACCAGGGTCTTGGTCATCGGGTCGATACCCAGTTTCTGGTAATGGGCAATGGCTTTTTCCGCCCATGCCACCGGTTCGCCCGAGTCGTGGCGCAGGCCGTCGAACAGCTTGGCGAAGTACAGGTCGAAATCGCCAAGGAAGGCATCCATGGTGATGCAGTCGGTCAGGGCGATACCGAGCAGGCCGCGGTACTCGCGCACCCAGCAGTCCAGCGCGGCGATCTGGCTGTCGATCAGTCGCGGGCCGAGTTGCTGGTGGGCCATGATCCATTCATGAGCCATGGTACCCAGCGGCTTGATATCCAGTTTCCATGCCAGGTCGACGTTGCTGGTACCGACGAAGCGGCCCGGGAAATCGTCGCGCAGCACGCGCACCACCTCTTCCTGCACGCGGCTGGAAAAGCGTCGGCGGGTGCCGAAGTCGGCCACCTGCAGTTCGGCCAGTTCATCTTCGTTGGCATGCGCGCGCAGCCAGTCGAACTTGCGGTATAGCTGGTCGCGGGCCTCGGCCAGGCGCATGCGCGGGTGCAGATGGCGGTTGCGCACTTCGCTGATAATCGCCAGCAGCGGCACTTCGAACAGGATCACATGCAGCCACGGACCTTTCAGGCGCAGGAACAGCTGGTCGTTTTCTATCCCCAGGCGTACGTAGCGCAGGTTGAAGCGGAACAGGCGCAGAAAGCGCAGGAAATCTGGTTTGAGAAAGCTGATGCGTTCGAGAAAGGCCAGCTGGCCGTCATCCAGGGTGAGGTCGCTGAGCAGTTCTAGCTGGTTGCGGATCTCGCCGAGGTATGGGCGCAGGTCCTCGCCGTTGCGACAGCGGAATTCCCATTCAACGTCGGCATCCGGGTAGTTGTGCAGTACGCCCTGCATCATGGTGAGTTTGTAGAAATCGGTGTCGAGCAGGTTGTGCACGATGCGCTCGGCGAATGCGCTCTCGCTCATCAGTGGGGCTCCGGAAGCGGCGAATGGCGGACATTGTGCCAGCCTTTTTGGCCTTGTTGTGTCTGGGCTGGCCTCTTCGCGGGTGAACCCGCTCCCACAGGGCCGCGTATCTGCCAAAACCGCGTGTTTTTTTCGTGCACCAGCTAGCCTTGAAACGGTGCCGCCTGTAGCAGTTGCGCACCAGCTGTGTGCAGTTCGGTGACGTCCGCTGTTACAGGGCGGTTGCACGTAAACACTTGCCAGGGTTGCAATGATGGCACTCGGCGGTTGCTCCTTGTCTGTACGTCTGGTGGCGCCTGCCGCGTGGCAGACGGTTGCACGCTCAATAAAGAAAAGGCCGTCGGTCGCCTGCAGGCAACCTGCGCAGTGTGTTTTGCCGGAAGACAAAACCTATGGCACGGCCCTTGCTCTGAGCACAGGGCTGAGAAGTTGTAGTGCCAACCAAAAAAACTCTAGGAGCACCACCTCATGTCGCAGACGTTTTACAAGAAAGGTTTCCTGGCTCTGGCCGTAGCTACGGCACTGGGTGTTTCTTCGTATGTTCAGGCCGACGTCAAGATCGGTGTAGCGGGCCCGATGACCGGGGCTAACGCAGCGTTTGGCGAGCAGTACATGAAAGGTGCGCAGGCAGCGGCCGACAAGATCAACGCCGCCGGTGGCGTGAATGGCGAGAAAATCGTGCTGGTCAAGGGCGATGATGCCTGCGAGCCGAAACAGGCCGTGGCCGTGGCCAACCGCCTGGTCGACCAGGACAAGGTGATCGGCGTAGTAGGCCACTTCTGTTCTTCCAACACCATTCCGGCCTCCGAGGTGTATGACGAGGCTGGCGTCATCGCCATCACCCCGGGCTCCACCAACCCACAGGTTACCGAGCGCGGCCTGGGCGCCATGTTCCGCATGTGCGGCCGTGACGACCAGCAGGGCATCGTCGCCGGCGATTACATCGTCGACGTGCTCAAGGGCAAGAAAGTCGCGGTGTTGCATGACAAGGACACCTACGGCCAAGGCCTGGCCGACGCGACCAAGGCACAGCTGGAAAAACGCGGCGTCAAGCCGGTGCTGTACGAAGGCCTGACCCGCGGCGAGAAGGACTTCAGTGCCGTGGTCACCAAGATCCGTTCCACCGGTGCCGACGTTGTCTACTTCGGCGGCCTGCACCCGGAAGCCGGCCCGCTGGTACGCCAGTTGCGCGAGCAGGGCCTGAAGGACGTCAAGTTCATGTCCGATGACGGCATCGTCACCGACGAACTGGTGTCCACCGCTGGCGGCGCGCAATACGTCGATGGCGTGTACATGACCTTCGGCGCCGACCCGCGCCTGCTCCCGGACAGCAAGGCGGTAGTGGAGGAGTTCCGCAAGGCCGGTACCGAACCTGAAGGCTACACCCTGTACGCCTATGCCTCGCTGCAGGCCCTGGCTGCCGCGTTCAACGGCGCCAAGTCGAACAAGGGCGAGGACGCTGCCAAGTGGCTCAAGGCCAACCCGGTGCAGACCGTCATGGGCGAGAAAAAGTGGGACTCGAAGGGTGACCTGACCGTGTCCGACTACGTGGTCTACCAGTGGGATGCCCAAGGCAAGTACCACCAGCTGGAAAAACAAAAATAACAACGGCCCACGGCCCGGGCGCGTCAGCACCCGGGCCAAAGCCCCGCGGTACCTGTCTTTATCCGTAGATCTGCACAGTACTGCGCTGCGAGGGCCGCCTGTTCCAGGCCCGCCGTGGTCGGCGCTCGTGCAATCTCAATCAGGTGAGATTGCGTTATGGATGGTATTTTCCTGCAGCAACTGGTCAACGGCCTGACCCTCGGGTCGGTCTATGGCCTGATCGCCATCGGCTACACAATGGTCTATGGCATCATCGGCATGATCAACTTCGCGCACGGCGAGGTGTACATGATTTCCGCGTACCTCGCGGCGATCAGCCTGGCATTGCTGGCTTATTTCGGTATCGAGTCGTTCCCCCTGTTGATGCTGGGCACCCTGTTGTTCACCATCGTCGTCACCGGCGTGTACGGCTTCACCATCGAACGCATCGCCTACAAACCCCTGCGCAACTCCACCCGCCTGGCACCTCTGATCAGTGCCATCGGCATCTCGCTGATCCTGCAGAACTACGCGCAGATCAGCCAGGGCGCCCGCCAGCAAGGCGTGCCAACCCTGCTGGAAGGCGCCTGGCGTGTCGAAGTGGGCACCGGCTTCGTGCAACTTACCTACACCAAGATCTTCATCCTGGTGGCAGCCTTCGTTGGCATGGGCCTGCTCACCTATGTGATCAAGTACACCAAGCTCGGCCGCATGTGCCGTGCCACCCAGCAAGACCGCAAGATGGCCTCGATCCTGGGCATCAACACCGACCGGGTGATTTCCTACGTGTTCGTCATCGGTGCGGTTATGGCTGCCCTGGCCGGCGTGCTGATCACCATGAACTACGGCACCTTCGACTTCTACGCCGGCTTCATCATCGGCATCAAGGCGTTTACCGCCGCGGTGCTCGGCGGTATCGGCTCGCTGCCTGGCGCCATGCTCGGCGGGATCATCCTGGGCATTTCCGAGTCGCTGTTCTCTGGCCTGATCAACTCCGACTACAAGGACGTGTTCAGCTTCTCGCTGCTGGTGATGATCCTTATCTTCCGCCCACAAGGCCTGCTGGGTCGCCCGCTCGTGGCTAAGGTGTGAACATGTCCATTGCCAAAACTGCCTCTGTTCCTGAAACCAAAAGTTTCGATATCAAACGCAGCCTGCTGGAGACCATCGTCGCCGGCCTGCTGGCACTCATCGTGTTCGGCCCTGTCGTTGGCGTGGTGCTCGACGGCTACACCTTCAACGCCGAGCCGCGGCGTGTGGCCTGGCTGGTTGGCGGGGTGATGCTGGGGCGCTTCCTGCTCAGCCTGTACCTGCAGACGGCCGCCGGCTCGCGCATGCTCCAGGGCTTCGAAAGCGGTGGCTCGGGTGTGCATGTGCGCGCACCGAACTACGTATCGCGGCTGCGCTATATCATCCCGGCGCTGGTGGTGATCGCCATTGTCTTCCCGATCTTCGCCAACAAGTACCTGCTGACCGTCGTCATCCTCGGCCTGATCTACGTGCTGCTGGGCCTGGGGCTGAACATCGTGGTCGGCCTGGCCGGCCTGCTCGACCTGGGCTATGTGGCGTTTTATGCCATCGGCGCATATGGCCTGGCGCTGGGTTATCAGTACCTTGGCCTGGGCTTCTGGAGCGTGCTGCCACTGGCGGCCATAGCTGCGGCGCTGGCGGGGTGCATACTCGGTTTCCCGGTGTTGCGGATGCACGGCGACTACCTGGCGATCGTGACCCTGGGCTTCGGCGAGATCATCCGCCTGGTGCTGAACAACTGGTTGTCGTTCACCGGCGGCCCCAACGGCATGCCGGCACCGGCGCCGACCTTCTTCGGCCTGGAGTTCGGCCGTAGGGCCAAGGACGGTGGGGTACCGATCCACGAGTTCTTCGGCTTCGATTACAACGCCAACCTCAAGTTCGTGTTCATCTACGCGGTGCTGTTCATCGTCGTGCTTGCAGTGCTCTACATCAAGCATCGCCTGACCCGCATGCCGGTCGGCCGTGCCTGGGAAGCGCTACGCGAAGACGAGATCGCCTGCCGCTCGATGGGCCTGAACCACGTACTGGTCAAGCTCTCGGCGTTTACCCTGGGTGCCTCCACCGCCGGCTTGGCCGGGGTGTTCTTTGCCACCTACCAGGGCTTCGTCAACCCGTCGTCGTTCACCTTCTTCGAGTCGGCGCTGATCCTCGCCATCGTCGTGCTCGGTGGTATGGGCTCGACCGTAGGCGTGGTGATCGCCGCCTTCGTGCTGACCGTGGCACCCGAGCTGCTGCGCAGCTTCTCCGAATACCGCGTGCTGCTGTTCGGTGTGTTGATGGTGCTGATGATGATCTGGCGACCGCGTGGGCTGATCCGCATCAGCCGTACCGGTGTGACCCCGCGTAAAGGAGTGGCGCCATGAGCGACGATATCATTCTCTCGGTCGACAACCTGATGATGCAGTTTGGCGGCATCAAGGCGCTCAGCGATGTCAGCCTGAAGGTCCGGCGCAACCAGATCTTCGCCCTGATCGGCCCCAACGGTGCGGGCAAGACCACCGTGTTCAACTGCCTGACCGGGTTCTACAAGGCCAGTGGCGGGCGCATCGAGCTGAACGTGCGCGGTAGCCACACCAACGTCATCCAGCTGCTCGGCGAGCGCTTCCAGGCGGCAGACTTCGTCTCCCCGGCGCGCTTCGCCAACCGCATGTACTACAAGATGTTCGGCGGTACCCACCTGGTCAACCGCGCCGGCCTGGCACGCACCTTCCAGAACATTCGCCTGTTCAAGGAAATGTCGGTGGTGGAGAACCTGCTGGTGGCGCAGCACATGTGGGTCAACCGCAATCTGCTGGCCGGGGTACTCAACACCAAGGCCTACCGCAAGGCCGAGAGCGACGCGCTGGACCACGCGTTCTACTGGCTGGAAGTGGTCGACCTGGTCGATTGCGCCAACCGCCTGGCTGGCGAGTTGTCGTACGGCCAGCAGCGCCGCCTGGAAATCGCCCGGGCCATGTGCACGCGGCCGAAGATCATCTGCCTGGACGAACCGGCGGCTGGCCTGAACCCACAGGAAACCGAGGCCCTCAGCCGCATGATCCGCGTGCTGCGCGACGAGCACGACATTACCGTGGTGCTGATCGAACACGACATGGGCATGGTCATGAGCATTTCCGATCATATCGTGGTGCTCGACCACGGCAACGTGATTGCCGAAGGCGCGCCGCAGGATATCCGCCACAACCCGACGGTGATCGCCGCCTACCTGGGTGCAGATGAAGAGGAACTGGTATGAGTGCACCCATTCTGGAATTGAAGGACCTGGACGTGTTCTACGGCCCTATCCAGGCGCTGAAGAAAGTCTCGATGCACATCAATGAAGGTGAGACGGTCAGCCTGATCGGCGCCAACGGCGCTGGCAAGTCGACCCTGCTGATGTCGATCTTCGGCCAGCCGCGGGCGGCGTCGGGGCATATCGTGTACCGCGGCACCGACATTACTCGCAAGTCGTCGCACTACATCGCTTCCAACGGCATCGCCCAGTCGCCGGAAGGGCGCCGGGTGTTCCCCGACATGACCGTCGAGGAGAACCTGATGATGGGTACCATCCCCATCGGTGACAAGCATGCCGACGAAGACATGCAGCGCATGTACGAGCTGTTCCCGCGCCTGAAAGAGCGGCGTAACCAGAGGGCCATGACGATGTCCGGTGGCGAGCAGCAGATGCTGGCCATTGCCCGCGCGCTGATGAGCCGGCCAAAGTTGTTGCTGCTGGATGAGCCATCGCTGGGGCTGGCGCCGATCGTGGTCAAGCAGATCTTCTCGACCTTGCGTGAATTGGCCAAGACCGGGATGACCATCTTCCTGGTGGAGCAGAACGCCAACCATGCGCTGAAACTGTCGGACCGGGCTTATGTGATGGTCAACGGGCAGATTCGCATGAGCGGCACGGGGCAGGAGCTGTTGGTCAACGAGGAAGTGCGCAACGCCTATCTCGGCGGGCATTGAGTTGCATTCGGGGGCCGCTTTGCGGCCTGTGGGAGCGGCCTTGCGTCGCGATGGGCCGCAAAGCGGCCCCCGAAGCCAATGTGGACAACCTTTTGAACACCTCTCCCCAATTACTCCACAACCCCTCTACAAACCCTTGTTTCCACAGGACCATTTTTTTCCACGGATAATGTGGAACCGCCTGTGGAAAACATGGTGGCATCTCACTCAAGCCCTTTGATACCAAGCCCTGCAGCTTCATGATCATTTTTTGATCACAGGCGCCTTGTGGATGATTTTCCCAGGTTTTTCAAAGCCCTGCATTCATTCCAAGGCTCGCGCAAAACCTGTGGATAACCCTGTGAAAAAACCTTGGACAGACCGCTGCAGACGGCATGCTTGAAAGCCTTGCGCCATCACCGAAAAGATATCCATCGACCACAAGTCGCTGAAAGGGTTCCGCACCGTGGACAAGTTGCCCCCAATCCGTGGGGAAAGCCTTGTGGATAACATGCGCATAGCTGGTGCCGACCCCTCTGCTGCAAGGGTTTGCCGCATATGATCAAAAAATGAACAGTGCCCTGGGCGGGTTGCTGCAAGCGCCCGGCGCGGGCATGCTGCAAGCCTGCCGATGACAATCCACCGTGAGGAACAGAGCATGACGTCCACCGTATTCATCACTGGCGCGACTTCCGGTTTTGGTGAGGCCACTGCCCGCCGTTTTGCCGAAGCTGGTTGGAAGCTGGTGCTCACTGGCCGCCGCAAGGAGCGCCTGGACGCCCTGTGCGCCGAATTGTCGGCCAAGACCGAAGTACACGGCCTGGTACTCGACGTGCGTGACCGCAAAGCCATGGAGCAGGCCATCGCCAACTTGCCGGCTGGCTTCGACAAGTTGCGCGGCCTGGTCAACAACGCAGGCTTGGCGCTAGGGGTGGACGCGGCGCAGAACTGCAGCCTGGACGACTGGGAAACCATGGTCGACACCAACATCAAGGGCCTGATGTACACCACCCGCTTGCTGCTGCCACGGCTGATCGCCCATGGCCGTGGGGCGTCGATCCTCAACGTAGGTTCAGTGGCGGGCAACTACCCGTACCCAGGCAGCAACGTGTATGGCGGCACCAAGGCCTTCGTCGGCCAGTTCTCGTTGAGCCTGCGCTGCGACCTGCGGGGTACGGGCGTGCGCGTGAGCAATATCGAGCCGGGCCTGTGCGAGAGCGAGTTCTCGCTGGTGCGCTTTGGCGGTGACCAGGCCAAATACGACGCCACCTACGCCGGTGCCGAGCCGATCCAGCCGCAGGACATTGCCGAGACCATCTTCTGGATCCTCAACCAGCCGGCGCATATCAATATCAACAGCCTCGAGCTGATGCCGGTGAGCCAGGACTGGGCAGGGTTCTCGATCGACCGGTCGGCCAAGGCCTGATCAAAAGGCGGGGCCGCTTTGCGGCCCATTCGCAGCACAAGGCTGCTCCTACAGGATTGGCACTGGTTTCAGGTGCGCCGCTTTCCCTGTAGGAGCAGCCTTGTGCTGCGAAAGCGTCAGCCCAGGCGCTGCAACCCTTCCAGGCAAGTCGCCAAGTGGTAGGGAGTAGTCGAAGGCATATCATGCCGGCTGACACTGCCTTGCCCATCCCGGCACTCATACCAGCCCGCCTCACGCAGGAACCGCGTTTCCAGAGCCTGCAACTGCCCGGCAAGCTTGCTCTCGCCCCCTGTCCGCAACACCAGCGCCCGCAGGTATTCCGCCTGTGCCCAGATCCGCTGGGTGGCGTCGAGCACCCGGCCATCCACATCCAGCATCGCCAGCACAGCGGCATCCTTCACCCCGTATTGCTCGGCGTAGCCGAAAGCCCGGTCGATGGACGCATGCAGCGGCGTATCTCGCAGCAGTGGCGAGGTATGCAGGAGGTAGAACCACTCGAACTGGTGCCCCGGCTCGAACCAGTTATCCACAGTGCCGCGTGGCTTTTCCAGCATCAGGCCGTGGGCGGGGTCGATGAAGTGTTCCTGCAGCGCGTCGCACAGGTGCAGCAACGACTGCTGGGCATGCTTGTCGTCACGCACCGCCAGCACCTGCAGGAAGGCTTCGGCCAGGTGCATCTGCGGGTTTTGCAGCGGGCCGCTGCCAAGGTCTGCCCAGTCTTCAGCGAGGCTGGCTTCGTACAGGCCGTCGTCGCGGGCGAACTGCTGGTCGATGATGTCCAGCGCGGCGTTCAGCGTGGACTCCACGAGGTTTTCACGCACCTTGCCCCAGTAGTGCGCACAGGCGAAGACGATGAACGCGTGGGTGTAAAGGTCCTTGCGTCGGTCCAGCGGTTTGCCCTGGGCGTCGATGCTATAGAACCAGCCGCCGTGTTCGGCGTCGTGGAAGTGCTTCTGCAGCGAGCGGAACAAGGCGGCCGCACGCTCGGCTGCACCCGGTTGCCCGATGCGGCTGCTGAACAGGTAAAGCTGCCTTGCGCAGGCCATGGCCCGGTAGCGCTGCACCGGCAATGGCTGGTGCTGGGCATCCAGTGCCTCGTAAGGCAGGGCCATGTCGGCGTTCCAGCCCGGGCCTTGCCACAACGGCACGATGCGTTCGGCGAAGTGCTGGTTGAAGCGGGCCAGTTCGGGCAGGGTGGGGCGGGGGTCGGACATTTCGGCGCTCGTCGCTGTCGGGCAGGGCGCCATGGTAGCAGAACTGGGTTGTGGGTAGCCTGTGCCAGCCTCTTCGCGGGCACAGGCTACCGATCAGCCCGGGTTGCCAAGCCCCTGCCAATGCCGCGCCCCTACGAAGATGAAGCGCAACTGCTGGGTGATCTTTTCCTGGGGCGTCAACGCCTGTGGATAACCCGCTTCGGGGCTGTCGATAAGCTCTGGCAGGGTGGCGAACACGGTTTTCACCACCAGGTCGGCCATCACCGCCAGCGCGGCGCTGTCCAGGTGCTGCCAGCGCTTCATCCGCGCCAGGTCGGTGGCCAGGTCGTCGCTGATGTCCTGGCGCAAGCGGGCAATGGCCTGGCGTACGGCCTGTGAACCGCCGTACTGCTCACGGGCGAGGAACAGGAACTGCGCACGGTGGGCGGCGACCACATCGAGAAAGATGCGCACCGAGGCGTCGGTGATGCCGCCCAGTTCGAATTCGTTCTGGCGCACCAGGCGGATGGTCTGGCGGAAGGTAGTGTCGACCTCGGCAACCAGGGCCAGGCCCAGGGCGTCCATGTCGGAAAAATGCCGGTAGAAGCCGGTGGGTACGATGCCGGCCGTCTTTGCCACTTCGCGCAGGCTGATACTGCCGAAACCACGGCCACTCTCCATGAGCTGGCAGGCAGCATCGAGTAGGGCCTGGCGGGTCTGTAGCTTCTGTTCGGCGCGCGGCAGCATGGTGCGGGTTTCTATGGCGGTAAGGCAGGGCACTCTAGTGAAAAAAACAAAGCCCGGTCAATGGACCGGGCCTGGAGGGGAGCTGGCGTTGTGACATAGATTGTTCTTTTCGGTCATGGCGATCAGCTCACACGGCTGATTTCAACCAGGCGATCGGAACCACCCTCGGCAACACGGCCAGTACGTTCGATCAGGCGATCGGAACCACCCTCGGCAACGCGGCCAGTACGTTCGATCAGGCGATCGGAACCACCCTCGGCAACGCGGCCAGTACGTTCGATCAGGCGATCGGAGCCACCCTCGGCAACGCGGCCAGTACGTTCGATCAGGCGATCGGAGCCACCCTCGGCAACGCGGCCAGTACGTTCGATCAGGCGATCGGAGCCACCTTCGGCAACGCGGCCACTACGTTCGATCAGGCGATCGGAGCCACCTTCGGCAACGCGGCCACTACGTTCGATCAGGCGGTCGGAGCCACCTTCGGCAACGCGGGCACTACGTTCGATCAGGCGATCAGCACCACCTTCAGCAACGGTCTTCAGCGGCTGGGCGATTTCAGCAGCGCTGGAGCGCGATTCGGCGGTCAGGTGTTGCTCGTCGGCTGGCAGGGCAAAAGCGTTGGCAGCCAGGATGGACAGGGTCAGGGTCAGCAGATGGCGTTTCATGATTTCGGTGCTCCTCTCGGGGGCTGGAAAGTGGGTACGGAGCCAATGCTACGCCGCGTAACGCCAGAGAGAAGTTCATACGGGTAATGGTAACAATCGACCGTATTGATAGAGATTTGAAACTGCTCTAGAAAGCACTTTACAGGCCGTTAGATGGCAATTTGATGGTGCTTTTTGCAGGTAACACGCACGGTCTGGCGCGACGATTTGCTGAGCAAAAGGCCAGGAAAAACTTCGCTATCATGGCGCCATCGATAAAACCCCACGGGTTTTCATCAGTCCGAGATATTGAGTGCCACCGCTGCACCTGTTCTGTGCCATACCGCAAGGAGAATCACGCAATGACGCGTCCCGCCAGAATCCTCGTCTGGACCTTCACCAGCCTGCTGACCCTGCTGGCGATCCTGGTGGTGGTGATTGCCACCTTCGACTGGAACCGCGTCAAGCCCCTGCTCAACGAGAAAGTCTCCGAGGCCCTGCAGCGGCCCTTCGCGATCAATGGCAACCTTGCCGTGGACTGGCGCACCGAACCAGAAGAGGGGGGCTGGCGTGCCTGGGTGCCCTGGCCGCACTTCATTGCCGAAGACCTGACCCTGGGCAACCCCGAGTGGCTCAAGGAACCGAAGATGGTCGGCCTGGAGCGCGTGGCGTTCCGCCTGGCGCCGCTGCCGCTGCTGTTCCAGCAGATCAGCATCCCGCGCATCGACCTGACCAAGCCCACAGCCAGCCTCACCCGCCTGGCCGATGGCCGCGCCAACTGGGCCTTCGACTTCGGCCCCAAGGATGAAAACGCAGAGCCTTCCAAATGGCAGCTGGACATTGGCGCCATCGGCTTCGACCAGGGCAATGTCAGCTTCGATGACCAAACCCTGAAAACCAGCATGAAGGTGCAGATCGACCCGCTGGGCAAGCCTGTCCCGTTCAGCGACATCGTCGGCAAGGCCAGCGCCGAGAAGGCCGGTGCCGCGCAGGACTACGCCTTCGGGCTCAAGGCCCAGGGCCGTTACAAAGGCCAGCCGGTCTCCGGTACCGGCAAGATCGGCGGCCTGCTGGCCCTGCAGGACGCCAGCCAGCCGTTCCCGCTGCAGGCTGACGTGCGCATCGCCGACACCCATGTGGTGCTCGCCGGCACCCTGACCGACCCGCGCAACCTAGGTGCCCTCGACCTGCGCCTGCGCCTGTCCGGGGCCAGCCTGGGCAACCTCTACCCGCTGACCGGCGTAACCTTGCCCGACACCCCGGCCTACTCCACCGACGGCCACCTCAGCGCCAACCTGCACGCGGCGCAAGGGGCGACCTTCAACTACCAGGGCTTCAACGGCAAGATCGGTGACAGCGATATCCACGGCGACCTGGCCTTCGTTGCCAGCCAGCCACGGCCCAAGCTGTCCGGCAACCTGGTGTCCAACCAGTTGCTGTTCAAGGACCTGGCGCCGCTGATCGGCGCCGACTCCAACGCCGAGCAGAAGGCCCGTGGGGGTGCCAGCAAACAGCCGGCGGGCAAGGTGCTGCCGGTGGAAGAGTTCCGCACCGAGCGCTGGCGCACGATGGACGCCGACGTCACCTTCGCCGGCAAGCGCATCGTGCACAGCGCGCAACTGCCGTTCAACGACCTGTCGGCCCACGTGATACTGGAGGACGGCCTGCTGCGCCTGGAGCCCCTGCGTTTTGGCGTGGCTGGCGGCAACCTGGCTTCCAGGATTCGCCTGGATGGGCGCAACGTACCGTTGCAGGGGCGTGCCCGGCTGACGGCGCGTGGCTTCAAGCTCAAGCAGTTGTTCCCCTCCTTTGCGCCGATGCAGACCAGCTTCGGTGAGTTGAACGGCGATGCCGATATCACTGGCCGGGGCAACTCGGTGGCCGCCTTGCTGGGCACGGCCAATGGCGACCTGCGCATGCTGATCAACGATGGTGCCATCAGCCGCAGCCTGATGGAGATTGCCGGGTTGAACGTGGGCAACTATGTGGTCGGCAAGCTGTTTGGCGATGAGGATGTGAAGATCAACTGCGCGGCGGCTGACGTGGGTATCAAGGATGGCCTGGCGACCACGCGCCTGTTCATCTTCGATACCGAGAACGCGATCATCTACATCAACGGCACGGCCAATTTCGCCACGGAGCAGCTGGACCTGAAAATTACCCCCGAATCGAAAGGGTTGCGGCTGTTCTCGCTGCGTTCGCCGCTGTATGTGCGCGGGCCGTTCGCCAAGCCCAGTGCCGGGGTGCAGGCGGTGCCGCTGGCATTGCGCGGAGCGGGAATGGTGGCGTTGGGCGTGGTTGCCGGGCCGGCGGCGGGGTTGCTGGCGCTGATTGCGCCTAGCAGCGGGGATGATCCCAACCAGTGCACGCCGCTGTTGCAGCAGATGAAGGCGGGCAAGGCGCCGGCGGTGGTGAAAGAGCGGAAATAGCAGGGGGCCGCTTCGCGGCCCATCGCGACACAAGGCCGCTCCTACAGGGAATCGCGCAAATCTGCCGAGACGCGATCCCTCTGTAGGAGCGGCCTTGTGTCGCGATGGGGCGCAAAGCGCCCCCAGCAATTACAAGCCTTGCAACAGGTCGGACATATCGTCCGCGTGCTCTTCTTCCTGCGCGAGGATGTCTTCAAAAATCCGCCGCGTAGTCGGATCTTTATCCCCAATGTACCGAATGATCTCGCGATAGCTATCGATGGCGATCCGCTCCGCCACCAGGTCTTCCAGCACCATCTCTTTCAATGAAGTGCCCGCCACATATTGGGCATGGGACCTCTTGCTCAGGTTGTCCGGGTTGAAATCCGGCTCTCCACCTAACTGCACGATCCGTTCGGCAAGCTTGTCGGCGTGCTCGGCTTCCTGATTGGCATGCTCGAGGAATTCATCGGCAGCCACGCTGGCCTTGATGCCGCTGGCCATGAAGTAGTGACGCTTGTAGCGCAGCACGCAGACCAGTTCGGTCGCCAGTGAATCATTGAGCAGGCGCAGGATCTGTTGGCGATCAGCATCGTAACCCTCGGTCACCGCACCTTGCTCGACATGCTGACGGGCACGTTCGCGCAGGGTTTGTACATCGGTCAGTTCATTCGCATTCATGTTCATCTCCTGGAACATCAGGGTGGTCATGGATATGGCCTGGAAGGCTTAGGCGCCGTGGACGGCGTCGCTGTCTTCTTCGCGTTGTTTGCAAGTCTTGAAGCCCTTGGCGTCGACATGGCCGGTGGCGTCGAAGCGCACGTAGTAGGGCTGCTGGTGGCCATCGTGGTTGAGGATGTAGTCGTTGCAGGTGCCGCCATGGGGGAGGTCGATGACGTTGGACGGACTGCCGCCGATGGCGATGACTTTCTGCATGGTCATGCCTTTTTCCACCTGCTTGACCAGCGGTTCGTCGCGGTAGGTGACGTAGTCCACCGGGTTTTCCGGGCGGCTGCCGCAGGCGACGAGGGTGGCGCTTGCCAGAAGGATTGCCAGGGTCTGCTTGTACATGGTCCCGCTCCTTGCAAAGGGTCTGTGTGGTTTGGAACCGCAGCGCGCGCCGGGAGTTCGATTGCGATGGTCATCAAGGCCGCTGTAGTGTTGGCCGGTCGTCCACGGAAAGGGGCTGGGGCAATGCAGCAGGAATTGGCCACGCGATACCCGTTGGTGCTGGTGCCGGGCATGCTCGGTTTTGTCCGGGTAGTGCTCTACCCCTACTGGTTCGGCATCGTGCCGGCCCTGCGCCAGGGCGGGGCGCAGGTGTTCCCGGTGCAGGTTTCGCCACTGCATTCCAGCGAGGTGCGCGGCGAGCAGTTGCTGGCGATCATCGAAGACATCTGCCTGCGTACCGGAGCGGAAAAGGTCAACCTCATCGGCCACAGCCAGGGCGCCCTGAGCGCGCGCTACGCGGCTGCCAGGCGGCCTGGGCGGGTGGCTTCGGTCACTTCGGTGGCGGGGCCCAACCATGGCTCGGAACTGGCCGACTACCTGGAACGCACGGCACCGGGCGATTCCCCGCAGGGGCGCATCCTGAAGGCCGTGCTGCATGGCTTGGCCGTGCTGCTGGTGTGGCTGGAAACCGGCTGGCGCCGTGACCCGTTGCCGGTGGATGTACATGCCTCGCACCAGTCACTGACCAGTGCAGGTGTGGCGCTGTTCAACCAGGCTTATCCACAGGGGTTGCCAGACACCTGGGGCGGGGAGGGGGCCTATGAGGTCGATGGCGTGCGTTATTACTCCTGGTCCGGCACCTTGCAGCCCGGCCTGACCGACCAGCGGCGCAACCGTTTCGACGGCAGCAGCCACTTCTGCCGCCTGTTCGCGCGCAGCTTTGTCAAGGAAAAGGGCTATTGCGACGGAATGGTCGGGCGCTTCAGTTCGCACCTGGGGCAGGTGATCGGCGACGATTACCCGCTCGACCACCTGGATATCGTCAACCAGTCGCTTGGTGCGGTGGGCAAGGGTGCCGAACCGGTGCGGCTGTTCACCGAACATGCCGCCCGGCTCAAGGCGGCAGGGCTCTAGCGACGGATCGGTGTGGTCCAGCGCTCGGCCAGCACCACGCCCGCCAGGGTCAGCAGGCCGCCGACCAGGTGATAGCGGGCCAGCTGCTCGTCGAGCACCACGGCGGCGATCAGTGCAGTGACCAGCGGCAGCAGGTTGAAGAACAGCGTGGTGCGGCTGGGCCCCAGGCGGTGCACGGCCTGCATCCACACCAGGGGCGCGATCATCGAGGCCAGCACGCAGGCGTACAGCACCAGGCCGACGTTGCGGCTGTTCAGGCCAGTCTTGTCCGACAGCAGGAACAGCGGCAGCAACACGACGATGGCTACCAGCACCTGCAGGTACAGCAGCTGCATCGGCGGCAGGCGCAGCTGCCATTTCTTCAGCAGGAAGCTGTATAGCGCATAGGCCAGTGTGGCCACCAGCATCAGCAGGTCGCCGCTGTTCAGGCCTTGTTGCAGCAGGCTGGCGGGGTGGCCGGCGCTGACCACTTCAAGCACGCCGAAAAATGACACCAGCGCGCCCAGCAGGGCACCGTAGCTCAGGCGCTGGCCCAGCCAGGCGATGGACAATGCCAGTGACATCAGTGGCATCAGCGAAAGGATGATGCCCATGTTGGTGGCGCTGGTGATGCCGGCGGCAAAGTAGGCCAGGCTCTGGTACAGCGCCATGCCCAGCACGCCCAGCACGAAAACCCTGCCCAGGTGCGGGCGAATGGCCGCGCGATTGCGCCACACGGCGGGCAGCAGGAACGGGGTGAACAACAGCGCGGCCAGCAGCCAGCGGTAGAAGCCGATCTCGGCGGGGTGGATGGCGCCGGCGGACATCTTGGTGACCACGGTGTTGCCGGCCCATATCAGGATGGCGGTGAGGGGGAACAGGTAGTTCATGTAGCAGGCTACTCGTTTTGGACTGATTGGGGCTGCTTTGCAGCCCATCGCGACATACAGGTATCGCACAGGCCCGGAAGGCAACGCGGGTCCCTGTAGGAGCGGCCTTGTGTCGCGATGGCCTGCGCAGCAGGCCCCGATGGCAGCCATTATCAACTGTCTGTCCACAAGCCTATACTCCTATCCAGACAACCCACCCCGCAAAGCAGACAGCATGCCGCGCAAATACCTCGATATTCCCCAGTTCACCCGGCTCCCGGCCCCGGTGTACTTCCGCCACGACGAGTTCGGTGCCGACACCCGCAGCGCCCTGCATCGCCACGCCTGGGGCCAGCTCAACTACACCGCCCACGGCGTGATGCACCTGGAAGTAGCTGGCCAGCACTTCCTGTCGCCGCCGCAATACGCCGTGTGGGTACCGCCCGACACCGAACATGGTTGCTACAACCCGCAGGCTATCGTCTACCGTTCGGTCTACCTGGACCGCAGCCTGTGCGCCGCACTGCCGCAGCAACCGTGCAGCCTGATGATCAGCGACATCCTCAAGGCCATCCTCGCCGACTTCGCCCGGCGCGACCTGCGGGTGGCCGAGGGCGAGCGCGACCAGCGCCTGGCGCAGGTGCTGCTCGACCAACTGCTGCTGGCGCCCACCCAGGCCTGCTACCTGCCGTTTGCCCACAGCGAGGGCTTGCGCCAGGTGCTCGATGCCCTTGGTGCCGAGCCGGGCGACAACCGCCCGCTGGGCGAATGGGCCGCCCAGATTCATGTCAGCGAACGTACTTTGGCCCGGCAGTTCCTGCGCGAGCTGGGCATCAGTTTTGGTGAATGGCGGCTGCGCCTGCGCTTTTTGCGCGCCATCGAGGCGCTTGAAGCCGGCCAGCCGATCCAGGCCATCGCCTTCGACCTCGGCTACAGCAGTGCCTCGGCGTTCATCGCCATGTTCCAGCGCCAGGCCCAGTGCACGCCCGAGCAATACCGTCGCCAGGCACGGGCAGGGCGTTGAGAATTCTTGGCTACACTCAGCTCGACCCCCGTGCATCGGGCGCGGAGCCAAGGAGATACTCCATGAAAGTGCTGCAAATCCCCTTACTGGTATTGGCGGTGTTGTTCAGCGCACAAGGCTTCGCCGCCAATACCGCGCAGCAGGAAAAGATGAAAACTTGCAACGCCGACGCCACCGCCAAGGCCCTCAAGGGCGATGAGCGCAAAGCCTTCATGAGCACCTGCCTGAAGAAGGATGTGCCACAAACCCAGCAAGAGAAGATGAAAACCTGCAACGCCGACGCCACCACCAAGGCCCTCAAAGGTGACGAACGCAAAGCGTTCATGAGCGACTGCCTGAAGAAGAAATGACCTGCGCCTATGCCTGCAGACGTAAGGCTGGCAGACTGCGGGTCTTTCCCGTTGTCTGCCGTTGAGGCTGTATGACCTTCACCCCCCGCCAGGTCACCCTGGCCAGCTGGATCATCGTATTTGCCGGCCTGTTGCTGGCGTTGCCCCTGAAATTGCTGCCAAGCCTGCTGGCCGGCCTGCTGGTGTTCGAGCTGGTCAACATGCTCACGCCGCGGCTGCAGCCGCTGCTCGCCGGGCAGCGCGCCCGCTGGCTGGCTGTGGCGCTGCTAGGCACGCTGGTTGTCAGTACCCTGACCCTGCTGTTTGCTGGTGCCTTCAGTTTTTTGCTGCACGAGGCGGAAAACCCCGGGGCCTCGCTGGACAAGTTCATGGCCCTGGTGGAGCGCGCCCGTAGCCAGCTGCCGCCGTTCATCGAAGGCTACCTGCCGGCCAGTGCGGCGGAGTTCAAGGTGGCCATCGGTGACTGGATCAAGAGCCACCTGAGCGACCTGCAACTGGTGGGCAAGGGTATGGCGCACATGTTCGTCACCTTGTTGATCGGCATGATCCTCGGTGCCATAGTCGCCTTGCAGCGCATCCCCGACATATCCCGGCGCAAGCCGCTGGCAGCGGCGCTGTTCGAGCGCCTGAGCCTGCTGGTGAAGGCGTTTCGCAACATCGTCTTCGCGCAGATCAAGATTTCGCTGCTCAACACTACGTTCACGGGCATCTTCCTGGCCGTGGTGCTGCCGATGTTCGACGTGCACCTGCCGCTGACCAAGACGCTGATCGTGCTGACCTTCCTGCTGGGCCTGCTGCCGGTGATCGGCAACCTGATGTCGAATACCCTGATCACTATCGTCGGCCTGTCGCTGTCGATCTGGGTGGCGGCGGCGGCGCTGGGTTACCTGATCGTCATCCACAAGGTCGAGTACTTCCTCAACGCGCGGATCGTGGGCGGGCAGATCAGTGCCAAGTCTTGGGAACTGCTGCTGGCGATGCTGGTATTCGAGGCGGCATTCGGGCTGCCGGGGGTGGTGGCGGGGCCGATCTACTATGCCTACCTGAAGAGTGAGCTGAAGCGGGCCGAACTGGTCTGATCTTCACCAGCCTGTACCGGCCTCTTCGCGGGCTTGCCCGCTCCCACAGGTACTGCACAGGCCTTGGGTACTGTGCGGTCCCTGTGGGAGCGGGCAAGCCCGCGAAGAGGCCGGCACAGGCTGAAGAGCCTGGCTCAGGCTACGCCGTAACGCTTGCGCGCCTCGATGGCCAACCCGCTACCAATGCTGCCAAAGATGTTGCCTTCCACATGCCGCGCATTCGGCAGCATCGCCGACACGCTGTTGCGCAGCGCCGGAATCCCGCTGGAACCGCCGGTGAAGAACACCGTATCGACCTGGGTCTCGCTCACTCCAGCCTTGGCCAGCAGTTCGCTCACGCTACCACGCACCCGCTCCAGCAACCCTTCGATAGCCCCCTCGAACAGCGCTCGGGACAGGTCCACGCCCAGATCGCGCTCGATGCGGCCTAGGTCGACGTGGCGGCTCTGCTGTTCGGTCAGCTCGATCTTGCTGGCCTCCACTTCCATCGCCAACCAGTGGCCAGCACGCTCTTCGATCAGTTTGAACAGGCGGTCGATGCCCAACGTGTCCTCGATGTCATAGCGCATGCTGCCCAGCGCCAGCTGCGACTTCTGCGAGTACAGGGCGTTGATGGTGTGCCAGGTGGCGAGATTGAGGTGATAGCTGGTCGGCATCAGCGCGCCACTCTTCATGCGGCTGCCGTAGCCGAACAGCGGCATCACGCCCTGCAGGCTCAGCTGCTTGTCGAAGTCGGTACCGCCAATGTGCACACCGCCGGTGGCGAGGATGTCGCTCTGGCGCTCGGCGATCAGGTGGCGCTCGGGCGACAGGCGGATCAGGGTGAAGTCCGAGGTACCACCGCCGATGTCGACGATCAGCACCAGCTCTTCGCGGCTGATGCTCGACTCGTAGTCGAAGGCCGCGGCAATCGGCTCGTACTGGAAGGACACATCCTTGAAGCCGATCTTGCGCGCCACTTCGGCCAGGGTGTCCTCGGCCTCCTGGTCGGCTGCTGGGTCTTCGTCTACGAAGAACACCGGACGGCCCAGCACCACCTGCTCGAACTCCCGCCCAGCAGCGGCCTCGGCGCGTTTTTTCAGCTCGCCGATGAACATGCCCAGCAGGTCCTTGAACGGCAGGGCGCTGCCCAGCACGCTGGTATCGTGCTTGATCAGCTTGGAGCCCAGCAGGCTTTTCAGCGAACGCATCAGGCGGCCTTCGTAGCCTTCCAGGTATTCGTGCAGTGCCAGGCGGCCATATACCGGGCGACGCTCCTCGATGTTGAAGAACACCACCGAGGGCAACGTGATCTTGCCGTCTTCCAGGGCAATCAGCGACTCGGCGCCTGGGCGGTGCCAGCCGACCGTGGAGTTGGAGGTGCCAAAGTCGATGCCCAGGGCGCGGGCCGGGGATACGTCAGACATGGGGAATGAGCTTCCGGAGGCAAAACGGCCGCGCAGTGTATGCCAGTTGGCTACAGAATCAAGACCGATCGTCTGCCATGGAGCAACCCCAAGGTGGTCTTGAAAGGCTATGCTTGACCCCTATCTTCTCTTGCAACACGCACATTCACATTGGTGATCCATAGATGGACTTCAAAGACTATTACAAGATACTCGGCGTAGAGCCCGCGGCGGACGAAAAGGCGATCAAGGCCGCGTACCGCAAGCTGGCGCGCAAGTATCACCCCGATGTCAGCAAGGAGCGCGACGCCGAGGAAAAATTCAAGGAGGCCAACGAGGCCTACGAAGTGCTGGGCGACGCGCAGAAACGTGCCGAGTACGATGAAATCCGCAAGTACGGTGGCCAGCATGGCCGGCCGTTCCAGGCGCCACCGGGCTGGGAGAACCGTGGCGGTGGTGGCGGCTTCGAAGGCGGCGATTTCTCCGACTTTTTCAGCTCGATCTTTGGTGGCCGGGGGGGCAACCCGTTCGGTGGTGCCCGGCAGCAGCAACGCAGCGCCGGCAGGCGGGGGCAGGACGTGGAGCTAGAACTGGCGGTATTCCTTGAAGAGACCCTGAGCAAGGAGTCCAAGCAGATCAGCTTCCAGGTGCCGCAGACCAATGCCATGGGCCAGCGCACCGGCTTCACTACCAAGACCCTGAACGTGAAGATCCCGGCCGGTGTGACCGACGGCGAGCGTATCCGCCTGAAGGGCCAGGGCGCGCCGGGTAGTGGTGGCGGGGCCAATGGCGACCTGTTCCTGACCATTCGCATGGCACCGCACCCGCTGTTCGATGTCGAAGGTCATGACCTGATCATCACCGTGCCGCTGGCACCGTGGGAGGCAGCACTGGGCGCCAAGGTGGCCGTGCCGACCCTGGACGGCAAGATCAACCTCACCATCCGCCCCGACAGCCAGAGCGGCCAGCGCCTGCGCGTACCGGGCAAGGGCTTGGCCAACAAGAGTGGCGAGCGTGGCAACCTTTACGCGCAACTGAAAGTGGTCATGCCACCAGCATCCGACGAGTCTGCCCGCGAACTGTGGACCAAGCTTTCCGAGAAGGCTGCGTTCAACCCGAGGACACAATGGAGTAAGTGATCATGAGCAGCACCCTGATCGTTCAACTGGACATGCGTACCTTGTGTCAGGAGGCCGATCTCACGGCTGACTGCGTGATCGAAATCGTCGAGCACGGCATTGTCGAACCTTCCGGGCGAACGCCGGAGGACTGGTTGTTCGACGATCAGGCGCCGTTGCTGGCCAAACGCGCGGCGAAGCTGCATCAGGAGCTGGAACTGGAGTGGGAAGGGGTGGCGCTTGCGCTGGAGCTGCTGCAGGAAGTGCGGCAGCTGCGCAGCGAGAACAGCATGCTGAGGCAGCGGTTGGGCAGGTTTACCCAGATGTAGGCCGTTGCGGCTAACCCCTGTAGGAGCGGCCTTGTGTCGCGATGGGCTGCGCAGCAGCCCCCGGCAATCTTGAGATGAAGCAAAGATCTGGGGCTGCTTCGCAGCCCATCGCGACACAAGGCCGCTCCTACAGGGAACTTGTGAGGCCTGGTGTCTCAGCTTGGTTCTGCCCCCGGGTTCAGCACCAGCTGCATGAAGGTCAAGTCCAGCCACCGGCCAAACTTCACCCCCACCTGCGGCATCTGCCCGGTCACCACGAAGCCCAGCCGCTCGTGCAGGCGCACCGACGCTGCATTGCCGCTCTCGATGGCCGCCACCATCACATGCTTGCCACACTCGCGCGCACGCTCGACCAGCGCTGCCATCAGCACTGGCCCCAATCCCTTGCCGCGCTGATCGCCACGGATATACACCGAGTGTTCCACGGTGTTGCGAAAGCCGTCGAACGGCCGCCAGTCGCCAAACGACGCATAGCCCAGCACACCGCTCCCGTCCACCGCCACCAGGATCGGGTAGCCCTGCTGCGCCCGTGCGGCGAACCAGGCCAGGCGGTTGGCCAAATCCACCGGGGTTTCGTTCCAGATCGCCGTGGTGTTGCGCACCGCGTCGTTGTAGATGTCGAGGATGCCTGGCACGTCGGTAGGCAGGGCGTCGCGGATTTCATGACTCATGACAGCGTCTCGCAGGGTCGTTGCTTGCAGATTAAATGGTTACCAGCCCACGCACACCCTCGGCTTGCATGTTTTCGCCACGGCCCCGCTGGATGATCTCGCCACGGGCCATCACCAGGTACTGGTCGGCCAGCTCCTCAGCGAAGTCGTAGAACTGTTCCACCAGCAGGATGGCCATGTCACCGCGCTCTGCCAAGCGACGGATGACAGCCCCAATTTCCTTGATGACCGAAGGCTGGATACCCTCGGTGGGCTCATCGAGGATCAGCAGCCGCGGGCGGCTGGCCAGGGCACGGCCGATTGCCAGCTGTTGCTGCTGGCCGCCGGACAGGTCACCGCCACGGCGTTGCTTCATCTGTTCCAGCACGGGAAACAGTTCGTAGATGAAGGGCGGTACCTCCCGAGCTTCACGGGCGGGGAAGCGCGAAAGGCCCATCAGCAGGTTTTCCTCGACGGTGAGGCGCGGGAAGATCTCGCGGCCTTGGGGCACGTAGGCGATGCCGGCGTGGACCCGTTGCTGGGGCTTGAGGCTGGTGATCGGCTTGCCTTCCCATTCGATGCTGCCGTCGCGGGCCGGGACCAGCCCCATCAGGCAGCGCAGCAGGGTGGTCTTGCCCACGCCGTTGCGGCCCAGCAGGCAGGTGACTTCGCCGACCTTGGCTTCGAAGGACAGGCCCCGGAGGATGTGGCTGCCGCCGTAATACTGGTGCAGGGTGTCGATTTTCAGCATGTGTGGTTCCTGGGAAATCTGCTTTGCCTGTGCTGGCCCTTTCGCGGGTAAACCCGCTCCCACAAGGACCGCGCAGCTCTTCAGGCCTGTGCCGTACCTGTGGGAGCGGGTTTACCCGCGAAGAGGCCGGCACAGGTATCCATGTCTAGCGGCCCAGATACACCTCGACCACCCGCTCATCCGCCTGCACCTGCTCCAGCGACCCTTCCGCCAGCACGCTGCCTTGGTGCAGCACGGTCACATGGTCAGCAATGCTGCCGACAAACCCCATGTCGTGCTCCACCACCATCAGCGAATGCTTGCCAGCCAGCCCCTTGAACAGCTCGGCGGTGAACTCGGTCTCGGCATCGGTCATGCCCGCTACCGGTTCGTCCAGCAACAGCAGTTGCGGCTCCTGCACCAGCAGCATGCCGATCTCCAGGAACTGCTTCTGCCCATGCGACAACAGCCCCGCCTGGCGCTGGGCCAGCGGCAGCAGGCGCAAGGTGGTCAGCACCTCCTCGATGCGCTGGCGCTGCTCCCCACCCAAGCGCGCTGCCAGGCTGGCCCATACCGACTTGTCGGTCTTCAGCGCCAGCTCCAGGTTTTCGAACACCGTCAGCGCCTCGAACACCGTGGGCTTCTGGAACTTGCGGCCTATGCCGGCCTGGGCGATCTGGTATTCGCTCATGCGGGTCAGGTCGAGGGTGTCGCCAAAATAGGCCGTACCGGTGTCGGGCCTGGTCTTGCCAGTGATCACATCCATCATCGTGGTCTTGCCGGCACCGTTGGGGCCGATGATGCAACGCAGCTCGCCCACGCCGATGTACAGGTTCAGCGCGTTCAGTGCCTTGAAGCCATCGAAGCTGACGCTGATGTCTTCCAGGCTCAGCACCGTACCGTGGCGGGTGTCGAGGCCGGTCTTGCGGCTTTGGCCCAGGCCGATGGCGTCGCGGCTGGCGCCGAGGTTGTCGAACACCGGTTCGAGCATGAATTCCGGGTGTACCGGGGGCACGCCTCTCATGGCTGGCTCCTTTTCTTCAACAGGCCGACCACGCCCTTGGGCAGGTACAGGGTGACGAGGATGAACAACGCGCCGAGGAAGAACAGCCAGAACTCCGGGAAGGCCACGGTGAACCAGCTTTTCATGCCATTGACCAGACCGGCGCCGAGCAGCGGGCCGATCAAGGTGCCGCGCCCGCCCAGGGCCACCCACACGGCGGCTTCGATGGAGTTGGTCGGCGACATCTCGCTGGGGTTGATGATGCCCACCTGCGGTACGTACAGCGCACCGGCCAGGCCGCACAGTACGGCGCTGAGCACCCACACCAGCAACTTGAAACCACGTGGGTCGTAGCCGCAGAACATCAGGCGGTTTTCGGCGTCGCGCACGGCGGTGAGCAGGCGGCCGAACTTGCTGCGGGTCAGGCCCCAGCACAGGTACAGGCTGGCCAGCAGCAGGCCGACGGTGAGCAGGAACAGCACTGCACGGGTGCCTTGGGCGGCAATGTCGAAGCCAAGGATGGAGCGGAAGCTGGTAAAGCCGTTGTTGCCGCCAAAGCCGGTTTCGTTGCGGAAGAACAGCAACATGCCGGCGAAGGTCAGCGCCTGGGTCATGATCGAGAAGTACACGCCCTTGATCCGCGAGCGGAAGGCGAACCAGCCGAACACCAGCGCCAGCAGCCCGGGCGCCAGCACCACCAGGCACAGGGCCCAGGCGAAATGCTGGGTGCCAGCCCAGTACCACGGCAGCTCGCTCCACGACAGGAAGGTCATGAACCCTGGCAGGCCGTCACCCGCGGCCTGGCGCATCAGGTACATGCCCATGGCGTAGCCACCGAGGGCGAAGAACAGCCCGTGGCCTAGCGACAGCAGCCCGGCGTAGCCCCAGACCAGGTCCAGGGCCAGAGCGACGATGGCGTAGCAGAGGATCTTGCCGACCAGGGTCAGGGTGTAGGCCGACACCTGCAGGGCATGGTCCGCCGGCAGCAGCGACAGCAGCGGCAGGGCCACAAGCAACAGGACGACGACGGCGCCGATGGCCAGGGTCAGGCGTGGCCCGGCCTTTTGCGTAGCGGTGACAAGCAGTGGCTGGTTCATCAGTCGATTACCCGTCCCTTGAGGGCGAACAGGCCTTGCGGGCGCTTCTGGATGAACAGAATGATCAACGCAAGGATGAGGATCTTGCCGAGCACGGCGCCGATCTGCGGCTCCAGCAGCTTGTTGGCGATGCCAAGGCCGAAGGCTGCCCACAGGCTGCCGGCCAATTGGCCGACGCCGCCGAGCACCACCACCAGGAACGAGTCGATGATGTAGCTCTGGCCCAGGTCCGGGCCGACGTTGCCGACCTGGCTCAGGGCAACGCCACCAAGCCCGGCGATGCCCGAGCCGAGGCCGAAGGCGAGCATGTCGACGCGCCCGGTGGACACGCCGCAGCAGGCGGCCATGTTGCGGTTCTGGGTGACCGCGCGCACGTTCAGGCCCAGCCGTGTGCGGTTGAGCAGCAGCCAGGTGAGCAGTACCACGGCCAGGGCGAAGCCGATGATCACCAGGCGGTTGTATGGCAGTACCAGATTGGGCAGCAGCTGGATGCCACCCGACAGCCAGGCCGGGTTGCTGACTTCTACGTTCTGCGCGCCGAACAGCAGGCGGATGGCCTGGATCAGGATCAGGCTGATGCCCCAGGTCGCCAGCAGGGTTTCCAGAGGGCGGCCATACAGGTGGCGGATTACCGTGCGCTCCAACGCCATGCCGACGCCGGCACTGACGGTGAAGGCCACCGGCAGGGCGATCAGTGGGTAGAACTCGATGGCGCCGGGGGCGTAGCGCTGCAGCAGTACCTGGACCATGTAGGTGCTATAGGCGCCGAGCATCAGCATTTCGCCGTGGGCCATGTTGATCACCCCGAGCAGGCCGAAGGTGATGGCCAGGCCAAGGGCTGCCAGCAGCAGGATCGAGCCCAGCGACAGGCCGCTGAAGGCCTGGCCGAGCAGTTCGCCGGCCAGCAGCTTGCGCTGCACCTGGGCCAGGCTGGTTTCGGCGGCGGTGCGCACGCCCGGGTCGGTTTCCGCGTTGGGTTGCAGCAAGGCTTCGAGGCGGGTGCGGGCCAGCGGGTCACCGGTTTCGCCGAGCAGGCGAACGGCGGCCAGGCGTACTGCCGGCTCACTGGCACCTAGTTGCAGGTTGGCCAGGGCAAGGCCGAGGGCGGCGTGCACGGCGGCATCCGGTTCGCTGGCGAAGCGCCGGTCGAGGAAAGCCATTTGCGCCGGTTGCGCGCTTTTCTGTAGTTGTTGGGCAGCGGCCAGGCGGATGTCGCTGTTGTCGCTGAGCAACTGGTGGCTAGCCAAGGCATTGTCGATCAGGCCACGCAGGCGGTTGTTCATGCGTACCTTGCGCGTGTCGTCGGCGGCGATGCGGCCCTGGCGCAGGTTGCCCAGCAGCTCCAGGCGCGCGGTATCGGGTTGTGCGGCCCAGCCTTCGAGCAGGCGGGCTTGCTCGGCGGGCTTGGCAGCGAGGAAGAATTCGCCCTCGCTGGCCTGGGTTGCCAAGGGCATCAGCAGGAGCAGGGTGAGCAGCAGTCTGAGCATGCGGGTAATCCTGGAAATCGGCGGTGGATTCTTCGCGGGCATGCCCGCTCCCACAGGTACGGTGCACAGTTTGAAAATTGTGCGGTCCCTGTGGGAGCGGGCGTGCCCGCGAATGGGCTGCAAAGCAGCCCCAGTGCACTCAGTTACCTTTCACGGCGTAATCAGGGCGCTTGTCGTTGCCGGGAATGAACGGGCTCCATGGCTGCGCCCGCAGCGGTTGCTCGGTCTCCCACACCACGCTGAACTGCCCGTCATCCTGGATCTCGCCGATCATCACCGGCTTGTGCAGGTGGTGGTTGGTCTTGTCCATGGTCAGGGTGAAACCGGACGGCGCCTCGAAGCTTTGCCCGGCCAGTGCCTCGCGCACCTTGTCGACATCGGTGGACTTGGCTTTTTCCACCGCCTGCGCCCACATGTGGATGCCCACGTAGGTGGCCTCCATCGGGTCGTTGGTCACCGCCTTGTCGGCGCCTGGCAGGCCCTTGGCCTTGGCGTAGGCTTTCCAGTCGGCGACGAACTTCTGGTTGACCGGGTTATCCACAGACTCGAAGTAGTTCCACGCCGCCAGATGGCCCACCAGAGGCTTGGTGTCGATGCCGCGCAGTTCTTCCTCGCCCACCGAGAAGGCCACCACTGGCACATCGGTGGCCTTCAGGCCCTGGTTGGCCAGCTCCTTGTAGAACGGCACATTGGAATCGCCGTTGACGGTGGAAATGACGGCTGTCTTGCCGCCAGCAGAGAACTTCTTGATGTTGGCGACGATGGTCTGGTAATCGCTGTGGCCGAACGGGGTGTACACCTCTTCGATGTCCTTGTCGGCCACGCCCTTGCTGTGCAGGAAGGCACGCAGGATCTTGTTGGTGGTGCGCGGGTAGACGTAGTCGGTGCCCAGCAGGAAGAAGCGCTTGGCGCTGCCGCCGTCCTCGCTCATCAGGTACTCAACGGCCGGGATGGCCTGCTGGTTGGGCGCGGCGCCGGTGTAGAACACGTTCGGCGACATCTCTTCACCCTCGTACTGCACCGGGTAGAACAGCAGGCCGTTGAGCTCTTCGAACACTGGCAGCACCGATTTGCGCGACACCGAGGTCCAGCAACCGAACACCACTGCCACCTTGTCCTGGGTAAGCAACTGGCGGCTCTTTTCGGCGAACAGCGGCCAGTTGGAGGCCGGATCGACCACCACCGGCTCGAGCAGCTTGCCGTTCACGCCGCCCTTTGCGTTGATCTGCTCGATGGTCATCAGCGCCATGTCCTTGAGCGAAGTCTCGGAAATGGCCATGGTCCCCGAAAGCGAATGCAGGATACCGACCTTGATGGTTTCGGCGGCCTGGATGCTCCAGCTCAGGCCCATTGCGGCGATCGATGCGCTAAGGGTGAAGGCCTTGATCAGACTGCGTCGCTTCATGTGCTCTCTCCGCTGAGTTTTTATGTGTTGGGCAAGCGGGGAGGGGTGTTGCAAGGGGTGTGCCTAACGGCGGAAGGTGCGCAATAGAGGGGTTGTGCGAGGTGTTGGGGCGTTGGCTGGATCCAGGTTGGTGCCTGATGGATTTATGTGCACAGGATTGGGGCCGTTGCGCGGCCCATCGCCGGCAAGCCAGCTCCCACCTAGACCGCATCGGCCTCGAGCCATGCGCTGTCCCTGTGGGAGATTGCCCAGCCCTTTGGGCTGCGCTGTCGCGCAGAGAACCAATATCGCTCGTCTGACGCGTCCTTTGTAGGAGCAGCCTTGTGCTGCGAAGAGGCCGGTAAAGCCAATAGACAGGCTTTGTCAGCCCCGGCCTCTTCGCAGCACAAGGCTGCTCCTACAGGACTTCGCCGAACCAATGAGTCATGTGTTGTTCTATGAGAGCTGGCTTGCCGGCGAAATGGCTGCAGAGCAGCCCCCAGGGGCATCAGCCGTTACGCACAGCCGTGCGCGGATGACGCTTGCTGCGCACACCCTGATAGGTCACCGCCAGCAGCACGAACCAGATCGGCGTCACCAGCAACGCCGCGCGGGTATCGTCCTCCAGGCTCAGCAACACCAGGATGAAAGCAAAGAACACCAGGCACACGTAGCACATGAAACGCCCGCCGGGCATCTTGTACTTCGACGCCTGGTGCAGTGCCGCGCGGTGTTTGCGGTACTGCAGGTACGACAGCAGGATCAGTGTCCAGACGAACATGAACAGCACCGCCGAAACGGTAGTCACCAGGGTGAATGCCTCGATCACGTTCGGCACCAGGTAGATCAGCACTGCACCCAGCAGCAGGCAGGTGCAGGAGAAATACAGGCCGTTGGCAGGTACCGAGCGGCTCGACAGTTTTTCGAAGGCCTTGGGCGCGTCACCTTCCTGCGACAGGCCGTAGAGCATGCGGCTGGTGGAGAAAACGCCGCTGTTGGCAGAGGAGGCCGCCGAGGTCAGCACCACGAAGTTGATGATGCTCGCCGCCGCCGGCAGGCCGGCCAGCACGAACAGCTCCACGAACGGGCTCTTGCCCGGCACCACGTCGCGCCATGGGGTCACGGCCATGATCGCGATCAGCGCCAGCACATAGAACACGATGATGCGTACCGGGATCGAGTTGATCGCCCGTGGCAGGGTGCGCTCCGGGTTCTTCGCTTCGGCGGCGGTTGTACCCACCAACTCGATGCCGACGAAAGCGAACACGGCGATCTGGAAGCCGGCGAAGAAGCCCATCAGGCCATTGGGGAACATGCCGCCGTCATTCCACAGGTTGGCCAGTTGTGCGGTGCGCCCGCTGGGCGAGGTGAAGCCGGTGATGACCATGTACAGGCCGGTGACGACCAGGCCGATGATGGCGACGATCTTGATCAGGGCGAACCAGAATTCCATTTCACCGAACATCTTCACCGTCACCAGGTTCAGCGACAGCAGCAGCCCTACGCAGGTCAGCGCCGGTATCCACTGCGGCAGTTCAGGGAACCAGAACTGTGTATAGGCCGCGATCGCGACCACGTCGGCGATGCCGGTGACCACCCAGCAGAACCAGTAGGTCCAGCCCGTGAAGTAGCCTGCCCAGGGGCCGAGCAGGTCGGCGGAAAAATCGATGAACGACTTGTAGTTGAGGTTCGACAGCAGCAGTTCGCCCATGGCGCGCATGACAAAGAACAGCATGAAGCCGATGATCATGTAGACGAAGATGATCGACGGCCCGGCCAGGCTGATGGTCTTGCCCGAGCCCATGAACAGGCCGGTACCGATCGCTCCACCGATGGCGATCAGCTGGATGTGGCGGTTGGTCAGGTTGCGTTGCAGATGCTGTTCATCTGGCGCTGTGGGTGAGGTTTGCGTCATAGGCTGCATTCCGTTGGACGGTCGGTCGTCTTGTCAGAGGTAGCCGGCTAGGCTAACACGCGCGTTCCAGTTCGGGGCGCGACAGATCGACTCGACTTTTGGGTAGCAGTGTTGTGCCTGTGCCGGCCTCTTCGCGGGCTTGCCCGCTCCCACAGGGACCGCGCTGCCCTCAGGCTTGGCGCAGAAACTGTAGGAGCGGGTTTACCCGCGAAAGGGCCGGCACAAACGAAGCAAGGCTCAAGCGCTGGCCAGCACCCGGCCGCGCCTGACCACTAGGCTATCCACCATCCACATCACCACCATCGACACCCCCACCAGCGGGAACATCAACCCCAGCACCAGCATCACCCCCACCGCTACTTTCCAGCGCGGCAAGTCATGGCGCAGCGGCGGCACACCCAACCCGCCGGCCGGCCTGCGCTTCCACCACATCACCAGCCCGCTCACCGAGCCCAGCAAGATCATCAGGCACACCAGCAGGATGATGATCTGGTTGAACGCCCCGAACATCTTGCCTTCATGCAGCATCACGCCCAGTTCGGTAGCGCGCGCCACCGGGCTGTAGTCCTGCCAGCGCACATCGGCCAGCACCTTGCCGGTGTACTGGTCGACATGCAGGGTGGCGTCGTTGCGTGGGTCGTCGGCGAACACCGCAATGGTGAACACGCCATCGGCCGTGGTCGGCGCGGTAATGCTGTAACCCGGCTCGACCTGGCGCGCGGTTGCGATGTCTTCGACTTGCTGCAGGCTTACCTGTGGCGCTGCGGGCGCGCTCGACGTCATGTGATGCCCGGCATGTTCGGCGTGTGCACCGGACTGTGGCATCGGCGTGTTTTCCATCGCCCACGGCACGGTCTGGCGGTGTGCGCTGTTGAGTTCACCCGCCTGCTGGTCCGATTTGGGCACGTCGTTCCACATGGCCGCCGGAAAGCGGTTCCACAAGTCGGCGTACTGCTTGCCCCACAGGCCGGTCCAGGTCATGCCGCTGAGCAGCATCAGCAACAACAAGGCCGAGCCCCAGAAACCGGTCACCGCATGCAGGTCGCGCCAGAACATTCGGCCGCGTGCCGAGAGCCGTGGCCACAGCACGCCAGCGCCATTGCGCCCGCGTGGCCACCACAAGTACAGGCCCGACACCACCAGCACGATGCCCCAGCCCGCGGCCAGTTCTACCAGGCGGTCACCGATCGTGCCGACCATCAGTTCGCCATGCAGGGCGCGGGCGATGGCCTGCAGGTTCTGCTTGCCATCCTGTACGCCAAGGACTTTGCCGCTGTAGGGGTCGACGAAAACGTTCAGTTCGCGCCCGGCGTCATGTACCACGAATTGCGCGCTTCGCTCGGCGTCCAGCGGCGGCAGGTACTGGCCAACGTGGCCCTCGGGGTAGGCCTTGCGCACTTCGGCCAGCATCGTGTCCGCGCCCTGTCGGTGGTGGCCGGCTTCGACCACCATCAGCTCGCGGTACAGCAGCGGGTCGAGCTGCGGCTTGAACAGGTAGATGATCCCGGTGATTGCCAGCAGGATCATGAACGCGGCCACGAACAGCCCCGCATAGAAGTGCCAACGCCAGGCCAGGTTGTAGAAGTTGATGCGTGTTCCTCTCATGGGAACCTCCTGTTTGACCAGCAGATGGGCGCGACCTGCGCCGCGCCCGTTGTTGTTGTCAGAAGCTGAAGTCGACCTTGGTCCAGAAGGTCCTGCCTGGCTCGTTGACCGGCTGTGGATCGCTAGCCGGGTAGCCGAACCCGGCGTTCCCGGCCAGGTTCAAGTGCTCGGCGTAGGTTTTGTCGAACAGGTTGTCGACCCCTGCGCTGAGCTTGAGGTGGTTGCTTACCTTGTAGGCGCCATTGAGCGAGAACACGCCGAAGCCCGCGCTGTTGTCGTAGTCCTTGCCGACCACGTTGCCCTGGTTCTCGGCGATGCGGTTCTGCGCCGCCACCAGCCGCCACAGTGCGCCGACGCTCCATGCATCGCGGCTGTAGGTCAGGCCCAGGCGGCTTTCCAGAGGCGGCATTTGCGGCAGTGCTGTGCCGTCACTGCTGTTCTTGCCCCAGGCGTAGGCCAGCGTGGCGTCGGCCTTCCAGTTTTCCGTCAGCTGGTAGGCCGCGCCCAGTTCGCCGCCCATGATGCGGGCGTCGATGTTGCGAGCCTGGGAGCTCATTCCCTGGTAGTCGAACAGGATGTAGTCACGGATCTGCCCGATGTAGCCAGACGCCCAGGCTTCCATGCGCTCGTCGCGGTACTGGACACCGAAGTCGAGCTGGGTGGTCTTCTCTGGTTTGATACCGTCGAAAGCATTGGCCGCACCGGGTGGTGCCAGCTTGGGCGAGAACAGCTCCCAGTAGTCGGGGAAACGCTGGGCATGACCAAGGCCGATGTACGTGGTGGCCGGGATGGCTGCCAGGTCGTGCTCGTAGCGGACGAAACCGCTGGGCAGGGTATCGGCGCGGGTGTCGCCGTTGGTGGCGCTGGTTGCGCGGAAGTCGCGGGCCGAGGCGCGGTCCAGGCGGGCACCGGTAATCATGCGGTCCTCACCGCTGACGTACCAGGTCAGCTCGCCGAAGGCACCGTAGTTGTGGAAGTCGGCGTCCTTGGTCCAGGCCTGGCCCTTGTGCGCGTCCACACCCATGCCGCCGCGTTTGCGATGTTCGTTGGTCTGCGCGTCGATGCCGCCGATCAGTTGCACATCGGCCCAGCGCCAGGTGGCCTTGATGCGTGCGCCCATGGTGCGGCGGTCGACGTTGCTGACCATCGGCATGCCCATCATGCCGCTGCCCGAAGGCGTGCGCAGGCTGTAGTTGTCCATCACGTGGTCGGCGTAGTTGTAGTAGACCTGCGCCTCGACCTTGTCGAGCACCTCGCCGAGGTTGGATTTTTCGAAACGCAGGCCCAGGCTTTCGCGCTTGAACTGCGAGCCGTCCATGCCACGCCCGGCATAGCGGGCCTCACCATCGCCCTTGCCGGCGGTGAGTTCCAGCAGGGTGTCCTGGTCCGGGGTCCAGCCGAGGGCGACATCGCCATTCCACTTGTCCCAGCGTGACGGCACGGTGTTGTCATCGCCGTCATGGTAGTCGTCCGAGCGCGACTGGTTGCCGACGAAGCGGGCGTAGGCCTGGTCGTTGCCGGCGGCAGTGTCCAGCACCTTGTCGAAACGGCCGTTGGAGCCGGCCAGCAGGCTGGCATTGACCCGGCTGCCGAGGGTGCCGAACTTCTCCGGCTCGCGCTCGAAGAGGATGGTGCCCGCCGAGCCGCCCGGGCCCCAGATCACGCTTTGCGGGCCTTTGATCACGGTCAGGCGGTCGTAGGTTTCCGGCGAAATATACGACGTGGGGGCATCCATGCGGTTGGGGCAGGCGCCCAGCATCAGGCCGCCATTGGTGAGGATGTTCAGGCGCGAGCCGAACATGCCGCGCAGTACAGGGTCGCCGTTGGTGCCGCCGGCGCGGATGGCCGAGAAGCCGGGGATGGTCTTCAGGTAGTCGGCGCCATCGCTGGCCGGCACCGGCTGGCGCGGGTCTTTCGGGTTGGTGACCACGGTCAGCGGCGAGCTCGGGGCCACGGCGGTGATCACCGTCGGGCTCAGCTCGGGGGCGTCGTGTGCATGGCCTTCATGGCCTGGGTCGGTGGCCAGGGCCACGGGCGCGAGCAGCGAGCCGCACACGGCGGCGATGGTCCCACGCAGGGACAAGGCAAAAACAGGGGTGCAGCCGGACATAATGATTCCAGTCGATCAGTCATGGGTCAGCGCGAAGCCTCCTGGCTCCGTGCGCAAAAAATGTGGGTTCAGACGTTGATCGAGGAAGGTGGGGCGCGGCTGCGCGCGCCGGGGAATACAGCCTGCCGGGCATGGCCCTGGCGCGTGGGTGCGAACAGGTGGGTGGTGGGTACGACGCTGCTGGCACTGAGCGGGCTGAGGGCCTGGGGCAGGGCCGGGCAGTTGAACAACAGGCTGCAGTAACCGCACTTTTCCCACATCACATGCAGCTGGCCATCGCCAGTCTGGCCGTGATGGGCGTCGCCGCCATGCTGATGGGCGGTGGCCATCGGCATGTCCATCGGCATGCTCATGCCGGCGTGGTGGTCCATCGGCATCGACTGGGAAATCAGCGGGCCGATGAAGATCATCCACATGGCGAACAGGCTCAGCCATCCGCCACCGGCGCGCCTGCGGTCAGGGCGGGTGGTACGGCTGATGCTGTTGCGCGGCAGGCTCATGACGAGTGCCTTTCAGCGGGTGATCAGTGCGCGTGTTCGTGGGCTTGCGGCTGGTCCGTCGGCGCCTGCTTCTGCACGGCCACATCGACGGTGATATCGCCGGCCTTTTCGAAGTGCAGGGTCAACGGGAAGCGCTTGCCGTCGCTGAGCAGGCTGCGGTCCTTGGGCTGCATCAGCATCACATGGTAGGCGCTGGGGGCGAAGGTCAGGTCCTTGCCGGCGGGCACCACCACGCTGGGTACCTGCTGCATCTTCATGGCACCGCTGGCGCTCATGGCATGCTCGTGCAGTTGTGCGTCATCGCTGATGGGGCTGTCGACACCGAGCAGGCGGTCGTCGGCCTGGCCATTGTTGTGCACCACGAAATACGCCGCGACGTTGGGGGCGTTGGGGGGCAGCTGCAGTGACCAGGGGTGGGCGATGTGCAGGTCACCCACGCTGTATTCGTGGGCATTGGCAAAGGCGCCGGGCAGCAACAGGGCGGCCATGACGAGGGCGTGCTTGAGCATGGTGAATCTCCGTTTCTGTTCAGGTTCAGGCAGACAGCGTGATGAACTCAGGCCAGCGGAGAGGCACGGGGGTTGAGCGCCGGCCAGAGTTGGCGCGGCGTGGCGTGGTAGTCGGCGGGTGGCGGCAGCAGGCCGGCCAGCAGTATCGGCGGGTTGTGCAGCTGCGGCGGGTAGCCGGGCAAGGCCAGCAGTGGCGCGGCACCGGAGCAGCACCAGCAATTCATCATGCTGGCGCTGTCGTCGCTTTGCGGGCCGAGGTCGATCTTGGCCAGGGCCTGGACGTCGACCTTGGCCTTGTTGGCCATGCTGGAACAGAAGGCCCCCCATAGCAGCTGCTCGGCCGGGCCCTTGGGCGCGGCGGAAGACAGCGGCATGGCCAGCAGGTTGAACAGCACTGCAAGGCAGGCTATCCAGGCGATGTGCCGACGTGGGGGCATGGAGAGATCCGGTCAGGAATCGTGGTGGGTATTGTAAGGCGGAGTATAGGTAAAAATGGCGGGGTGCGGTGAAGTGACGCAGGCCGGGCCCTTCGAGGGGCAGCTTTGCAGCCCAATCGCCGGCAAGCCAGCTCCCACAGGGACCGCACAGATTTCAAGGCCTGGGGTAAACCTGTGGGCGCTGGCTTGCCAGCGATGAAGATCAAGGTACCCTCAAGCCTTGTTGCGGCCCATCAACCCTCGCACGGTCTCCTGCAGGTCCGCCGGCAGCACCACCACCTTGGCATTGCTGCTGCCCGCCAGGTTCTCCATGGCCCCCACATAGCGCTCGCCCAACAGGTACATCGCCGGCACGGTCTCGTTGCCGACCGCGTCCTTGACCAGCGAAATCGCCCGCGCCGAGGCCTCGGCCAGGCTGATCTGCGCTTCGGCATCCAGCCTGGCAGCCTGCAAGCGTGCTTCTGCTTCCAGGATCGCCGCCTGCTTGGCCCCTTCGGCACGGGTCACATCGGCCTTTCGTTCACGCTCTGCTGCAGCCTGGCGCTCCATGGCCAGTTGCATGTTCTCCGAGGGTTTGATGTCCTGGATTTCCACCGAGCGTACGGTCACGCCCCAGTCTTCGGTCTGCTCGGACATCGCCTCGCGCAGGCGCGCCTTGATCTGCTCGCGGCTGGACAGCGCTTCGTCAAGGTCCATGGCGCCGACGATGGCGCGCAGCGAGGTCATGGTCAGGCTGGTGACGGCGAACGAGAAGTCCTGCACACCGTAGGAGGCTTTCTGCGGGTCGACCACCTTGGCGAAGCACAGGGCGTTGGCCACGATCACCGCGTTGTCCCTGGTGATGATTTCCTGCTGCTGTACATCGAGGATGATGTCCTTGGTCGGCAGGCGGTAGGCGACCACATCCATGTACGGGATGACGATGTTCAGGCCGGGCTTGAGCGTGCTGTGGTAGCGGCCCAGGCGCTCGACGATCCATTCCTCGCCCTGGGGCACGATGCGTACCCCCTTGAACACGGTGATCAGGACGAACAGGGCAATGGCGGCGACGACGATGAGGCTGGTCATGGTGCGAAATTCCTTTTAGTGCGGACTCAGGCCCGGATGACCCGGGCGATGTTCCCTTCGATGGCGGTCAGGCGTACCCGCTCGCCGGCCGCGATCTCGCTGTCGGCGATGCAGGTCCATTCCTCGTTGCCGAGGATAGGCTTCTGGAAGCGCACACGGCCTTTCTGGAACTCCGATACACCAGCAGTCAGCAGCCCCATTTCACCGATCACGCTTTCGGCGGTCCAGCGCACGTCTGGTTGCTTGCGCCGGAACAGCTTGAACCACAGTGCCGTGGTGACTGACGACATCAGCACCCACAGCAGCACCTGCATGTCCAGTTGCAGGCTGGGGGCGGCCAGTGAAATGAGCGACACCAGCACGGCGCCGATGCCGAACCAGAGGATGAAGAACGTCGGCAGGACCAGTTCGAGCAGGATCAGCGCGATGCCGAAGACCAGCCAGATCCACCATTGCATTTCCATATGGGTAGCGCCTTCCGGGGGGGAGTGCCGAGTTTAAGGTAGCAGTGCGGCACATGGCCACTTCATGGTTTGCAAGAAAAGTCCGAAATGGCTGTAGGAGCAACTGTCTTGTGCAAATACATGAAAGTTGCCGCGTCCCCTGTGGGAGCGGGTTCACCCGCGAACACCGGCGAAGCCGGTGCCATGCACCGCGTTGATTTCTTCGCGGGTAAACCCGCTCCCACAGGGATCTGCGGTGCGCTTGCGGAGTTTGTCATCCGCGCAGGTCGAGTGCCGCAGCCAGGTCGGCTGGCGAATCGAATGCCCGGTTCACATCCGGCAAAGCCGGTCGCTTCAGGATCAGCACAGGTATCCCCAGCTCCCGCGCCACCTCCAGCTTCGGTTCGGTCGCTACGCTGCCGCTGTTCTTGCTGATCAGCACATCGATCTTGCGGCGCTGGAACAACGCCCGCTCATCCTCGATATGGAACGGCCCGCGCGCGCCAATCACTTCGCAGCGATCGTTGCCAGGGCACGTTTCCAACGCACGCAAGGTCCAGAACTGCTCCAGCGGTATCTCGTCCAGATGTTGCAGCGGCTCGCGCCCCAGCGTGAACAATGGCCTGCGAAACGGCTTGAGTGCCTCGATCAACCTCGCCCAGTCCTCGACCTCGCGCCAGTCGTCCCCCGCTTGTGTCTGCCAGGCCGGGCGGCGCAAGGCCCAGCACGGAATACCGGCCAAGCGTGCGGCGTTGGCCGCGTTGCGGCTGATCTGCGCGGCATAGGGATGGGTAGCATCGATCAGCAACGTGATGCCTGCATCGTGCAGGTAGTTCGCCAGCCCTTCGGCACCGCCAAAGCCGCCGACCCGAACCTGGCATTGCAGGTCCTGCGGCACCCGGCCGATGCCCGCCAGGCTGTAGACATGCTGTGGGCCCAGGCGGCGAGCGATGGCCAGGGCTTCGGTGACGCCGCCCAGCAGCAGGATGCGCCCGTTCATTGCACACCCGCCCGGCCGACGATGCCACCCTGGCGATCGATGGCGAACACCTCCACCTGCACCTGCGCCGGCACCACGCTGCGGGCGAAGGCCAGGGCGTGGGCGCACACCGCGTCACCCAAGGGAATGCCGGCTGCATGGGCCAGTGCCAGGGCCTGTTGGCTGGTGTTGGCAGTAATGATCGATGCCTGCAGCGCAGCGTCGGCGCCGATGTCCGCCGCCCAGCCGGCCAGTTGCGGCAGGTCGATGCTGGAATGACGGCTGTGCAGGTCCATGTGCCCGGCAGCCAGCTTGCTGATCTTGCCGAAACCGCCGCACAGGGTCAGGCGTGGCACCGGTACTTTGCGCAGGTGCTTGAGCACCGCACCGACGAAGTCGCCCATTTCGATCAGGGCTATTTCCGGCAGGCCATAGACGCGGCGCATGGTGTCTTCGCTGGCGTTGCCGGTGCATGCAGCGATATGCGTGTAGCCGTTGGTGTGGGCGACATCGATGCCTTGGTGGATCGAGGCAATGTAGGCCGCGCAGGAAAACGGCCGCACGATGCCGCTGGTGCCGAGGATCGACAGACCGCCGAGAATGCCCAGGCGCGGGTTCATGGTCTTCAGGGCCAGTTGCTCGCCGCCCTGCACATTGACCGTCACCTCGAAGCCGCCGGGATAGCTGCATTCGTCCGCCAGGCGTTGCAGGTGTTCGCTGATCATGCGCCGTGGCACCGGGTTGATGGCCGGCTCACCCACCGCCAGCACCAGCCCCGGGCGGGTCACGGTGCCGACGCCGGTGCCGGCGACAAAACGGATGCCAGGTTCGGCCAGCAGGCGAACCTGGCTATAGAGCAGGGCGCCGTGGGTCACGTCCGGGTCGTCGCCGGCGTCCTTGAGCGTGCCCGCTTCGGCACCTTGGCTGGTTAGGCGGCAGAACTCCAGGCGCATCTGCACCACCTTGCCCTTGGGCAGGGTGATGCTGACGGCGTCGCTGCTCTCGCCTCCCAGCAGCAAGCGCGCTGCCGCCAGGCTGGTGGCAGTGGCGCAGCTGCCGGTGGTCAGGCCGCTGCGCAGGGGGGCGGGCTGTTCGCGGGTTTCTTCACGCATTGGCGGGTTTCACCACGTCCAGCAAGGTGATCGGCAGCGCCTGGCGCCAAGTGTCGAACGCGCCCAATGGCTGGGCATGGGCGACATGGATGCGGGTCAGCTCGCCACCGTGGCGTTCACGGAAATGCGCCAGGGCCAGTTCGCTTTGCAGGGTCACCGCATTGGCTACCAGCCGGCCGCCGGGGCGCAGGCTTGCCCAGCACAGGTCGAGCACACCTTCGCGGGTGACGCCGCCACCGATGAAGATCGCATCCGGTTGCTCCAGGCCCTCCAGCGCCGCTGGTGCCTTGCCGCGGACCAGTTGCAGGCCGGGTACACCCAACGCATCGCGGTTGTGTTCGATGAAGCCCTGGCGGCCTTCGTCGGCCTCGATGGCCAAGGCGCGGCAGGCCGGGTGGGCGCGCATCCATTCGATGCCGATCGAGCCGCAGCCGGCGCCCACGTCCCACAGCAGTTCGCCGGGCTGTGGTGCCAGGCGGGCCAGGGTAATGGCGCGGACGTCGCGCTTGGTCAGCTGGCCGTCATGCCGGAAGGCGCTGTCCGGCAGCCCGGCCAGCCGGTGCAGGCGCGGCGCCTCGGGCGTGGCCAGGCACTCGATGGCTACCAGGTTGAGCGCGGCGACGTCGCTGTGCGGCCAGTCCTGGGCGGTGCCGGCCAACTCACGTTCGTCCACGCCACCCAAGTGTTCGAAGACTCGCAGGCGGCTTGGCCCGAAGCCCCGCTCGCGCAGCTGCGTAGCAATTGCTGCCGGGCTGTCGCCGTCGTTGCTCAGCACCAGCAGGCGCACACCGCTGTGCAGATGGGCATTGAGCGCTGCCAGGGGCCGAGCGACCAGCGATACCACCTGCACGTCCTGCAGTGGCCAGCCCAGGCGGGCGGCGGCCAGGGCGCAGGAGGAGGGCATCGACAGCACGCGTATTTCAGCGGCGGGCAGTTGGCGCGCCAGGCTGGCACCGACGCCGTAGAACATCGGGTCGCCGCTGGCCAGCACGCACACCGGCTGGCCGCGCAGGGCCAGGACCGGGGCCAGCGAGAACGGGCTTGGCCAGCCCAGCCGTTCGCCGGCCACGCAGCGTGGCAGCAAGGCCAGCTGGCGCGGGCTGCCGAAGATCCGCGCAGCGCCCAGCAGCGCGCGCCGGGCCTGCTTGCCCAGGCCGCTGAAGCCGTCTTCGCCGATACCTACTACTGTCAGCCAGGGTGCCATGTATTTCATTCCGCCATTTTTGGGGCCGCTGCGCGCCCCTTCGCGGGCTCGCCCGCTCCCACAGGTACAGCGCTGCCGTTGAGGGCAGCGGTGATTCTGTGGGAGCGGGTATGCCCGCGAAGAAGGCGACGCGGTCCTTAATTTCTACTCGATCGTCGATGATGCTCGACCACCGGCTTTTCATGCCGCCGGACAAAGCAGGCATAATACCGCGCCTTCTACACTCAAGCGCATTTTCACAGATTGCCGGACGCCCCTTTGACCCAGGCCCATGCCCCCCATGTATCGCCCCGTCCCTCGGCCTGCCCGGGGTTGTGGCGCATCGTCGGTGCCCGTGATGGCGGTATCTGCCGCATCAAGCTGCCGGGTGGCCTGCTGCTGGCCGACCAGGCCGATGCGGTGGCGGCGGCGGCCGAGCGTTTCGCCGGTGGCGTGATCGAGGCCACCAACCGCGGCAACCTGCAGATTCGCGGCATCGGTAGCGAGCATCGCGGCCTGGTCGAGACGCTGCTCGCTGCCGGCCTGGGCCCACGTGATGCCGCCGGTGACGATGTGCGCAACCTGATGCTCAGCCCGCTGGCCGGGCATGACCCGGCGATGCTGCTGGACGCTCGACCGTTGGCCGGGCAGATCCTCGACCTGCTGGAGGGCACCCCGCGTTTTCACCAGTTGTCGGCCAAGTTTGCCGTGCAGCTGGATGCCGGCGAAAACCTGGCCATGCTCGAACACCCCCATGACCTGTGGCTGTCTGCCCTGCGCCTGGGGCAGCAGACCTGGCTGGCGTTTGGCCTGGCAGGTTGCCCGGCAGACGGCCAGGTGCTCGGCGCGGTGCCGGCAAACCAAGGCCTGGTGCTGGTGCGTGCGGTGCTGGAGCGCTTTCTCGACCTGGCCACCCCGGCACAGTCGCGCATGCGCCAGTTGCTCGAGGTGTGTTCGGCAACCGATTTCATCGACGGACTCGGCCTGGCCATCCGCCGCGATGCCGCCGTGCTCGCGTGGCGGCGTGAACCGCGCAGCGTCTCGTGGCTGGGCGTCCTGCCCCAGGCGCAGGGCGTCGCCTTGGGCGTTGCCCCGCCGCAGGGGCGCCTGACCCCGGCCATGCTGCGTGGCGCTGCGCGCGTTGCCCGTGAACATGGCGATGGCAGCCTGCGCCTGAGTCCCTGGCAAAGCCTGGTGCTGACCAACCTGCAAGCGCAACACATCGATCACGCCCAGGCCGGGTTGTCCGCACTGGGCCTGCTATGCCATGACCATGAGCCACTGGCCCGCATAAGCGCATGTACCGGCGCCAGTGGCTGTGCCAAGGCCCTGGGCGAGACCAAGGCCGACGCCGTCACCCTGGCTGCACTGCTCGGCCCTGGCGTGCCCGGCAGCGTGCACCTCTCCGGTTGCCCCCGATCCTGCGCCGTGGCTCATGTTGCCCCGGCCACCCTGCTGGCGCGCGCGCCGGGCCGTTACGACCTGTACCTGCGTGATGCGCGCCAGCCGGGCTTCGGCGCCCTGCGCGCCACCGACCTTACCTTGAATGAAGCAGGCGCCATGCTCGACCTGCCGACGGAGCACCTTGATGATTGACTATATCCGCGATGGTCAGGAGATCTATCGCAATTCCTTCCGGATCATCCGCGAGGAAGCCCGACTCGAGCGGATCCCCGCAGACCTCGAAAAGCTCGCCGTGCGCGTGATCCACGCCTGTGGCATGGTCGACGCCATCGATGGCCTGCAGTTCTCCGAAGGCGCCGGCCGGGCCGGGCGCGAGGCGTTGCTGAACGGCGCGCCGATTCTGTGCGATGCGCACATGGTCGCCGAAGGTATTACCCGCGCCCGCCTGCCCGCCGACAACAAGGTCATCTGCACCCTGCGCGACCCGAGCGTACCGGGCCTGGCGAAAGACGCCGGCAACACCCGTTCCGCCGTGGCCCTGGAGCTGTGGCGACCGTACCTGGAAGGCAGTGTGGTGGTGATCGGCAACGCCCCTACCGCGCTGTTCTATCTGCTGGAAATGCTCGACGCCGGCGCCCCGAAACCGGCACTGATCCTCGGCTTCCCGGTCGGTTTCGTCGGTGCCGCCGAGTCCAAGGCGATGCTCGCCGCCGACAGCCGTGGCGTGCCGTTCGTGATCATGCAGGGCCGCCTTGGCGGCAGTGCGATGGCCGCCGCCGCGGTCAACGCCCTGGCCACGGAGGTGGAATGATGGTGCCGCGTGGACGTCTGCTGGGCCTGGGCGTGGGCCCTGGCGACCCTGAACTGATTACCCTCAAGGCCCTGCGTCTGCTACGTGAAGCGCCGGTGGTCGGCTACTTCGTGGCCAAGGGCAAGCGTGGCAATGCCTTCGGCATCATCGAGGCGCACCTGCAGCCCGAGCAGACCTTGCTGCCGCTGGTCTACCCGGTAACCACCGAAGCGCTGCCAGCGCCGCTTTCCTATGAACAGGTGATCAGCGACTTCTACGACGAGGCCAGCGTGCAGGTGGCCGAGCATCTGGATGCCGGCCGCGACGTGGCGGTGATCTGCGAAGGCGACCCGTTCTTCTACGGCTCCTACATGTACCTGCACGATCGCCTGGCGCAGCGCTACGAGGCCGAAGTAATCCCCGGCGTCTGCTCGATGCTCGGTGGCGCCTCGGTACTGGGCGCGCCGCTGGTGTACCGCAACCAGAGCCTGTCGGTGCTGTCTGGCGTGTTGCCGGCCGAAGAACTCAAGCGTCGCCTGGCCGATGCCGACGCGGCGGTGATCATGAAGCTTGGCCGCAACTTCCCCAAGGTGCGCGAAGTGCTGGCCGAACTGGGCCTGGACGGGCGCGCGCTGTATGTGGAGCGGGCGACCATGGCCAACCAGAAAATCGTGCCGCTGGATCAGGTCGACCCACAGTCGTCGCCGTACTTCTCGCTGATTATCGTGCCGGGTGAAAAATGGCAGGGCTGAACATGCACCAGGCACCGGCGATCGTCATCCTTGGCCAGGGCAGCCTGGCCACGGCGCAGCGTATCCAGCAGTGTTATCCACAAGCATCGATCCATGGGCTGGAAGGACGGGTCGAGGGTGCCGACCTTTGCTACACCGCGTTCGGCGATACCCTGCGTGGGCTGTACCAGCAGAACACTCCGATCATTGCCTTGTGCGCGGCGGGTATCGTCATCCGCAGCCTCGCCAGCCTGCTCAGCGAGAAAGGTGTCGAGCCGCCGGTACTGGCCGTGGCCGAAGACGGCAGCGCGGTAGTGCCGTTGCTCGGTGGCCTTGGCGGTGTGAACGTGATGGCGCGCGAAATCGCTGAAGCACTGGGCGTTGCTGCGGCGATTACCACCAGCGGCGAGTTGCGTTTCGGCACTTGCCTGCTGAACCCGCCGCAAGGTTATGCGCTGGCGGATATCGAGCAAGGCAAGCGCTTCGTCTCTGACCTGCTGGCTGGCGAGGCGGTGCGCATCGAAGGTGACGCGCCGTGGCTGCAGCAGGCGCAGTTGCCTGCCAGTGAGGCGGCCCGGCGTACCATCCATGTGGGGCACCAGGCGCGCGCGGCCAGCCGCGACGAACTGCTGATCCACCCGCGTTCGGTGGTGGTGGGTGTTGCTGGCGGTAGCCTGGCCAGTATCCGGTCGGCATTGCAGCAGGCCGGCATCGCCGAGCCGGCAGTGGCCTGCCTGCTGGCCGACGAGCAAGCCATGGCCGATAGCGCCCTGTACGAGGCCGCACAGGCCCTGGGGGTTGCCTTGCGCTTTGCTGCCAGGACGCATGATCTCGCCAGCATGGTTGCCGCGGCATTGCCTGCTGCGCAGCTGATCGAGGTGGCAGACGTGGTCATCGCGGTGGCGCCTGCCCCGGTCGAAGTGGCGCAGATCGGTCGTCGTCGGGGTCGTTTGGCGGTCATCGGCCTGGGGCCGGGTGCAGCCGAGCTGATGGTGCCGGCGGTCAAGGCCGAGCTTGCGCGGGCCGAGGATGTGCTCGGTTACGAAACCTACGTGCGCATGGCCGGCCCGTTCCGTGACGACCAGGTACTGCACTGCACCGACAACCGTGAAGAGATGCAGCGTGCCCGGCATGCCTTCGAACTCGCGGCCCAGGGCCGTTCGGTGGTGGTGGTTTCGTCGGGAGACCCGGGGGTGTTCGCCATGGCGGCTGCGGTACTTGAAGCGCTGCACGAGTCCACGGACCCGGCTTGGCACCGGGTGGATCTCGAGATCCTGCCAGGGGTGTCGGCCTCGCTCGCGACGGCCGCCCAGGCGGGCGCGCCGCTGGGGCATGACTTCTGTGTGATGTCGCTGTCCGACAACCTCAAGCCGTGGTCGATCATTGAAAAACGCCTGGACCTGGCGGCCCAGGCCGACCTGGTGCTGGCATTCTACAACCCGATTTCCAAGGCCAGGCCGCACCAGCTTGGGGTAGCGCTGGAGGTCGTGCGTCGGCACCGCGAGGGTAACACGCCTGTAGTCCTTGGCCGTGACATCGGTAGGCCGGGGCAGACGCTGAGGGTCGTCACATTGGCCGAACTGCTGCCGGAAATGGTCGACATGCGCACCATGGTGCTGGTGGGTTCATCTACAACCTGCGTGTTTCCTCGCTTGTCGGGCGGGGTGTGGGCCTACACCCCGCGTTGGTACCCGTCGGCTGACTAGTTGCACCGGAAACCCTTCAGCGCGCTGCATCCTGGGCGCGCTGGCTAAGGTGGTCGCCCCTGACTCGGGGGGCAACCATCTAGGAGTTTCCACATGTCCACAGAAACACAAGTCACTGCGACCGACACAGCCATCCTGGTCGAAGGCAACCTGCTGGCCTGCGGCGCAGGCATGTCTTCGCAAAGCCGTCATGACGTAAAGAACGCCTTCCACTTTGCCACCTTGGTGGCTGACAAGTCCTTCGATGCCGAAAAACAGAGCAGGGAGTGGTACGACCGGTTCATCGATGTCATGCGTGATCTTGGCTTTACCATCCCTCGTCGCACCTTCGAGCTGGAAACCTCTGCCGAGTTGTCTGTCACCGTGGGCGCTGTCGCTATACGGGCGATCGGTGCGGTCGGCAATGCAGTGCTGGGTGGTACCAAGTTGGGTGTGCTGGCCAAGGCGGCTTTCGACAAACTCACCACCGTCGAAAATGACGTCAAGGTGGTCGATCACAAGCGCAAGAACAAGGTCAGGGGCATGGTCGGGATGGCCGCCTGCGTCGAAACCGACAACAACGATGTGGTCATGGTGGTGAGCTGCATCCAGGCCTCTGCCCCCAAACTGGAGGATGACATCCTAGGTATCCAGTGGAAGCTGGAAAAGACCGAGTACTACGCCGGCATGGCTGTGCTCACCCTCAACACTTTCGTCTACGACAAGGTCCGCGAAACCGTGGAAAACAAACTCGGCGTGCGCAGCGTCGAGAACGTTCTCCAGTACGACTTCTGATTGCAGGGCGGCGTTGTTGCAACGCCGCCTTGTTCGGCTCTTTGTGACGAGGCAATGCAATGGACAGAACAGCTGAACAACTGATGTTGATTGGCGGGACTGCATTACTGTATCGCGCGGACGCTGGCCAGATTCAACGCCAGGCTGCTTTCGACTCCATCCTTTACGCCCAGTTGGTGGCCAACAGGAATGCGGGGTCACGCTTTGACAACTATGAAGCCTGGTATGACGCCTATCGCGAGGCATACCGGCAACTGGGCTGGATCAAGCTGGCCAGTACGCATGACTTGAAACAGCTGGGGCAGCCCGCGCCCAGCGCGCAGATACAGCCACTCGAGGCGTGGCTGAAGATGCGCTCGATCCGTCATGAGGCTGTGCTGGCTGCAGTAAGAAGTGGCCTGGGCCGATCGATCGAAGGTTTTCGTCACCAGCTGAAGTTCAGCACGCAGGGTTCGCAACTGGTGATCGAGCTTGGCTTGCTCAAGCCGGGCCCGACCCTCGATCTTTGCAGTATCACCTTCCAATTCGACGCACCGATCGCCGGCATACCCCAGGACATGCTGCTGGTCGAAAAGGCGTTGGAGGGTGAAGCCGGGTTCAATGGCGTTTCCTTGCAGCTGGATAACGGGCGTTTCCAATACCAGCGAGATGAGCTGGAGGCATTGATGAAAACCAAGGATGCACAAGGGGAGTATCGGTTCGACCTGCATTAGGCAATGGCTATGGCGCCAGGTAGCCTTTGATACCGGTAAAGATGATTTGCGCAGCCAGGGCGCAGACGAACAGCCCCATCAGCCGGCTGACGATCTGCAGGCCCTGGTCGCCGAGTATGCGCTCGATACGGTGCGACAAGTACAGCACCAGGCCGACGGTGAAGCTGGCCAGGGCGATGCTGATGATGGCCAACAGCTTGTCGTCCCAGTGCGGGTGGCCGACGCCCATTACCAGCAGTGCACCGATGGTGCCCGGGCCGACGGTGAGCGGGATGGTCAGCGGCACGATGGTGACATCCTGCTGGACGTTGTCGGCCTGTACCGCAGACTTGCCTTGGGCCATGCCCAGTGCCGAAATGAACAGCACACTGCCAGCGCCGATGCGGAAGGCGTCGGCGGTGATGCCGAAGATGCCGAAGATCGCCCGACCGAACAGGTACAGCAGGACACTGGCGATGAGTGCGGCGATGGCCACCTTCCATGCCAGCTGCTTGCGCTCCTTGCTGGAATGGCCGCGGGTCAGGCTGATGAAGCACGACAGCACGAAGAACGGGCTGTAGAGCACGAGCATTTTCAGGTAGACGCTGAACAACTCATGGAGCATGGGGAAGCCCCTGGCAGGAAAGGTGAGGGGAAGTGTATCAGTAGGATCGTGGTTGTCTTCACTGGCCTAATCGCCGGCAAGCCAGCTCCCACAGGTACTGTGCATATCTTGAGATCGGTGCGGTCGGTGTGGGAGCTGGCTTGCCGGCGATGAGGCCAGTACAGGCAGTACAGGTCAGGAACTATGCACCGGATACACCTTGGCTTCCCGGTGGTTGGCCCAGTACTGGATCAGCTCTCGCAACTGCGACAGTTCCACCGGTTTGGCCATGTGCCCGTCCATGCCCGCCAGGCGGGCGCGTTCCTTGTGTTCGGCAAGTATGTGCGCGGTCAGCGCCACCACCGGGGTGCGCTGGCGCTGGTTGGCGGTTTCCCAGGCGCGCAGCTGCTGGGTGGCCGAGAAACCGTCAAGTATCGGCATTTCGCAGTCCATCAGCACCAGGTCATAGCGCTGCGCCTTCATCGCCTGCAAGGCCTCTTCACCATTGCTGGCGGTGTCGGGCTCGAGGTTGAGCTTGCCAAGCATGCCGCGGATCACCTTGGTCGAGATGCTGTTGTCCTCGGCGACCAGCACGCGGAAATCGCCGGGCAGGTCCAGTGCCTGGGGGATGCCGGGCAAACTGGCTGGTACGGCTTGCTCGCGGCCGCGCTGGGCCAGTTCTTCGGCCAGGGTGGTTTTCAGCGTGTAGCCGGCCACCGGCTTGGCGAGGATCCGCTTGACCCCGGCGTTGCGCGCAATGACCTTGCTCGGCGCGTTGCTGATGCCGGTGAGCATCACCACCAGGATGTCGTGGTTCAGGCTCGGGTCTTCCTTGATCTTGGCGGCCAGCTGCATGCCGGTCATGCCTGGCATGTTCTGGTCCAGCAGCACGGCATCGAAGTAGTCGCGCAGGTGGGCCTTGGTGCGCAGCAGGGCCAGTGCTTCCTTGCCCGACGGGACCGCGCTGACGTTCATGCCCCAGGCGCTGCACTGCTGTACCAGCACCTTGCGGCAGGTGTCGTTGTCGTCCACCACCAGTACGCGAGCATCACGCAGCGGGCTGTCGAGGTCGGCCGGTGGCTGTTCCAGGCGCGAAGGGTCCAGCGGCAGGGTCAGCCACAGGGTATTGCCCATGCCGGTGCTGCTCTTGATGCCGAACTCGCCCTGCATCAGCCCGATCAGCTGCTTGGCGATGACCAGCCCCAGGTGGCCGCCCAGCTTGTTGCTGGACAGGAAGTGGTGGCTGTGCAACTCGGCCTGCAGCAAGGCTTCGCGGTCAGCGGCCGGCAACGGTTCGCCGCTGTCCTGCACGGCGATGCGCAGGCGCGGTACCTCGCCGCGCTGGTCCAGCGCCACTACCAGCAGTATCTCGCCCTGGTCGGTGTTTTTCAGGGCATTCTCCAGCAGGCTCGACAAGGCCTGGCGCAGGCGCGTCGGGTCGCCGCTGATCACCCGTGGTACCTGTGGTTGGGTGAAGCTGATCAGTTCGATGTTCTGCTGTTCGGCCTTGGCGCGGAAGATGTTCAGGCAATCCTCGATCAACGCGTTGAGGTCGAACTGCACGTCATCGAGTTCGATCTGCCGGGATTCCAGCTTGGAAATGTCGAGAATCTCGTTGATCAGCGTCAGCAGTTCGTTGCCGGCGCTGTGAATGGTCTGCACGTAGTCGCGTTGCTTGACCGACAGCGGCGTGCCCAGAAGCAGCTCGGTCATGCCCAGCACACCGTTCATGGGGGTACGGATTTCGTGGCTGATCTTGGCCAGGAACTCGGCCTTGGCGTTGATTTCGGCATCGCTGGCGGCCAGTGCGCGGCTGGCGCTGAAGCGCTCCTCGCTAATGCGCCGCAGGCGTTCACTGACGGCCAGGTTGAGCAGCAGGCCGCTGGCCACGGTCAGGCCCAGCAGGATGCACAGCAGCCAGGGCGTCGAGGTACGGGTCAGGCCCAGCAGCGCTGGCAGCAGCACCAGGCCACCGAGGTTGAACACCACCATGGCCAGGCTGAACAGACGTGCGGGCGCATAGCCCTTGTACCAGTGGTAACTGCTGACCAGCAGCATGCTCACGCTGCCCAGGGCCATCAGGGCATAGGTCATCAGGTTGAGGGGCAGGGTGTCGACGAACAGCAGCACCAACCCGCTCACCCCGACCAGCAGCATCTCGCCCTGCAGCAGACGGTTTAGCCGTGGCGAGTTGCATGGCGAGAAGAAATGCTGGGTGAAACCCAGCCCCGCCAGGCCGGCCAGGACCAGCGTCAGGTATGCGGCGGGTGTTTGCGCGCTATGCCAAACGTGCCACCAGGGGCCGCTGAGGTTCAGCAGGATCAGGCCGCTGAGCAGCATCAGGCCGTGGTACAGCGCCAGGATCAGGGTGGTGCTGGAGCGGCTGTAGATGAAGCGGATCAGGTTGTGCATGATCAGCATCACCAAGCCGCCGAACAGCATGCCGAACAGCAATGGCTGGCGCTGGTCGGAGGCTGCCACGGCCGCAGGCTCCAGGCTGATGGCCGGGCGCAACTGGTGCTCGGAAACCAGGCGCAGGTAGATATCCAGGGGTTGCTTGCTGTTGGGCAGGGGTAGTACATGGTCGCTGCCACGCAGGGTCGGGCTGGCATTGCCTGCCTGGCGCCCGTGGTGCAGCTGACGCAGAAGCTTGTCGCCCTCGAGGGCGTAGAGGTCCAGGCCAGAAAGGTCTGGGGCGAAAACCCGCAGCAGTTTTTCCTGCTCGCCGGGCTCCAGGCGGTAGTGCAGCCACAGGGCCTGTTCCGCAGGAGCGGCATCCAGGTCGGCAAGTACCAGCGGGCTGAACTGGTTGCGGTAACGTTCGGAGCGCACGTCGCTCAGTTGCAGGTTGGCCTGTTCGTCGAGCATAACGGCCCAGCCTCCGTCATGTTCGGCCGCCGCCGGGAACATGCAGAGCAAGGTCAGCAAGCTGACGATCAGAGCTGAGGCAATCCGAAGCCGACGCACTACGAAATCCCTTCTTAGCCTAGGTGCCGGGTATTAACTATGCGCGGCGCGCCAAGTCGAAGGCAAGGCCCCTTGGGGCCCTGTCGACGAGCCGGATGCCGCAGGCGCAAGGTGCTGGGGCGCGCTGCGGACGTCCGGTACAACTTACTGCTGGTGCTCACCGCGTTCGCGGGCGATGGCCCGGTAGCCGATATCGGTGCGGTAGAAACTGCCGTTCCAGCTGATTTCCTTGGCCAGGCGGTAAGCCTGCTGCTGCGCGTCGGCAACGGTGCTGCCCATGGCGGTGGCACACAGCACGCGCCCGCCGTTGGTAGTCACCTTGCCATCCTTGAGCGCAGTACCGGCGTGGAACACCTTGCCTTCGATCTTCGCGGCAGCGTCCAGGCCGTTGATCACGTCACCCTTGGCGTAGTCGCCCGGGTAGCCGCCGGCAGCCAGCACCACGCCCAGGCTCGGGCGCGGGTCCCACTGTGCTTCGACCTTGTCCAGCGCCTTGGCGAAGGCGGCCTCGACCAGCAGCACCAGGCTCGACTCCAGGCGCAGCATGACTGGTTGGGTCTCAGGGTCGCCGAAGCGGCAGTTGAACTCGATGACCTTGGGGTTGCCCGCCTTGTCGATCATCAGGCCGGCGTAGAGGAAACCGGTGTAGACGTTGCCTTCCTCGGCCATGCCGCGCACGGTCGGCCAGATCACCTGGTCCATCACGCGCTGGTGCACTTCGGCGGTGACCACCGGGGCAGGGGAGTAGGCACCCATGCCGCCGGTGTTCGGGCCGGTGTCCTGGTTGCCGACGCGCTTGTGGTCCTGGCTGGTGGCCATGGGCAGCACGTTCTGGCCGTCGACCATGACGATGAAGCTGGCTTCCTCGCCGTCGAGGAACTCCTCGATCACCACGCGGGAGCCCGCATCGCCGAAGGCGTTGCCGGCCAGCATGTCACGCACGGCGGCTTCGGCTTCTTCCAGGGTCATGGCGACGATCACGCCCTTGCCCGCGGCCAGGCCATCGGCCTTGATCACGATCGGCGCGCCTTTTTCCTGCAGGTAGGCCAGCGCCGGCTCGATTTCGGTGAAGTTCTGGTAGTCGGCGGTCGGGATCTTGTGTCGCGCCAGGAAGTCCTTGGTGAAAGCCTTGGAGCCTTCCAGCTGGGCCGCGCCCTTGGTCGGACCGAAGCAGTCCAGGCCGCGGCTGCGGAACAGGTCGACCACGCCGATGACCAGCGGTGCTTCCGGACCGACGATGGTCAGGTCGACGTTCTTCTCGGCGAAGTCAGCCAGTTGCTCCAGGGCGCACACGTCGATGGCGACGTTCTCGCACTTGGCTTCAATGGCGGTGCCGGCGTTGCCCGGGGCAACGAAGACTTTCTCGACGCGTGGGTCCTGGGCGACTTTCCAGGCCAGGGCGTGCTCACGGCCGCCGCTGCCGATGATCAAAACTTTCATGTCAAAACCTCGAATTTTGTCTGGCCGATCCCGCTTCCTGTAGGAGCGGCCTTGTGTCGCGAAAGGGGCGCGTAGCGGCCCCAGGTTTTCAGCTTCACAGCAGAAATTGCTGGGGCCGCTTTGCGGCCCTATCGCGACACAAGGCCGCTCCTACAAGGGCCGGCGATCGGCCCTGCATCTGTTTAGTGGCGGAAGTGGCGCATACCGGTGAAGACCATGGCGATGCCGGCTTCGTCAGCGGCAGCAATCACCTCGGCATCACGCATCGAACCACCCGGCTGGATCACGGCGCTGATACCCACTTTAGCCGCATTGTCGATGCCATCACGGAACGGGAAGAACGCATCCGACGCCATGACTGCACCCTGCACCTGCAGGCCGGCATGCTCGGCCTTGATTGCAGCAATGCGCGCGGAGTTGACGCGGCTCATCTGGCCGGCGCCGACGCCGATGGTCTGGCGCTGCTTGGCGTAGACAATGGCGTTGGACTTGACGAACTTGGCCACTTTCCAGGCGAACACCAGGTCGTTGATCTCTTGCTCGGTTGGCGCACGCTTGGTGACGATCTTCAGGTCATCGGCAGTGATCATGCCGATATCGCGGCTCTGCACCAGCAGGCCACCGTTGACGCGCTTGAAGTCCCAACCGGCAGCGCGCTCGGCAGGCCACTCGCCGCACTCCAGCAGGCGTACGTTCTGCTTGGCGGCAACCACTTCGCGGGCAGCCTGGGAAATTTTCGGGGCGATGATCACTTCGACGAACTGGCGGTCGACGATGGCCTTGGCGGTTTCGCCGTCCAGTTCGCGGTTGAAGGCGATGATGCCGCCGAACGCCGACTCGGTGTCGGTTGCGTAGGCCAGGTCGTAGGCCTTGCGGATGCCGCCTTCGTCTTCAGGTACCACGGCCACGCCGCACGGGTTGGCGTGCTTGACGATGACGCAGGCCGGCTTGACGAAGCTCTTCACGCACTCCAGCGCGGCATCGGTGTCGGCCACGTTGTTGAACGACAGTTCCTTGCCCTGCAGCTGGATGGCGGTGGAAACGCTGGCTTCGCCTTTCTTCGCTTCTACGTAGAACGCCGCGCTCTGGTGCGGGTTTTCGCCGTAACGCATTTCCTGGGCCTTGACGAACTGGCTGTTGAAGGTGCGCGGGAACTCGCTGCGGCCTTCAGTGCTCAGGGTTTCTTTGGCCTGGTCGATGGTGCCCATGTAGTTGGCGATCATGCCGTCGTAGGCAGCAGTGTGCTCGAACGCCTTGAGCATCAGGTCGAAGCGCTGGGCGTAGGTCAGGCCACCGGCCTTGAGGCCTTCGATGATGCCGGCGTAGTCGCTGGCGTTGACCACGATGGCCACGTCCTTGTGGTTCTTGGCAGCCGAGCGGACCATGGTCGGGCCGCCGATATCGATGTTCTCGATGGCGGTCGGCAGGTCACAGCCAGGCTTGGAGATGGTGGCTTCGAACGGGTACAGGTTGACTGCTACCAGGTCGATCGGCTTGATGCCGTGCTCATTCATGATGGCGTCGTCGGTGCCGCGACGGCCGAGGATGCCACCGTGGATTTTCGGGTGCAGGGTCTTGACCCGGCCATCCATCATTTCGGCGAAGCCGGTGTAGTCGGCCACTTCCACCGCGTTGACGCCGTTGTCCTTGAGCAGCTTGTAGGTGCCGCCGGTGGACAGGATCTCGACACCGAGCTGCTGCAGCTCACGGGCAAATTCGAGGATACCGGTCTTGTCGGAGACGCTGATCAGGGCGCGGCGGACTGGCAGGCGGGTAGTCTGGTCGGTCATTTCGGGTTCCAATAACGCGGTGGAGTCAGCAAAAAAGGCGCCTCTGTTCAGGGAGCCGCCTTTTCTGGTTGGGATTCTGGCTTACAACAAGTCGTACTGCTTGAGCTTCTTGCGCAGGGTGCCTCGGTTCAGCCCGAGCATCTCGCTGGCCTTGGTCTGGTTGCCCTTCACGTAGTTCATCACGCTTTCGAGCAGGGGCGCCTCGACTTCGGAGAGCACCAGGTTGTACACGTCCGTCACGGTCGCGCCTTCCAGGTGGGCGAAGTAGTTGTGCAGCGCCTTCTCGACGCTGTCGCGAAGGGTCTGGCCCTCCTCGCTCGGCGTGTTGAGGTGCTGTTTCAGGTTGGCGTTGTCGCTCACGGGCGTTGTTCCACTCACAAATGTCTCGGTCATCATCGTCATGCGGCCACCCCTTGTCCGTCCTCTGTCTCAAGGCTCTGTCGACGTTCGCTGAAAAACGCGCGAACGTTGGCGCACTGCGCTTGTGTGTCTTCCAAAGCGTTGAACCGGGAGCGAAACTCCTTGCCGCCGGGTCGTGTTGCCAGGTACCAGCCAACGTGCTTGCGGGCGATACGTACGCCCATCACATCGCCATAGAAGGCATGCAGCGCGGCCAGGTGCTCCAGCAGGATGCGTTCCACTTCCTCCAGCTGCGGCGCTGGCAGGTGTTCGCCAGTGCGCAGGTAATGCTCGATCTCGCGAAAGATCCATGGCCGCCCTTGGGCGGCCCGGCCGATCAACAGGCCATCGACCCCGGTGGCGTCCAGCACCGCCCGGGCCTTTTCTGGCGAGGTGATATCGCCGTTGGCAAAAACCGGGATCGACACCGCCTGCTTGATGGCAGCGATGGTGTCGTATTCGGCTTCGCCGGTGTACAGGTCGGCGCGTGTGCGGCCATGCACCGCCAGCGCCTGGATGCCGGCCTGCTCGGCAATCTTCGCCACGTTCAGGCCGTTCTTGTTCGCCCGGTCCCAGCCGGTGCGGATCTTCAGGGTCACCGGGACGTCCACGGCGCCGACCACGGCGTGGAGAATCTCGCTGACCAAGGCTTCATCTCTCAATAAAGCAGAGCCTGCGGCTTTGTTGCAGACTTTTTTTGCCGGGCAGCCCATGTTGATATCAATGATCTGGGCGCCTGCTTCGACGTTGGCCTTTGCCGCCGCTGCCATCATCTGCGCATCACCACCGGCGATCTGTACCGAGCGTGGCTCGGGATCACCTTCATGGATGCGGCGCAGGCTCGACTTGCGGCTGTTCCAAAGGCTCATGTCACTGGAGACCATTTCCGACACCACCATGCCGGCGCCCAGGCGCTGGCAAAGTGTACGGAAAGGCTGGTCCGTGACCCCGGCCATGGGCGCGAGGATCAGGTTGTTGCGTAGTGTGTATGGGCCGATGCGTACCGCCGACATAGGTGATCCCTGTTGTGGGGCCGAATCTTGGAGTTCGAAAAAGGGTTGGCATGATACCCGCTCTCGGTGACCGGATAAAGATGGATTTGGATAAAATCTGAACAGTTGTCGGCTTATGACTTTTGGTATGGGTGAGGTCCAGGACCTTGCGCGGCCCCTGTGGGAGCGGGCCTGCCCGCGAAGCAGGCGGCGCAATGGATGGCACGGGCTTCGCCCGTGTTCGCGGGCACGCCCGCTCCCACAGGGCTGCTGGTTATTCCGGCGAACGGAAGCTCAGGCTGTAATTAACGGCCTTCGGCCCTGGGTCGAGGATGTCCAGGGCGATATGGATCGGGGTCTGGCTTGGCATTTCGCCGCGCCCGGCCAGTTCGCCGGACAGGTATTCGCTGGGCTTGAAGCGACGGCTGGCGATCAGCTGGCCATTGAGGTCGGCGAAGCGCAGCTCCAGCAGCGGGAACGGCTGGGCGAACGGCGCGCGGTTGTAGATGATCGCATCGACGATCAGAGCGCCCTTGAAGTCCGGGTGGCTACGAACCACCAGGTTGCTGCTCTTGATTCGGGCGATATCGACGCGGGTCGGCACCTCGCAGCCGACCAACGGGCAGATTTGCTGGAAGATCGGCCGGTATTGGTCCTGGCGGGCCATTTCGTCGAAATGGAACCAGACGTACTGGAACGCAAGCAAGCCAGCGGCCAGCAGTGTCAGGAAGCCCCACAACAAGCGCTTGCCCCAGTTGGGTGCGGGCTGTTCCCAGCCTAGTTGCAGGGGGTCGTCGACCACATCTACCAGCGGCTCCTTGCGCGCCGGGCGCTCGGCTTTGCCGGCTAGGCCTGGTTCAAGACGTTCGCCGGGCAGCGGCTCGACAGGTTCGTCGTCGCGCGCTGACAGGTGCAGCTCCAGTGGCTCGTCGTCGCGGGCGCTCAGGCCCCGTACAGGGGCCTCATCATCGGCGGCCCGCAGCGGTTCGTTGAATTCGGGGTGGTCATCGATTTCGGCGGCACGGTGTACCGGTGGTTCGTCGTCGATGTCCAGGTCAAGATTGCCACCTAACGTCGGCTCGGTACGCTCGCCTGGGGCGGGTTCCAGGTCCAGCTCCAGGGGCTCCGGCTCCCGCAGCACGGGCGTGGGTTCTACCGCCTGTTGCGGCTCGAACGGCTCATCGGTTGCCGTACCGAACAGGTCGTCGGCATGTTCGTCCGGGTGCAGTTCGTCACGCCGCGCCTGCAGGCCGTCATCCTGGCTTGCCGGGCGAGCCGAGGCCGGTTGGCCGCGGCGCTCCAGGCGCTCCAGTTCCATGTCGAGGTCGAGCGATTCCAGCGCCTGGGTGGTGAGCGCCCAGTCCTCGTCCGAGGGGGCGCTGGGCTCGCTGGCGACTGGCTGGGGTGCGATCGCCGGTTCGACCAGCGGTTCGGCAGGTGCAGCTGGTATCGGCACCGCAGGTGCGCTGGCTCCGCTGGCGCGGTTCTGCTCCAGCAGCTGCCTGGCGGCGTTGAACACCTGCAGGCAGTGGCCGCAGCGCACTACACCGCGGGCCACGCTCAACTGGTGGTGGGTGACGCGAAAGCTGGTCTGGCAATGCGGGCACTGGGTGACGAAACTGTCGGTCATGCGGCAATCCGGGAGCTGTGCAGAAAAGTATTCTAGGCCCGCTTAACGGCGGCGACCACTGATGCGCACCCAGCCATCGCGAACGACGATCGGGTCCAGTTCGAAGTCGGCGGCATAGGCTGCGGCCACTTCCTCACCTTGCTCGGCGAGGATGCCCGACAGCGCCAGCAGGCCACCTGGGCGGACCAGGCCGGACAGTTGCGGTGCCAGCGACACCAGCGGGCCGGCGAGGATGTTGGCGACCAGCACATCGGCCTGCATGGCCGGCATGTTCTCTGGCAGGTACAGCGCCAGCTTCTCGTCGGCGATGCCGTTGCGCTGGGCGTTGTCGCGCGAAGCCTCGATGGCCTGTACGTCGATGTCGGTACCGACCGCCTCACGGGCGCCCAGCAGCAACGCGGCGATGGCCAGAATGCCGGAGCCGCAGCCGAAGTCCAGCACCTGGGTGCCTTCGAGCTGCTGGCCGTCGAGCCATTCCAGGCACAGTGCGGTGGTGGGGTGGGTACCGGTGCCGAACGCCAGGCCCGGGTCGAGCAGCAGGTTCACCGCGTCCTGTTCCGGGGCCTCGTGCCAGCTTGGCACGATCCACAGGCGGCGGCCGAAGCGCATCGGCTGGAAGTTGTCCATCCAGCTGCGTTCCCAGTCCTGGTCCTCGATCACCTCGGCCTGGTGCTCGGGCAGTTCGGCAGCGGTCAGCAGGCGCAGGTGGGCGAATACCTGCTCAGGATCGGCATCGGCCTCGAACAGGGCCAGCAGGTGGGTGTGCGACCACAGCGGAGTGGTGTTGAGGTCTGGCTCGAAGATCGGTTGATCCTCGGCATCCATGAACGTGACCGAGACGGCACCCACTTCGAGCAGGGCATCTTCGTAGGTTTCGGCTTGTTCCGGGCTGATGGCCAGGCGTACTTGCAGCCAGGGCATGGCGGGCACCTTTGGTAAATCGACAGGGGCAGCCCTAGGCTGCGCGAAGGCTGGCAGTTTACGCGAGTGCGGGGGATTTGTGGATCTGGGCTGCTGTGCAGCCCGTTCGCAGCACAAGGCTGCTCCTACAAGAGATCACATACCCCTGTAGGAGCAGCCTTGTGCTGCGAATAGGGCGCGAAGCGCCCCCGGAATGCATCAGACAAAACAGAGGGAAAGCGACTCAGCTATATAAGCAGGCTTCTCTTCTCCCTCGATCTCCAGCGTGGCAATCGCCTTTAGCAGCCATTGCCCTGGTTTCTTTTCCGTCACTTCGGCCAGGTCCACCTTCAGCCGTACCTGGCTGTCGACCTTGACCGGCTGGATGAACCGCACGCTGTCCAGCCCATAGTTCACCACCATCTTCAGCCCTTCCGGCAGAACCAGGATGTCCTCGATCAGCTTGGGAATCAGCGACAATGTCAGGAAACCGTGGGCGATGGTGCTGCCGAACGGGGTTTTTGCCGCCTTTTCCGGGTCAACATGGATGAACTGGAAATCGCCCGTGGCTTCGGCGAACAGGTTGATGCGTTGCTGGTCGATCTTCAGCCAGGCCGAGCGGCCCAGTTCCTTACCAACGTACTGCGAAAGCTCTGTAACCGGTACATGGGGCATCGCGAACTCTCCGGGTTGTCAGTTGGTACGAAAGTGCAAGATCAGCACGGCGAACCGTTTCAGTCAAGTTGCACGTTTTTCGACGAATATCGGTATATGACGGCACATGCTTATAATGGCGGCCATGCCCGAGGGAGATGCTTATGCTGTTGCGTGGTTTGACCTGGCTGGTGCTATTCCAGCTGCTGGGGACGGCAATCAACCATCTGTTGGTGCCGTTTCTGCCGGGGCCGATCATCGGCCTGTTGCTGCTTTTGTTCTTCCTCATGGCCCGTGGTGAGGTGGGCAAGCCGCTGAACGAGGCCGCCAGCAGCCTTCTGCGTTACCTGCCGCTGTTGCTGGTGCCACCAGCGGTGGGGGTGATGGTGTATGCCAGGGATATCGCCGCCGACTTCTGGGCCATTGCCGGTGCCTTGCTGATCTCCTGCCTGGTGACCCTGGTGTTCGTCGGCGTGTTGATGCAAAAGCTCATCCACCGTCAGGGCCGGAGCGAGGAGCAGCCATGATGCTCGACTGGCAAGGCGCACTGGATGCGGTCGTTCATCATCCCTTGTTCGGTATCGGCATCACGCTTGGGGCCTACCAGGTGGTGCTGGCGGCCTACGAGAAGACCCGCTGGATCTTCCTGCAGCCGGTACTGGTCTCGATGCTGCTGGTGATCGGCGTGTTGCTGGTGTGTGGCATCGACTACAGCGAATATCGCAAGAGCACCGAAATCATGAACATCCTGCTGGGGCCTGCCACCGTAGCCCTGGCTGTGCCGCTCTACCTCAACCTGCGGCGTATCCGACAGCTGTTCTGGCCCACATTTACTACGCTGGTAGTCGGAGGCCTGTTCGCCACGCTGTGCTGCCTGTTGTTGGGCTGGTGGTTCGGTGCCGAGCACATGATCCTGATGACCATGGCGCCGAAGTCGGTCACTTCGCCGATCGCCATGCTGGTGGCTGAGCAGATTGGCGGCGTGGCTGCCCTGGCGGCGGTGTTCGTGCTGATTACCGGGGTTATCGGGGCAATCTTCGGCCCGGCGCTGCTGAGCCGTTTTGGCGTGCATAGCCCCGAGGCCCGTGGCATGTCTTTGGGCGTGACCGCGCATGCAGTGGGCACTTCGGTGGCCCTGCAGGAAAGTGACGAATGCGGCGCCTTTGCCGCGCTGGCGATGAGCCTGATGGGGGTGGCCACGGCGGTGTTCCTGCCGCTGGCGGTCAGCCTGGTGGCTTGAGGACTTGTGATGACGCTACCGCTGTTTCCTCTCAATACCGTGCTGTTTCCTGGTTGTTTCCTCGATTTGCAGATATTCGAGGCACGCTATCTGGACATGATCGGGCGCTGCATGAAGCGGGGCGAAGGTTTTGGTGTGGTGTGCATCCTCGAAGGCGAGCAGGTCGGCAAGGCGCCGCCGGTGGTCGCCTCGATCGGCTGCGAGGCGGTGATCCGTGACTTCGTGCAGCAGGATAACGGCTTGCTGGGTATCCGCGTCGAAGGCGTGCGGCGCTTCAACCTGGAAAGCACCGAGGTGCAGAAGGACCAGTTGCTGGTGGGGCAGGTGCAATGGCTGCCGGAGCAGGCGGATAGCCCGTTGCTGGAGGCGGACGAAGACCTGCTGGCGTTGCTGGTGGCCCTGGGTGAACACCCGATGGTCGAAGCCCTGGACATGCCGCGGCCTGTGGACGGGCGCCAGACGTTGGCCAACCAGTTGGCGTACCTGCTGCCGTTCATGGAAGAGGACAAGCTGGATTTGCTGAGCCTCGACTCGCCGCAGGAGCGGTTGGGGGAGATCCAGAAGCTGCTGGAGCGGATTCAGGGTGAATTGTTTGCCTGATACTGCTGTGTTGCCAGTGCCAGCCTCTTCGCAGCACAAGGCTGCTCCTACAGGCTGACGAGAGCCCTGTAGGAGCAGCCTTGTGCTGCGAAGAGGCCGGTACAGGTGACATCAATATTGATACCGCAGCAAAGCCTGCGGCAGCGCATGCATGGCAAAGAACGCCAGCAACGCGACACACGCCGGCAACACCAGCCACCACACCCGCAGCGGCAAGGCCGGGAGCGTCTGGTGACGCTGCGCCAGTGCCAGGCTGAGCGCGCACACGCAGCACGCCAGCAAGGCCCCGGCGAGGATGTCGGTCGGCCAGTGCGCCCCGAGGTACACCCGTGACAGGGCAATCGCCAGCGCCGGAATGCAGCCCAGCATCACCCAGGTGAGGCGCATCCGCGGCGGCTGACCGCGACCGGCCAGCACTGCCATTACCAGGAAGAACGCAAACGACGCCGAACTGTGCCCACTGGGCATGCTGTAGCTGGTCAGCGGGTCGCTCAGCACTTCCGGGCGGGCCCGGGCGAACAGCCACTTCAGCGTGCCGTTGGCAAACGCCGTACCCATCAGTGCGCCCGCAGCGAACATGGCATGCCGCCACTGCCGGGCAAGCAGCAGCAGGCCCGTCAGCAGCCCGCCGAGGAATAACTGGGTGCGGAAATCGCCCAGCCGGGTCACCAGCACCACGGCGCCATCGATGGCCTGGCTGCGGTGCTCCTGCACCAGTGTCATCACGCCCTGGTCGAACTCGTGCAGGTAGGGCCAGCCGAGGAAGACCCCGGTCAAGGCCAGGAAACTCATGCCTGCGATCAGCCGGGTGCCGTGGCGTTGATCACGAATGCTGGTGTTCAGGCTCAGCCCGATGATGACTGCCAGGGTGCCGGCGATGATCCCGGCATCCAGCCAGAAGCCTTCCGGCAAGGGCAGGCGCATGGCTGCGCCGGTAGCCCAGCCGGGCAGCAGGTAGGCCACTGCCCAGCCGGCACCGGCCACCAGGCTGACGGCGATGAAGCGCGGCAGCGGCATGTCGAACATGCCGGCGACCATTGGCAGCATAGGCCGCAGCGGCCCGATGAAGCGCCCTACCAGCAGGCTGGCGATGCCGTAGCGCTGGAAGTAGGCCTCGGCGCTGCCGATCCATTCCGGATGGTGGCGCAGCAGGGGCAGCCTGCGAATGTTCTGGTGGAAGTACTTGCCCACCGTGTACGACAACGCATCGCCCACCAGGCCACCGAGAAAGCCCAGCAGCAGCGTTTCGCCCAGGCTGAAGGCGCCGCTGCCGGCCAGTACCGCGACCGCGAACAGCAGCACGGTGCCTGGCACGATGATGCCGGCAATGGCCAGGCACTCGATGCAGGCCACCAGGAATATCGCCAGGCCAAGCCACTGCGGGTTGGCGCTGAGCCAGCCAGTCAGGCTGTCGAGCCATTGGCCCATGGTTCAGCTTCCTTGTTCCAGAATGAAGAAGTCGCGGCCTTCGACTTGGCCGCGACGTAACGGGTTCCGCGTGCAGAAACGGGCGTACTCAGCATCGACGAAACGGTAGGGCAGGTGCTCGTCGCGGCCATGCGGGATGCCCAGGCGGGCGGCCTGGATCACCCGTGGCACGATGTTGCCGCAATCCTCCACGTACAGGCGCTCGGCGTCAAAACGCTGGGCGTCCCAGTGCGGCACCTTCAGGCCCAGGGCCCGGCACAGCAAGGTCTGGCCCGCGCACAGGCGCTCGGGCGGGCGGAGGTTGCCGCTGGCATCGGGGTTATTCAGTTGCATCTGTGCCAGGCTGTTCGGCCCCGAGCGGGCGTCCTGCCAAGGATAGGCCGACTTGATGAGCACCGCGTTGCCTGGCCCGTGGGCGCTGAAGTTCAGCGAGTCGCCGCCGCGCGCGTAGTACATATAGATGTGCCCGCCATCGAGGAACAGCGCCTTGCGCTTTTCGGTGTAGCCGAGCGAGGCGTGGCTGCCTTTGTCGGTGAGGTAGTAGGCCTCGGTCTCGATGATGCGCGCGGCCAGCCACAGGTCGCCGTGGCGATGGCGGATGACTTTGCCCAGCAGGGCCTTGGCCAGGGTCTGGGCGTCGCGGTCGAAAAAGCTGTCGGGCAAGGCTGGCATGCGGGCGGTTCGTGGCTGGGACGGCGGGGATGATAGCAATGAATAGCTTAATCGAGGCTGAATCGAGTGGGATGTTGGCAGTGCCGGCCCTTTCGCGGGCTCGCCCGCTCACAGGTACCTCGGAGGTCCCAGGCCTTGTGCAATCCCTGTGGGAGCAGGTTTACCCGTGAAAGGGCACTGACAGGAGATAGAAATTTCGATAACCCCGGTTACATCTTTCCTACACAATGCCCCAGCCATTTTCTACCATCCGCCACCCGCCGCTGGGCGTACACCTGCGCGCCAGTTATAATCAGCCGATTTCCCCTTCGCCAAGACACCGAACCCATGACTGAGTCCGTTCTTGACTATATGACCCGCCTGGGTCGCGCTGCCCGTGAGGCTTCCCGGGTGATCGGCCGTGCCAGCACCGCGCAGAAGAACCGCGCCCTGCAAGCTGCCGCCGACGCACTGGACGCCGCTCGTGCAGAGCTGACCGCTGCCAACGAGCTGGACCTGGCCGCCGGCCGTGCCAACGGCCTGGAGCCCGCGCTGCTCGACCGCCTGGCGCTGACCCCGGCGCGTATCGACGGCATGATCACCGGCCTGCGCCAGGTGGCCAGCCTGCCGGACCCGGTCGGTGCCATCCGCGACATGAGCTACCGCCCATCCGGTATCCAGGTCGGCAAGATGCGCACGCCGCTGGGGGTGATCGGGATCATCTACGAATCGCGCCCGAACGTGACCATCGATGCCGCCAGCCTGTGCCTGAAGTCGGGTAACGCGACCATCCTGCGTGGCGGCTCCGAAGCCATCCACTCCAACCGCGCCATCGCCACCTGCATCCAGCGTGGCCTGGCCGCCGCCGGCCTGCCGGCAGCCGTGGTGCAGGTGGTCGAGACTACCGACCGCGAAGCCGTGGGCGCGCTGATCAGTATGCCGGAATTCGTCGACGTAATCGTGCCGCGCGGTGGCCGTGGCCTGATCGAACGCATCAGCCGCGATGCTCGCGTGCCGGTGATCAAGCACCTGGACGGTATCTGCCACGTCTACGTCAGCCAGCATGCCGACCTGGACAAGGCCTGGCGTGTGGCGTTCAACGCCAAGACCTACCGCTACGGCATCTGTGGCGCCATGGAAACGCTGCTGGTCGACCAGCAGGTGGCCGAGCGCTTCCTGCCGGAAATGGCCCGCCGCTTCCAGGAGAAGGGCGTCGAGCTGCGTGGCTGCGAGCGCACCCGGGCGATCATCGAGGCCAAACCGGCCACCGAGGCCGACTGGCACACCGAGTACCTGGACGCGATCCTGTCGATCCGTGTGGTCGACGGCCTGGACCAGGCCATCGAGCACATCAACCACTATGGCTCGCACCACACCGATTCGATCATCAGCGAACACCAGGCTGAAGCCCGCCAGTTCATGGCCGAGGTCGACTCGGCGTCGGTCATGCTCAATACCCCGACCTGCTTCGCCGACGGCTTCGAGTATGGCCTGGGTGCGGAAATCGGCATTTCCACCGACAAGCTGCACGCCCGCGGCCCGGTCGGCCTGGAAGGCCTGACCTGCGAGAAGTACGTGGTGATCGGTGACGGCCAGCTGCGCGGCCAGGAGTCCTGCTGAGTTGAGCAAGGCCCAGGCAGTCCGGCGCATCGGCATTCTTGGCGGCACCTTCGACCCCGTGCACATCGGCCACCTGCGCAGCGCGCTGGAAGTGGCCGAGTTCATGGGGCTGGACGAACTGCGCCTGCTGCCCAACGCCCGGCCGCCGCACCGCGACACCCCGCAGGTGGCCGCGCAGGACCGCCTGGCCATGGTGCAAGGCGCTGTACAGGGCGTGCCCTGCCTGAGCGTGGATGCCCGCGAACTGGCGCGCGACAAACCGTCGTACACCATCGACACGCTGGAATCGATCCGCGCCGAACTGGCCGCTGACGACCAGTTGTTCCTGGTGCTGGGCTGGGATGCCTTCTGTGGCCTGCCCGGCTGGCACCGCTGGGAAGAATTGCTGCAACACTGTCACATCCTGGTGCTGCAACGCCCGGATGCCGACGTAGAACCCCCTGACGAGCTGCGCAACCTGCTGGCTGCGCGCTCGGAGAGCGATCCCACCGCCTTGTCCGGCCCGGCGGGAAACATTTCGTTCGTCTGGCAGACGCCGCTTGCGGTGTCGGCTACACAGATCCGACAGCTGCTGGCCAGCGGCAAATCGGTGAGGTTCCTGGTGCCGGACGCCGTACTGGCCTACATCGAGGCGCACGAACTGTATCGTGCACCTAACTGACGGTGCCTCTGGCGCCTCATCCAACGAGTTGAACGAGTTTTATATGACCAAGCAGAAAATCCACGGCGAAGAACTGGTTGCCCTGACCAAGGCAGCGCTGGAAGACGTCAAGGCCCAGGACATCCAGGTCATCGACGTGCGCGAAAAGCACAGCCTGACCGACTACATGATCATCGCCACCGGTACTTCCAACCGCCAGATCAATGCGATGCTGGAAAAGGTCCGCGAAGCGGTCAAGGCCAAGGGTGCCCAGCCGCTGGGTGAAGAAGGCAAGGGCGACAGCGACTGGGTGCTGCTGGACCTGAACGATGTCATCGTGCACATGATGACCGCCGCTGCCCGCCAGTTCTACGACCTGGAGCGCCTGTGGCAGGGTGCCGAGCAGAGCCGTGCCGCCGATGGCAAGCACCACAGCCCGGACCATGCCCACGAGTACTCCGACAAGCTCAAGGACCGGGAATAAGGAAAGCGCTGTGCGTCTGCGCCTGATCGCGGTCGGCTCGCGCATGCCAAAGTGGGTCGAGGAAGGCTGGCATGAATATGCCAAGCGCCTGCCCGCCGAGCTGTCGCTGGAGCTGGTGGAAATCCCGCTGAACACCCGTGGCAAGAATGCCGACGTCGCCCGCCTGATCCGTCAGGAGGGCGAAGCCATGCTGAGCAAGGTTCAGCCAGGGGAACGCATCGTCACCCTCGAGGTCCATGGCAAGCCCTGGAGTACCGAGCAGTTGGCGACCGAGCTGGACCGCTGGCGCCTGGATGCGCGCACGGTGAATTTGATGGTGGGCGGCCCGGAAGGCCTGGCGCCCGAGGTCTGTGCGCGCGCCGAGCAACGCTGGTCGCTGTCGCCGCTGACCTTGCCGCACCCATTGGTAAGGATACTCATCGGCGAGCAGATCTACCGCGCCTGGACCGTGCTGTCCGGGCATCCTTACCATAAATGAGCCTGTAAGCAGTCCGATGTCGCAGCCGATCCGTCTCAAGGACCACGAGAAAGACGCCCGCCTGGTGCGCAACCGCGTCGTGGTCGGCGCAGTCGCGATCATGCTGCTTATCTGCGTGCTGATTGCGCGTCTGTACTACCTGCAGGTCATCCAGCACGACTATCACTCGACGCTGTCGGAGAACAACCGGGTGCATGTGCAGCCGATCCCGCCGACCCGCGGGCTGATCTTCGACCGCAACGGGGTGATCGTCGCCGACAACCGGCCCAGCTTCAGCCTGTCGATGACCCGCGAACGTGCGGGTAACTGGCAGGAAGTGCTGGATACCATCGTCGAAGTGCTGGAGTTGACGCCCGACGACCGCGCCCTGTTCGAGAAGCGCATGCGCCAGGGCCGCAGGCCGTTCGAGCCGGTGCCGATCCTGTTCGAACTCAACGAAGAGCAGATCGCCCGTGTGGCGGTGAACCAGTTCCGCCTGCCGGGCGTGGAAGTGGTAGCCCAGCTGGTGCGCCATTACCCGCAGGGCGCGCATTTCGCCCATTCGGTGGGGTATGTGGGGCGGATCAACGAGAAAGAGCTGAAAACCCTCGACCCGGTGAACTACAGCGGCACCCACCACATCGGCAAGACCGGCATCGAGCGCTTCTACGAAGCCGACCTGCATGGCCAGGTGGGCTACGAGGAAGTCGAGACCAACGCCCGCGGCCGCGTGCTGCGGGTGCTCAAGCGCACCGACCCGAAACCGGGCAAGGACATCGTGCTGAGCCTGGACATCAAGCTGCAGGAGGCCGCCGAGGCTGCCCTGGGGGGCCGGCGTGGTGCGGTGGTGGCGCTCGACCCGCGTACCGGCGAGGTGCTGGCGATGGTCAGCCAGCCCAGCTTCGACCCCAACCTGTTCGTCACCGGCATCGGCTTCAAGGCCTATGCCGAACTGCGCGACTCGATCGACCGACCGCTGTTCAACCGCGTGCTGCGCGGCCTGTACCCGCCAGGTTCGACCATCAAGCCGGCGGTGGCCATCGCCGGCCTGGACAGCGGCGTGGTCAATGCCGGCAGCCGGGTGTTCGACCCGGGCTACTACCAGCTGCCCAACTACGACCACAAATACCGTAACTGGAACCGTTCGGGCGATGGCTGGGTCGACCTGGACACCGCGATCATGCGCTCCAACGACACCTACTTCTACGACCTCGCCCACAAGATGGGCATCGATCGGCTGTCCAGCTACATGAACAAGTTCGGCATCGGCCAGCGGGTTTCCCTCGACATGTTCGAGGAATCCGCCGGGCTGATGCCATCGCGTGAATGGAAGCGCGCCACCCGCCGCCAGGCCTGGTTCCCCGGCGAAACCCTGATCCTCGGCATCGGTCAGGGCTACATGCAGGCCACGCCGCTGCAACTGGCCCAGGCCACTGCGCTGATCGCCAACAAGGGCGTGTGGAACCGCCCCCACCTGGCCAAGACCATCGAAGGCCAGCCGCCGGTGGATGACAACCCCATGGAAAACATCGTGCTGCGTGACAAGTCCGACTGGGCCAAGGTTACCCATGGCATGGAGCAGGTGATGCACAATGCCCGCGGTACCGCACGCAAGGCGGCCATCGGCTCGCAATATCGCATTGCCGGCAAGAGTGGTACCGCCCAGGTGGTGGCGATCAAGCAGGGCGAGAAGTACGACCGCAACAAGCTTCAGGAGCGCCACCGCGACCACGCCCTGTTCGTCGCCTTCGCCCCGGCCGAGGACCCGAAGATCGTGGTTTCGGTGATGGTCGAGAACGGGGAGTCCGGCTCGGGCGTCGCCGCCCCGGTGGTGCGCCAGGTGATGGACGCCTGGTTGCTCGACGAAAACGGCCGGCTCAAGCCCGAGTTCGCGCCTGCCACGGTTACCCAGGAATCAGCCCTGTGATGAACAATTTCGATCGCATGCTCTCCAGCGAGGATGTGATGCGTCGGCGCGCCAGCTTTCTGCAGCGCATCCACGTCGACGGCCCTTTGCTGATCATTCTGCTGACCCTCGCGGCCGGCAGCCTGTTCGTCCTGTATTCGGCCAGTGGCAAGAACTGGGACCTGCTGCTCAAGCAGGCCACCTCGTTCGGCATCGGCCTGGTGTCGATGTTCATCATCGCCCAGCTGGAGCCGCGCTTCATGGCTCGCTGGGTGCCGCTGGCCTACCTGGCCGGGGTGCTGTTGCTGGTGGTGGTGGACGTGATGGGCCACAACGCCATGGGCGCCACGCGCTGGATCAACATCCCCGGGGTGATCCGCTTCCAGCCCTCGGAGTTCATGAAGATCATCATGCCGGCGACCATCGCCTGGTATCTGTCCAAGCGCACGTTGCCGCCGCATCTGAAGCATGTGGCGATCAGCCTGGTGCTGATCGGCGTGCCGTTCATCCTGATCGTGCGCCAGCCCGACCTGGGTACGGCGCTGCTGATCCTCGCCTCCGGGGCTTTCGTGCTGTTCATGGGCGGGCTGCGCTGGCGCTGGATCCTCAGCGTACTGGCGGCTGCGGTGCCAGTGGCGGTGGCGATGTGGTTCTTCGTCATGCATGACTACCAGAAGCAACGGGTACTGACCTTCCTCGACCCGGAAAGCGACCCGTTGGGCACTGGCTGGAACATCATCCAGTCGAAGGCGGCGATCGGCTCGGGCGGTGTGTTCGGCAAGGGCTGGCTGCTCGGCACCCAGTCGCACCTGGATTTCCTGCCGGAAAGCCACACAGACTTCATCATCGCCGTGCTCGGCGAGGAATTCGGCCTGGTCGGCATCTGCCTGCTGCTGATCGTCTACCTGCTGCTGATCGGCCGTGGCCTGATGATCACCGCCCAGGCGCAGACCCTGTTCGGCAAGCTGCTGGCGGGCAGCCTGACCATGACCTTCTTTGTGTACGTGTTCGTCAATATCGGTATGGTCAGCGGCCTTCTGCCCGTGGTGGGCGTGCCGCTGCCCTTCATCAGCTATGGCGGAACTTCGTTGGTGACGCTGCTGTCAGCGTTTGGCGTTCTGATGTCGATCCACACGCACCGCAAATGGATCGCTCAGGTTTGAATAAGGTGAAGAATTTCATGCAAGCAGTGCGTAACTGGGCTGCCCGTTGTGCGCCGTGGATCGGCGCGGTGGGCCTGTTCGGCGCTGTACAGCTGGCCCATGCCGGCGATTATCAGGGCTCGCCGCAGGTGGCCCAGTTCGTTGGCGAAATGAGCCGCGACTATGGCTTTGCCCCTGAGCAGCTGATGGGTGTGTTCGCGGAGGTGCAGCGCAAGCAGTCGATCCTCGACGCCATTTCGCGCCCGGCCGAACGGGTAAAGCCGTGGAAGGACTACCGGCCGATGTTCATCACTGACGCGCGTATTGCCCGCGGTGTGGACTTCTGGCGCCAGCACGAAGCGGTGCTGGCCCGTGCCGAGCAGGAATATGGCGTGCCGGCGCAGTACATCGTTGCCATCATCGGCGTGGAAACCTTCTTTGGCCGCAACACCGGTAACTACCGGGTGATCGATGCCTTGTCGACCCTGGGCTTCGACTACCCGCCACGGGCGGAATTCTTCCGCAAGGAGCTGCGCGAGTTCCTGCTGCTGGCCCGTGAGGAACAGCTCGACCCGCTGACGCTCAAAGGCTCCTACGCTGGTGCAATGGGCCTGCCGCAGTTCATGCCGAGCAGCTTCCGCAACTTCGCGGTGGACTTCGACGGCGACGGCCACATCAATATCTGGAACAACCCGGACGATGCCATTGGCAGCGTGGCCAGCTACTTCAAGCGCCACGGCTGGGTGCCCGGCGAAGGTGTGGTCAGCCGCGCCTGGGTGGACGGTGGGCGCGCCGACGAAGGCCTGACCACCGGCATCGAGCCGGTAAAAACCGTTGGGGAGTTGCGCACGCTTGGCTGGTCGGTCCATGATTCGTTGCGCGATGATCTGCCGGTTACCGCCTTTCGTCTCGAGGGCGACAATGGCCCCGAGTACTGGATGGGCCTGAAGAACTTCTACGCGATCACTCGCTACAACCGCAGCGTGATGTATGCCATGGCGGTGCATCAGCTATCGGAACAGCTGGTTCAAGCACGGGGCGTCAAGTAATGCGCGCAATCATCTCTGGCAAGTCTTTCAAGCTGCTCACCTGCCTCGCCGTGGGCGTGGTGCTGGCCAGCTGTTCGTCCAACCGCCCGCCCCAGCAAAGCAGTGGCAACGTGGTGCGCACCCAGCCGGGCCTGGACATCAACCGGGCGCACAAGGACGGCGCGCCGTGGTGGGACGTGGATGTGAACAAGATCCCCGACGCCACGCCAACCGTGCATACCGGCAACTACAAGGCCAACCCGTACACGGTGCTGGGCAAGACCTACTACCCGATGCAGGACTCGCGCAATTATCGCGCGGAAGGTACCGCGTCTTGGTATGGCACCAAGTTCCACGGCCAGAACACCGCCAACGGCGAGCTGTACGACCTGTACGGCATGAGCGCGGCGCACAAGACCCTGCCGCTGCCGGCCTACGTGCGGGTGACCAACCTGGCCAACGGCCGTAGCGTAATCCTGCGGGTGAACGACCGTGGGCCGTTCTATTCGGACCGCATCATCGACCTGTCCTATGCCGCGGCGAAAAAGCTCGGTTATGCCGAGATTGGCACCGCGCACGTGCGCGTCGAAGGTATCGACCCGCAGCAGTGGTGGGCCCAGCGTGGCCAGACACCACCGATGGTGCTCAAGGAGCCCCAGGTGGCCCAGACCCAGGCGATCCCGGCCAGTACCGGGCGCGTCGAGCAATGGACCCCGCCGCCCCAGCAGCATGCGGCGCCGGTGGTGCCGGTGCAGGTGGCCGGCAACAACGTGCCGGCCGGCAGTGGCGGCAGCTTCCTGCAGGTGGGTGCCTTCGCCAACCCGGACGCCGCCGAACTGCTGCGCTCCAAGCTCAGCAGCATGGTCAGCGCGCCAGTGTTCATCAGCTCGATCGTGCGTAACCAGCAGACCCTGCACCGCGTGCGCCTCGGGCCGATCAACAGCCAGGGCGAGATCCAGCAAGCGCAGGACAGCATCCGCCTGGCGAACCTTGGGCAGGCCAAGCTGGTCACAGCTGACTGACCGCGTTGCCTTCTTCGCGGGCACGCCCGCTCCCACAGGGCATGCGAAACCCTGTGGGAGCGGGCGCGCCCGCGAAGAAGGCAACACCAAACTGTCGGTTTTGTCATGAATTGACGGGCGCGGGCATGTACAATGTCGGCTTTTGCCCGCAGCGACATAAAGCCGCACATTGCGAGCCAGGCCTACGGCCGCAAAAACTAGACTGACTGGCGCTGGGCACATGATCTTGCCCAGGGAACATCAGACCATTAGCGATTTTCGAGAGACGGATGAACATCACCAACCTTGCCAAACGACTTTGCCTGCCCGTACTGCTGATGATCACGCCTGCCGCCTTCGCGGCTGAGCAGATGACGCCGGCGCCACCGCAACTGGCAGCCAAGTCCTACGTACTCATGGATGCGTCCAGCGGCAACGTGCTGGTCGAGAACAACGGTGACGAGCGCCTGCCGCCTGCCAGCCTGACCAAGCTGATGACGGCCTACATCGCCACCTTGGACATCCGTCGCGGCCAGATCGGTGAAAACGACCCGGTTACCGTCAGCGAAAACGCCTGGCGGACCGGCGGTTCGCGCATGTTCATCAAGGTGGGCAGCCAGGTGACCGTCAGCGACCTGCTGCATGGCATCATCATCCAGTCCGGCAACGACGCCTCGGTTGCCCTGGCCGAGCACATCGCCGGCAGCGAAGACGCCTTCGCCGACATGATGAACAAGACCGCTGCCGACCTGGGCATGGCCAACAGCCACTTCATGAACCCGACCGGCCTGCCGCACCCGGACCATTACTCGTCGGCCCACGACATGGCTACCCTGGCCCGTGCGATCATCAATGTCGACCCGGCCCACTACGCCATCTACTCGCAGAAAGAGTTCTTCTGGAACAACATCAAGCAGCCAAACCGCAACCTGCTGCTGTGGCGTGACAAGACTGTCGACGGCCTGAAGACCGGCCACACCGACGAAGCCGGCTACTGCATGGTGGCTTCGGCCGTTCGCGATGGCCAGCGCCTGATCGCCGTGGTCTTCGGCACCAACAGCGAGCAGTCGCGTGCTGCCGAGACCCAGAAGCTGCTGACCTATGGCTTCCGCTTCTTCGAAACCCAGACCTTCTACCAGAAGGGTACCGAGCTGACCAAGTCGCCGGTCTGGAAGGGCGCGACTGGCGAAGTGAAAGCTGGCCTGGCCAACGACCTGACCCTGACTATGCCTAAAGGCCAATTGAAGCGCCTGCAGGCTTCGATGACCATGAACCCGCAGCTCACCGCGCCAATCGCCAAAGGTGACGTGATCGGCAAAGTGGAAGTCAAACTGGACGAGAAAGTGGTTCACAGCGCCGACCTGATCGCCCTCGAGGGCGTCGAGGAAGGTGGTTTCTTCCGCCGTATGTGGGATAGCATCCGTCTATTCTTCTACGGGTTGTTCAACTGATACGTGACCTGCATGCCCCCGCGTATCCAGCGGGGGCGTTGTTGTTGCCACGGCTTACGAGGCCGTTTCCGCCATGAGCGAACCAGACGTCAAGTCGCACAAGATCGAATTCCCCTGCGACGATTACCCGATCAAGGTCATCGGTGACACCGTTGTCGGCTTCAAGGACACGGTGATCGAGATCCTGAGCAAGCACGCGAAGGTCGACCTTTCCACCCTGGCCGAGCGCCAGAGCAAGGAAGGCAAGTACACCACCGTGCAATTGCACATCGTTGCCGAAAGCGAGAACCAGCTGCACGATATCAACAGCGCCCTGCGCGCTACCGGCATCGTGAAAATGGTGCTCTGATGTCCGCCTGCCTCGGTTTTCGCGAGCTTGGCCTGCAGCCCTACGAACCGGTGCTGGAGGCCATGCGTCGCTTCACCGAGCAGCGCAGCCCGGACAGCCAGGATGAAGTCTGGCTGGTCGAGCACCCCGCGGTCTTCACCCAGGGCCAGGCCGGCAAGGCCGAGCACCTGCTGGTGCCGGGCGACATCCCGGTAGTGCAGACCGATCGCGGTGGCCAGGTGACCTACCATGGCCCCGGGCAGCTGGTGGCCTACCTGCTGCTGGATGTGCGCCGGCTGGGCTTTGGCGTGCGTGAGCTGGTCAGCCGTATCGAGCAGACCCTCATCGACCTGCTCGCCAGTTACGATGTCCAGGCCGCGGCCAAGCCCGATGCCCCGGGCGTCTATGTCGACGGAGCGAAAATCGCCTCCCTCGGCCTGCGAATCCGCAACGGCCGTTCGTTCCACGGCCTTGCCCTGAACGTGGACATGGACCTCGCGCCATTCCGCCGAATCAACCCCTGCGGCTATGCGGGGCTGGCGATGACCCAGCTGCGCGACCTGGCAGGTCCGATCGAACTCGACGAGGTCAGGACAAGGCTGCGCGGACAGCTGGTCAAGCACCTCGACTACGCTGAGCAGACGACCCTCACGGGCGGAATCGACTGAATATGACAACTGTGCAAGAAGCCGTGCCGAACCTGATACCTACCCAGGATGCCACCCCGCGCCCAGCGCCGAAGAAGGTGGAAGCCGGGGTCAAGCTGCGTGGTGCCGAAAAGGTGGCGCGCATCCCGGTGAAGATCATCCCCACCGAAGAGCTGCCGAAGAAGCCCGACTGGATCCGCGTGCGTATCCCGGTGTCGCCCGAGGTAGACCGCATCAAGCAGCTGCTGCGCAAGCACAAGCTGCACAGCGTATGCGAAGAGGCATCCTGCCCGAACCTGGGCGAGTGCTTCTCCGGTGGTACCGCCACCTTCATGATCATGGGTGACATCTGCACCCGTCGTTGCCCGTTCTGCGACGTTGGCCACGGCCGGCCGAAACCGCTGGACCTGGACGAGCCGAAGAACCTGGCCATCGCCATCGCCGACCTGCGCCTGAAGTACGTGGTGATCACCTCGGTGGACCGCGACGACCTGCGTGACGGTGGTGCCCAGCACTTTGCCGACTGCATTCGCGAAATCCGTGCGCTGTCGCCGGGCGTACAGCTGGAAACCCTGGTGCCGGACTACCGTGGGCGCATGGATATTGCCCTGGAGATCACCGCGCAAGAGCCGCCGGATGTGTTCAACCACAACCTCGAGACCGTACCGCGCCTGTACAAGGCCGCGCGCCCGGGTTCGGACTACGACTGGTCGCTGGACCTGCTGCAGAAGTTCAAGCAGTTGGTGCCGCACGTACCGACCAAGTCGGGCCTGATGCTCGGCCTGGGCGAGACCGACGAGGAAGTGATCGAAGTGATGCACCGCATGCGCGAGCATGACATCGACATGCTCACCCTCGGCCAGTATCTGCAGCCGTCGCGCAGCCACCTGCCGGTGCAGCGTTTCGTTCACCCGGACACCTTCGCCTGGTTCGCCGAGGAAGGTTACAAGATGGGCTTCAAGAACGTCGCTTCCGGCCCGTTGGTGCGTTCTTCGTACCACGCTGACCAGCAGGCTCACGAAGCCAAGATCAAGCTCTGAGCCAAGCACAGAGCCACGCATGCCGATGCGCGCCGAAGGGCCGCATCGGCATTTTTGTTTGTGCCACACGCGCTGCAAGGAGCCGCGATGAATTGCGCCGAAACCTTCCAACCCAGCCTGCCAGCCGCGCTGCCGCGTGATGCCTGTTTTGCCATTGTCGCCCCGGCGGGCGCGGCGCGGCTGGATACGCACAAGGTCAACCAGTGGTTCGTTGATAGAGGCTACAGCTGCCGCATCTATCCGGGAGCCCTTCAGGCTCAGGGCTATCTGGCGGGGCCGGACCGGCAGCGGTTACAGGACCTGCATGATGCCTTTGCCGACCCGGCTATCGACGCCATTCTGTGCATGCGTGGGGGGTACGGCAGCATGCGCCTGCTCGACCAGCTCGATTTCGAACTGATCCGGCGCAACCCCAAACCGCTGGTCGGTTACAGCGACATAACCGCGCTGCACACGGCGATCTACCGGCATACCGGGCTGCTCACCTTCCATGGCGGGATGCTCAATGCCGACCTGCTGGGGGCCAAGTTGCCGCCAACCGAGACTTCGTTGCTGGCGCAGCTGGGTGGGCATGTGCGGGCAGGGGAGCAGATCGTGCACCCTGCTGACTTCGCCTTGAGCAGTGTGTTGCATGGGGTGGCCAGCGGGCCGCTGCTGGGCGGCAACCTGTCGATGCTGGGCGCGACCCTGGGGACGATTGCCGAGCTGGATACGCAGGGCTGCATCCTGTTCATCGAGGACGTCAACGAGCCGCTTTACCGGGTGGATCGCTTGCTGACCCAGCTGCGCCTGGCAGGCAAGCTGGAGGGGGTGAAGGGTGTGCTGGTGGGGGACTTTGCCGGGATTACCACTGCGGCGTTGACGCCCCTGCTGGAGGATATCTTCGCGCCGCTGGGTGTGCCGGTGCTGGCCGGGTGGCGCAGTGGGCATTGTGACCCGAATGTGTGCTTGCCGTTGGGGGCTCGTGTAAGGCTGGACAGTGATCGGCAGAGCTTGCTGCTGGAGCAGGATCTTTTCCAGGCTTGAGATTGTCGGGGCTGCTGTGCAGCCCATCGCGACACAAGGCCGCTCCTACAGGAGACCGCGTTACCCCGATGGTTCGCGATCGCTTGTAGGAGCGGCCTTGTGTCGCGATGGGCCGCGCAGCGGCCCCAAGATTCTCACTGCTGACGCAGGCTCTCGAGCAGCTTGTGCGTCGGATACCCATCCGCCGGCCACCCCAGCCCCTGCTGGGCATTGCGGATCGCCTTGCGGGTATTGGCGCCAATGATGCCATCGGCATTGCCGGCTTCGTGCCCGTTGCTGTTCAGCAGGTTCTGCAGCTCCATGCGCTCGCTGCGGCTGAGGGGCAGGTCTTCTTTCGGCCAGCTGCCGGCAATGAAGCCCCAGCCCGTGAAGCGATCACCCAGCAGGCTTACTGCCAGCGCGTAGGACGACGAATTGTTGTACTTGAGGATGGCGCGGAAGTTGTCCAGCACCAGGAACGCCGGGCCACGCGCGCCCGCGGGCAGCAGCAGTGCGGCAGACAGCTGGTTGCTACCCACCGGCAACTGGGTACCGGCAGGCAGTTTCACGCCCATCGCCAGCCACTCGCTCACCGGCTTGCGCAGGGCGCCATCGGCCTGCCAGTAATCGAAGCCAGGCGGCACCTGTACCTCGAAGCCCCACGGCTGGCCACGCTTCCAGCCCGAACTCTGCAGATAGTGCGCGGTCGAGGCCAAGGCGTCTGCCGTGCTGTTCCAGATGTCGCGGCGGCCATCGCCGTCGAAGTCCACGGCATGGGTGTTGTAGGTGGTCGGGATGAACTGGGTCTGGCCCATGGCACCGGCCCACGAGCCACGCATGGCCTCAGGCTGGATGTCGCCGTGCTGAATGATCTGCAGCGCGGCGATCAGCTGGTCCTGGGCGAACTGCGGGCGTCGGCCCTCATAGGCCAGAGTAGCCAGCGAGCGGATCACCGACTTGTTGCCCTGAAACTGGCCGAAGTTGCTTTCCATGCCCCATACCGCGACCAGCACCTGGCGATCGACACCATAGCTTTGCTCGATGCGGGTCAGCAGTTCGGCGTTCTGCTCCAGCAGCTTCTTGCCGTTGCGCACGCGCAGAGGCGACAGGGCGCCTTCGAGGTATTCCCATACGGGGCGGGTGAACTCCGGCTGGCTGCGATCGGCCTTGATCACGTCCATGTCGGGGGTGACGCCGAGGAAGGCGCGGTCGAACGTATCCTGCGAAATGCCGGCTTGCAGGGCTTGCTGGCGAAAGCCTGCTTGCCATTGCGCGAAGGTTTGCAGAGGCTGGATTTCAGTGCTGGTGTCGGGCGTCGTACCGGGCAGGGTCACCACAGGGATGGGCTGGGCGGGGGCCAGCGGCAGGGCGTCGGCGGCGGTGGGCTTTTCTGCGCAGGCCACGAGCAGGATGAAACTGGAGGCCGCGATCAGCTGGCGGGTTTTCCAGCGGGGGAGAAGACTGAGGAGCATTCACAGATCCAGAATTGCAGGTCAGGTGACGACCATATCATGCCTGCGCTCTCGATGCTTTCATGCAGCCAAAAAGTAGGAAGCCTCCCAATCTCTCGATTGGAAGGCTTCGCGGCGGTAGCTGCCTTTGCCCTTGTTCGGCTGTTCCTGGCGGCAGCGGAACAGCGGTTGGGCGATGATCGACTTGGCCTTGTTGGGGCCGTGCTTTTTCGGCTTTTTGCTCATGGCGGGGTTCCCCGGTTGGGTGGGTTTCGCAGCGCACTGTAGGGCTTGGGGCAGGGTGGGGCCAATTGATTGTGTATATGGCCGAATACCTGGTTCTTATGGATTTGGCAGGGCCCTTGTAGGAGCAGCCTTGTGCTGCGAAGAGGTCTGTAAGGCAGAAGACTTTCTTCGGCACTTATGGCCTCTTCGCAGCACAAGGCTGCTCCTACAGGGCACTGAGGCAGTCTGGAGGACGATTTACTCGGGCGGGAGTGTCAGGCGCTGGCCGGCCATCAGCAGCGACAAGCGCGCCAGGCCGGTCCACGGCGAGCCCTCGGCCTGCCCCTTGATCTGTGCATCGATACGCTGGGCATCCTGCAGCAACTGCGCCCAACGCTGCGCCGACAGGCGCTGCAGGGCCTTGCTGACCAGTGGCCGGCGTTTGTCCCAGACCGGTGGGCGGGCCTGGCTGAAGGCCTTGTCCAGCGGTACACCTTGGCTGAACTGTTGGGCCAGCCCCGCCAGTTGGCGCAGCTCTCGGGCAAGGGCCCAGAGAATCACTGGTGGCTCCACGCCTTCACCGCGCAAGCCTTCGAGCATACGCAAGGCATGCGCAGCTTCGCCGTTGAGAATGGCATCGACCAGGCCGAAGACATCGAAGCGGGCACTGTCGGCGACGGCGGCCTGCACGGTCTCCACGGTGATCTGGTTGCCCTCGGCAAGCAGCTTGAGCTTTTCGATTTCCTGTGCGGCCGCCAGCAGGTTGCCTTCCACGCGCGCGGCAATCAGGTCGACGGCGTCACGCTGTGCCGACAGGCCGGCCTGCTGCAGGCGCTGGTTGATCCACTGCGGCAGCTGGTGCACATCCACCGGCCAGATCTGGATGAACTGGCAGTGGGCACCTTCGATCAGCGCCTTGCCCCACTTGGTCTTCTGTGCGCTGCCGTCGAGCTTGGGCAGGCTGACCAGCAGCAAGGTGTCTTCGGCAGGGTTGGCGCAGTATTCCATCAGCGCAGCAGCGCCCTTGTCACCAGGCTTGCCCGAGGGCAGGCGCAATTCCAGCAGGCGGCGCTGGGCGAACAGGGACAGGCTGGCGCCAGCCTGGAGCAGGGTGCCCCAGTCGAAGTTGGCGTCGGCACTGAATACCTGGCGTTCGTCGAAGCCCTGCTGGCGCGCGGCGTTGCGGATGGCGTCGGCGGCTTCCTGGCACAGCAGCGGGTCGTCGCCGCTGACCACGTAGACCGGTGCCAGGGCGCCTTGCAGATGCTTGTTGAGTTGGGCGGGAGCGAGCTTCATGGGAAACAGGCGGGGTACCCGAAGGTACCCCGCTCGGGCTTAGTTGCCCGGTACTTCCAGTGGCGACTGCTGAGGCGTTTCGGCCTGCTGGCGGCGAGCGGCCTCCAGCGCAGCGGCTTCGGCCTTGGCACGCTCGTCGGCTTGACGCTGCAGCTCGTCCAGCTGGGACGGGGTCAGCATCTGCAGGCGAACGACCATGGCGTTGACCAGGTCGCGACGCATTTCTTCGCGGGCGCGGTTGGCTTCCTGTTCGGAGCCGGTGATGTTCGAGCCGTCCCGCAAGTAGATCTTGCGCACTTCCAGCTTGTCGCTCATCAGCTCCAGGTTGTTCAGGCCCTGGATGCTGTAGTTCAGCACGGTGGTCAGCTCGTACTCGGCGGTACGGTTGCCACTGTTGTAGGTCGCCGAGCGCTCGCGCTCCTGCTCGTTGGTTAGCACCAGTCGGTACGGTGCGCCAGCGTGCACGTTGACGCCGCTACGCTGCAGTACTTCACGCAGCTGGACCACGGTCGGGCCGTAGGCGTTGCGTGCGCTTACGTCCATTTCCTTCACGCTCAGCTCGGTGGAGCCGGTGCCACGCAGCTGGAAACCGCAGGCGCTGAGCATGACCGCCAGGCCAATTACCAGCAAATTGCGTTTGATCATGTTGTTGCTCCCTTGTGGGCCTGTTCGCCCGCCCGCAGTGCCTGCGGGCGGGCGTTGCCATCAGTTGGCGACGATGTTGACCAGCTTGCCCGGAACCACGATGACCTTGCGGATGGTCAGGCCATCGATGAAGCGCAGGACGTTCTCGTTGCTGCGCGCGGCGGCTTCGATTTCTTCGCGGCTGGCGGCGGCCGGCATTTCGACCTGGCCACGCAGCTTGCCGTTGACCTGCACCACCAGGGTGACGGTGTCCTGTACCAGGGCTGCCTCGTCGACGGCTGGCCAGCTGGCGTCGATGACGGCCTGCTGGTGGCCCAGCTGTTGCCACAGCTCGTGGGAGATGTGCGGGGTGATCGGCGCCAGCAGCAGGGTGACGGCCTCCAGGCCTTCCTGCAGCAGGGCACGGTCCTGTTCAGTGGCCTGCGGGGCCTTTTCCAGCACGTTCATCACGGTCATCACCTGGGCGATGGCGGTGTTGAACTTGTGGAACTGGCCCACGTCGGTGCTGGCCTGCTTGATGGCGGCGTGGATGGCGCGGCGGATGACCTTCTGCGCGTCGTCCAGGGCGGCGACATCCAGCTTGCCCGGCAGGCCTTGGGCTACATGAGCCTGGGCCAGGCGCCAGACGCGGCGCAGGAAGCGGCTGGCGCCTTCGACGCCGGAGTCGGACCATTCCAGGCTCATGTCGGGCGGCGAGGCGAACATCATGAACAGGCGGCAGGTATCGGCGCCGTACTGGTCGATCATCGATTGCGGGTCGACGCCGTTGTTCTTCGACTTCGACATCTTCTCGGTGCCACCGATTTCCACCGGCAGGCCGTCGGTCTTCAGGCGGGCGCCAATGATCTTGGCCTTGGCATCACGCTCGACCTCGACATCGGCCGGGTTGAACCAGTCCTTGCCGCCGTTGCTGGCCACACGGTAGTAGGTTTCGGCGACCACCATGCCCTGGGTCAGCAGGTTCTTGAACGGCTCGTTCGAGGTGACCAGGCCTTCGTCACGCATCAGCTTGTGGAAGAAGCGCGCGTACAGCAGGTGCAGGATGGCGTGCTCGATACCGCCGATGTACTGGTCGACCGGCAGCCAGTGGTTGGCCGCTTTCGGGTCGACCATGCCACCTTCGTAGTTCGGCGAGGCGTAGCGGGCGAAGTACCAGGACGACTCGACGAAGGTGTCCATGGTGTCGGTTTCGCGCTTGGCCGCGGTGCCGCATTTCGGGCAGCTGCACTCGTAGAATTCAGGCATGCGCGCCAGTGGCGAACCGGCACCGTCCGGCACCACGTTCTCCGGCAGGGTGACCGGCAGCTGGTCTTCCGGCACCGGTACGTCGCCGCAGGATGGGCAGTGGATGATCGGGATCGGGCAGCCCCAGTAGCGCTGGCGGCTGATACCCCAGTCACGCAGGCGGAACTGGGTACGCGATTTGCCCAGCTCCTTGCGGATCAGGGCGGCTTCGATGGCGTCGAAGGCACCGGCGAAGTCCAGGCCGTCGAATTCGCCGGAGTTGATCAGTTGGCCGTGCTCGCCATAGGCGGCCAGCCACTCGCTGCCGACTTCGTCGCCAGCGCTGGTGCGCACCACGGCCTTGACTGGCAGGTTGTACTTGTGGGCGAACTCGAAGTCGCGCTCATCGTGGGCCGGCACGGCCATGACGGCGCCATCGCCGTAGTGCATCAGCACGTAGTTGGCGACCCATACCGGCAGCTTCTCGCCGGTCAGCGGGTGCTCGACCAGCAGGGAAGTGGCCATGCCCTTCTTCTCCTGGGTGGCCATGTCGGCTTCGGCAACGCTGCCGCTCTTGCACTCGTCGATGAACGCCTGCAGCGCCGGATTGCCCTGGGCGGCCTGGGTGGCCAGCGGGTGTTCGGCGGCGACGGCGACGTAGGTGGCGCCCATCAGCGTGTCGGGGCGGGTGGTGAAGACCTTGAGGGTGCCTTCGTGGCCGATGCTGGCCAGGTCGTACGGGAACTGCACTTCCATGCCGCGCGACTTGCCGATCCAGTTGCGCTGCATGGTCTTGACCTGCTCAGGCCAGCCCGGCAGCTCGTCGAGGCTTTCCAGCAGCTCGTCGGCGTAGTCGGTGATGCGGAAGTAGTACATCGGGATTTCGCGCTTCTCGATCAGCGCGCCCGAACGCCAGCCACGGCCGTCGATGACCTGCTCGTTGGCCAGTACGGTCTGGTCCGCCGGGTCCCAGTTCACGGTACCGTTCTTGCGGTAGATGATGCCTTTCTCGAACAGGCGGGTGAACAGCCACTGCTCCCAGCGGTAGTAGTCGGGCTTGCAGGTGGTGACTTCACGTGCCCAGTCGATGGCCAGGCCCAGGCTCTTGAGCTGGGTCTTCATGTAGTCGATGTTTTCGTACGTCCACTTGGCCGGGGCGACGTTGTTCTTCATCGCCGCGTTTTCCGCGGGCATACCGAATGCGTCCCAGCCCATCGGCTGCAGGACGTTCTTGCCCAGCATGCGCTGGTAGCGGGCAATCACGTCACCGATGGTGTAGTTGCGCACGTGGCCCATGTGTAGCTTGCCGCTCGGGTACGGGAACATCGACAGGCAGTAGTAGGTGTCCTTGCCTGGCTGTTCGGTAACAGCGAACGATTGTTGCTCGTCCCAGAACTTCTGGGCGGCGGCTTCGATATCACGGGGCGTGTATTGTTCGTGCATGGCTACTTTTTGCTGAGAGGGAAGAGACCTTGTTCCAGGCAGCGGAACCTCGCTGCGTCCGGCACTCCGGTGTCGTTTAGAGTGAACGCCGTAGCATACAGCAGCGCCGCGCATCGTGGGAAACCTTCGTTGCGAATGCCCGCTGGTCGCGGCACACGGCTGCTTTTTTCAACGACGCTAAGCTCAGGTGTGGGGGGAGATATTCTTATCTTCAATGAGGTGAACGGATGGGAGAGACGCAGCTACCCGCAATCAGACCGGAGCTATACGAACGCCTGATCGACCGGCTTGGCCTGGCGCTGGAAGTGGCCAGGACCTCGGTGCGATTGCGCGACGAAATGCCAGCCGAGCTGGAGTTGCGTGGCCTGAGCCACGCAGAGTTCGAACTGATCAAGGCCTACCTGGATTCCCTCCCGGAGCGCCACAATGCCTGTGTCGGCAGTTACCCACAAGCGGAGCCGACATCGGCCAAGATCATCTGGCTCAAGGACAAGAAACGCCCCGCCAGCACGGCGAGATCCAGGACGCTGCCGCATCGCTAGCCGTTCAGGACGCCAGGCGCAGGCAATCGCGCGCCGGTTCTTAAATTTTGCACAGCTCACGATTGGCGCCGGCCACACCCTTGTTGACCGGCGTCGATCCTTCTAGGCTGCACGCCTGCCAAGGAGGTGTGGCCAATGCCGATCCGATTCTTCGTCAAACAATGGCTGATGCCGCCAGGCGTCCTGTTCCTGCTGCTGCTTGTGGCGTGGTGGCTGCGTCGCCGCCGGCCCAGGCTGGCAGCGCTGTGTTTTGCCGTGGGCCTTGGTGGCCTGTGGCTGATGAGCCTGCCGCTGGTGGTGCAGGAAACCGCCCGTGCGCTGGAGACGGAAGCGCCGCTGGCGGTAAGCGATTGGGCCGGCCTGGCAAGCCGGGCGGATGCCATCGTGCTGCTGGGCGCGGGGCGTGAGCGAGGTGACCCGGCCTGGGGTGGTAGCGACCAGCCCACGGCCACGGCGCTGGAGCGCATGCGCTTCGCCGCGCGGCTGGCCAAGGCTTCGGGCTTGCCGGTGCTGACCAGTGGCGGGTTGCACTATGGCACGCCGCCGAGCGAGGCGCGGTTGATGGCTGATCGCCTGCGTGAAGATTTCGGTGTCGAGGTGAAATGGCGGGAGGAGGGCAGCCGCACGACCTGGGAGAATGCCCGGCTAACGGCCAAGGTGTTGCAGCCGTTGGGGATGCGCCGGGTGGTCGTGGTGACCCAGGCCTGGCACATGCAGCGCTCGCGCTGGAGCTTCGAGCAGGCGGGGTTCGAGGTGGTGCCGGCGCCAGTCGGGTTCCTCGGGCGCGATCATGCGCGGCCGTTCGGCGGGTTGCTGCCGGAGAGCCGGGCGATGTGGCAGAGCGGGCAGTTGCTCAATGAAGTGGCCGGGTTGGTGGGGTATCGGCTGTTCTACTGATTTACCGGCTTACGCGATCCCTTGTAGGAGCGGCCTTGTGTCGCGATGGGCTGCATGGCAGCCCCAGATTTCAGCTTCTATGCCGGGAATGCCGGGGCCGCTTTGCGGCCCTATCGCGACACAAGGCCGCTCCTACAGTGATCTGCGTCGCCTGGTTAAACAGTCTTGGCTATACGGCCTGCCAGCAACGCCCAACCCAGCAGCAATGCACAGACAATCGCCAGCGGCCACGACCGCCATTGCAGGTACGGCGTCAGCTTCTGCATCGGCACCACCTCGCCATACAGCACCGCCTGCTGGAACTGCGGTACCTGCGTGGTAATGCGGCCAAACGGGTCGATCAGCGCGGTCACGCCATTGTTGGTGGCGCGGATCATCCAGCGCCCGGCTTCCAGCGCGCGCATCTGTGCCATCTGCAGGTGCTGCAACGGGCCGATCGAGGTACCGAACCAGGTGTCGTTGCTGATGGTCAGCAGCAGGTCGCTGCGGGACGCCAGGCCTGCGGCGAATTCGGGATAGACCACCTCGTAGCAGATGTAAGGCGCAATCTGGTAGCCCTTTGCCTGCAGCAGCGGCTGGTCTTCCGGCCCGCGGGCGAAGTCCGACATGGGCAAGTTGAAGAACTCGATCAGGCCACGCAGCATGTCCTGCAGCGGCACATACTCGCCAAAAGGCACCAGCTTCTGCTTGAGGTAGGTGCCATCGCCTTCACCAGTGACGGTGATGCCGTTGTAGTAGCGGCGCTGGTGATGCACCACTTCACGCACCGGTACGCCGGTAATCAGCGCCGAATGCCGCTCGGCGGCAAACCGGCCCATCACGTCGATATAGCCTTGGGCCTGGTCCTTGAGCACCGGGACCGCGGTTTCCGGCCACACCAGCAGGTCTACCGGCCTGGAACTGAAGCTCAGGTCACGGTACAGCGCCAGCTGCGCATCGATGTGCGCCGGGTCCCATTTCAGGTCCTGCTCGACGTTGCCCTGGATGGCCGCCACTTTCAGTGGGTCGCCCGCCGGCTTGGTCCAGGCATGGCCCTTGAGCGCCAGGCCCAGCACCCACGGGGCCAGCAACAGCAGGCAGCCCACCGCGAGGAACGAGGGGCGGGCGCGCAGGCGGTGCACATTGCACAGCAGGGCAGCGGTCAGGGCCAGTGCGAAGGAAATCAGCCACACGCCACCCAGCGGTGCCAGGCCGGCCAGCGGGCCGTCCAGCTGGCTGTAGCCGGCGTAGAGCCAGGGGAAGCCGGTCAGGAACCAGCCGCGGAAGGCCTCTTGCAGCAGCCACAGGGCGGCAAAGCACAAGGCGTCGGCCAGTGGTGCTTCGGTGCGGCGCAGCCAGCGTGCCCACAGCCAGGTGGGCAGGGCGAAGAACCAGGCCAGGGCGGCGAAGAAGGCCAGCAGCAGCAGGATCGCCAGCAGCGGCGAGGCACCGCCGTAGGTGTTCATGCTGACGTAGATCCACCAGGTACCGGCACCGTACAGGCCGAAGCCGAACCACCAGCCGCGCCACATGGCCTGGCGCGGGCTGAGCTCGCGCAGGCCGAGGTAGAGCAGGGCGATGGACAACACGGCCAAGGGCCAGATGTCGAAAGGCGCCAGGGCCAGGAGGGTGGAGGCACCGGCCGCCAGGGCCAGCAGGTTACCGGGCCAGCCGGGGCGGGTGATCCAACGCATGTTTGTCCTTAACGGGTGATCGGTGTCAGGCGCAGCAAGTGTATCCGCCGGCTGTCGGCATTGAGAATACGGAACTTGTAAGGGCCGATCTCGGTGGTCTCGTTGCGCTTGGGCAGGTGACCGAAGGCGCTCATTACCAGGCCGCCGACGGTGTCGAACTCGTCATCGGAGAATTCGCTGTCGAAGAACTCGTTGAAGTTTTCGATCGGGGTAAGCGCCTTGACCAGGAAGTCGCCGCTGGGCAGCGGTTTGATGTAGCTGTCTTCCTCGACGTCGTGCTCGTCCTCGATGTCGCCGACGATCTGCTCCAGCACGTCCTCGATGGTGACCAGGCCGGCCACGCCGCCGTACTCGTCGATGACGATGGCCATGTGGTTATGGTTGGCGCGGAACTCGCGCAGCAGCACGTTCAGTCGCTTGGACTCGGGCACGAAAGTGGCCGGGCGCAGCAGGTCCTTGATGTTGAAGCTGTCGCCATTCTCCTTGAGGATCAGCGGCAGCAGGTCCTTGGCGAGCAGGATCCCGAGCACATCGTCGTGGCTTTCGCCGATCACCGGGTAGCGCGAGTGCGCGGCGTCGATCACCGCCGGCAGGAACTCGCGAGGCGACTGGCTGGCCTTGATGCTGATCATCTGCGAACGCGGCACCATGATGTCGCGAACCTGCAGGTCGGCCACCTGGATGGCGCCTTCGACGATGGTCAGCGCTTCGCTGTCCAGCAGTTTGTTCTGATGGGCTTCGCGCAGCAGTTCAAGGAGTTGCTGGCGGTTTTTCGGCTCATGGGCAAAAGCCTGGGTCAGTTTACCCAGCCAGGACTTCTGCCCGTTGCTCGATCGATCTTCGCTCATGGCGGTTCTCGTGATCCTTCGTGTTTCAGTGTGTGATGGTGTCGGTTTCATCGTCGGCGTACGGGTCGGGATGACCCAGTTCTGCCAGCAATTCCCGTTCCAGGCCTTCCATTTCCTCGGCTTCCTCATCCTCGATGTGGTCGTAGCCGAGCAGGTGCAGGCAACCGTGTATGACCAGGTGTGCCCAGTGCGCTTCCAGCGACTTGCCTTGATCGGCGGCTTCGCGCTCGACCACTGGCACGCAGATCACCAGGTCGCCCAGCAACGGGATATCGAGCAGGTCGTCGGGGACGTCGGCCGGGAACGACAGCACATTGGTCGCGTAGTCCTTGTGCCGGTAGGTGTGGTTCAGCTCGCGGCCTTCGGCTTCGTCGACCAGGCGAATGGTCATTTCCGAATCGGCGCTGCGCTGGCGCAGGGCCAGTTCGCACCAGCGGCGAAAGGCGGTGTCATCCGGGGCGGCAGCATCCGTGGCCCGTTGAATATCGAGTTCAAGCATCTTTGCCGGGCGCCTCGGGCTTGGCCTGGCGGGCATCGAAGCGGTCGTAGGCCTCGACAATGCGCTGCACCAGTGGGTGACGAACCACATCTTTGGGTTGGAAGTGGGTGAAGCTGATCCCCGGAACGTCCTTCAGCACCTCGATGACGTGTGCCAGACCTGACTTGGTGCCACGGGGCAGGTCGACCTGGGTGATGTCACCGGTGATGACCGCGGTGGAGCCAAAGCCGATACGGGTGAGGAACATCTTCATCTGTTCCAGCGTGGTGTTCTGGCTCTCGTCGAGGATGATGAAGCTGTTGTTCAGGGTGCGGCCACGCATGTAGGCCAGCGGGGCGATCTCGATCACCTGGCGCTCGATCAGCTTGGCCACGTGTTCGAAGCCGAGCATTTCGTACAGGGCGTCGTACAGCGGGCGCAGGTACGGGTCGATCTTCTGGGCCAGGTCGCCGGGCAGGAAGCCGAGCTTTTCGCCCGCCTCTACCGCAGGTCGCACCAGCAGGATCCGGCGCACCTGTTCGCGTTCCAGCGCGTCCACGGCGCAGGCCACGGCCAGGTAGGTCTTGCCGGTACCGGCCGGGCCGATGCCGAAGTTGATGTCGTTGGCCAGGATTTCCTTGACGTAGCGTTGCTGGTTGACCCCGCGCGGGCGGATGTTGCCCTTGCGCGTGCGCAGCGACACGCTGACCTCGTTGACGGCCGGGTTGTCGATGTTCTCGACGGTCGATTCCTGCAGGTACAGATGCACGGTTTCCGGCGACAGGTCGCTGGCCTTTGTCTCGCGGTAGAGACGGCGCAGCAGTTGTTCGGCAGCGGAGGTGGTCTTGGGTTCGCCGATCAGTTCGAACTGATTGCCGCGGTTGCGGATCTCGATGGCCAGGCGCTGTTCGATCAGGCGCAGGTGCTCGTCGAACTGGCCGCACAAGTTGGCGAAACGGTGGGCCTCGAAGGGTTCGAGGATGAAGCGATGGGGTTGTATGGGTGCGTTCAAGGTCGTTTTTAGCCGCTCGACGGCAATGGATGTGAACTCAAGAATAACCCTTGAATGGCAGTGGCGAAAGCACTGAAACGTTCAACGGTATGTATGGCCTGTTCCGGCCCTATCGCCGGCAAGCCGGGCTCCCACAGATACTGCACAGGCCTGAAGCTTGCGCAGTACCTGTGGGAGCTGGCTTGCCGGCGATCAGGCCGGGACAGGCAACACAGATCAGCAAACCTGTCTGCTATGATGCCCGCCTTTTCTTACGCATGTGTTATCCCGACGAACATGAGCAAACGCGAACCTGCCATCTATAAAGTGATCTTCCTCAACCAGGGGCAGGTCTTCGAGATGTATGCCAAGCAGATCTACCAGAGCGACCTGTGGGGGTTCCTGGAAATCGAGGAGTTCGTGTTCGGCGAGCGTTCGCAGCTGGTGGTGGACCCGAGCGAGGAGAAGCTCAAGAGCCAGTTCGATGGGGTGATCCGCAGTTTCGTGCCGATGCACTCGATCGTGCGCATAGACGAGGTGGAGCGCCTGGGTACGGCGAAGATCAGCGAAGCCAAGGGTGGCGGCAACGTGATGCCGTTCCCCATGCCGATGCCGGAAAAGTAACCCTCAGGGGAGTGGCGAGAACGGCGTGCGCCCTTCGGCGTTCTGCAGTTCCAGCAGGTACTTGCGGAAGATCTGGCCGAGCACCTGGGTGGCATGCTCCAGCTCGTCGCGGGGCATTTGCTCGGTCACTTCGTCGGCCATGTCCAGCGCATCCTCGGCGCCGTTGACCGCGGCCATCTTCAGCAGGATGTAGGCCTGCACATTGTTGGCCTTGACCCCTTCGCCACGGAAGAACATGGCGCCCAGGCGATACTGGGCCTCGGCATGGCCTTGCAGCGAGGCCTTTTCGAACCAGTTCAGGGCTTTGCCCAGGTTTTTCGGCGTTTGCGTGTAGTAGTACTCGCCCAGTTCGAATTGCGCCTGGGCATCCCCCGCCGTTGCCGTCTGCTCACAAGCCTTGAGGGCGTTTGCCAGGTCTTCAGGCTGGACATTCAAGGTGCAGCGGCCCGTCGCCGGAATCAGCAACGAGTTACCGCCCTCCGCCAGGGCCAGCAGGGGCTGAAGAAGCAACAGGCAGCCCAGGGTCAGGGCGCGGCCGGTGCGGTTCATGGGGATCGACTTACCTCTGCAAAGCTGCGGCCAATGTCTCTGGTGGCACATTATGGGATAAGCAGCGCCAACCTTACAAAGTTTTACTCGATTTTCTGCTTGGTTGGGGAAGTCAGCTGATTGTGCATGGGTATTTGTTGCCTGTGCCGGCCTCTGTGGGAGCGGCCTTGTGTCGCGAAAGGGCTGCGAAGCAGCCCCAGCAATCTGTGCATTACTGCTGAAGTGCTGGGGCCGCTTTGCGGCCCTTTCGCGACACAAGGCCGCTCCCACAAAAGCGCGGTGCTGCGCGCTATTTCAGGGCTGCAAAAGCCTTTTCAGCCGCATCCAGGGTGATCTGCAGCTCCTTGTCCCCATGGGCGATGGAGGTAAAGCCGGCCTCGAACGCGCTCGGCGCCAGGTACACGCCACCATCGAGCATCAGGTGGAAGAAGCGCTTGAAGCGCTCGGCATCGCTGGCCATCACGTCTTCGAAGGTGACGATGTCGTCGGCACCGCTGAAGTACAGGCCGAACATGGCACCGGCCTGGGTGGTGACGAACGGCACGCCAGCGGCATCGGCGCGCTGTTGCAGGCCGTCGAGCATGCGGCTGGTGTAGTCGGTCAGCTCGGCGTGGAAGCCCGGGCGGCTGATCAGCTTCAGGGTGGTCAGGCCGGCGGCCATGGCCAGCGGGTTACCCGATAGGGTACCGGCCTGGTAGACCGGGCCGAGCGGGGCGATGCAGCCCATGATTTCACGCTTGCCGCCGAAGCAGCCGACCGGCATGCCGCCGCCGACGATCTTGCCGAAGGTCGACAGGTCCGGCTTGATGCCGTAGTGGCCCTGGGCGCCGCCGAGCGAAACGCGGAAACCGGTCATCACTTCGTCAAAGATCAACACCACGCCGTGCTTGTCGCACTGCTCGCGCAGGCCTTCGAGGAAGCCTGGCGCCGGCGGTACGCAGTTCATGTTGCCGGCTACCGGCTCGACGATGATGCAGGCTACGGTCTGGCCGACTTCGGCCAGGGTTTTCTCGACGGCGGCTATGTCGTTGAACGGCAGGGTCAGGGTGTGCTTGGCGAAGTCCGCCGGCACGCCCGCCGAGCTTGGCACGCCCTGGGTCAGCAGGCCGGAGCCGGCTTTTACCAGCAGGCTGTCGGAGTGGCCGTGGTAGCAGCCTTCGAACTTGATGATGGCGTCACGGCCGGTGTAGCCACGGGCCAGGCGGATGGCGCTCATGGTGGCTTCGGTGCCCGAGCTGACCATGCGCACCATCTCCATGGATGGCACCAGCGAGCAGACCAGGTCGGCCATCTCGGTTTCCATGGCGGTCGGGGCGCCATAGGACAGGCCGTGCTCCAGCTGCCTGCGTACCGAGTCCAGTACCTCCGGGTGGCCGTGGCCGAGGATCATCGGGCCCCAGGAGCCGACGTAGTCGACGTAGCGCTTGTCATCCTCGTCAACGACGTAGGCGCCTTCGGCATGCTTGAAGAACAGCGGCGTGCCGCCAACGCTCTTGAAAGCGCGGACCGGTGAGTTGACGCCACCGGGGATGTGCTTCTGGGCTTGGGCGAACAGGGCTTCGGAACGGGACATGGGGGTTCTCTCGAATCAGGATGCGAACAAGGCGTTGAAGGCGCGGGCGCGGCGGGTGACTTCCTGCGCGCTGTCGGCACCGAACAGGCCGTGGATCACCGCCAGCAGGTCGGCGCCATGGGCGACCAGCGGGGCGGCGTTGTCGAGGGTAATGCCGCCGATCACCGCGATCGGCAGTTTCACCTGGGCGCGGGCCTGCTCCAGCAGTTCGATGTTGGCAGCGGGTGCACCCGGCTTGGTGACGGAATTGAAGAAGCGGCCAAAGGCCACGTAGCTGGCGCCTTCGCTGGCAGCCTGCGCGGCCAGCTCGAGGCTGGCGTGGCAGGTGGAACCGATGATCGCCTGGCGGCCGAGCAATGCGCGGGCCGGGGTCAGCGGGCCGTCGGTCTGGCCCAGGTGCACGCCGACGCCCAGGCGCGAGGCCAGTTCGGCGTCGTCGTTGATGATCAGCTGAGTGCCGTAGCGCTCGCAGAGCTGCATAAGCCCTTCAGCTTCGCGCAGGCGGCGTGCCGCGTCGTCACTTTTGTCGCGGTACTGCAGCAGGCATACGCCGCCTTCGAGTGCCGCCTCGACATGGGACAGGAAACGGCCAGCGAGCAGCTGGCTGTCGGTGATGGCGTACAGACCGCGTAGCTTCATTGGAGGCCTCGTGTCAGGAGCAGAAATCCAGCGGCAGGCGGCGCGGCACGAACTGGCCCTTGCCCAGCTGTTCGGCGTCACGCAGGGTGCGCCAGGTGTAGTCCAGGGCGCTGCGGACGGCGCTTTCCAGCTGCTCGCCAAGGGCCAGGCGGCCGGCCAGGGCACTGGCCAGGGTGCAGCCCGAACCGTGGTAGCTGCCCGGCAGGCGCTGGCAGGTCCAGGTGTGGTGCTGGCCGTCGCGGCTGTACAGGCGGTTGTGAATTTCGTCTTCGTCGCCGTGACCGCCGGTAATCAGCAGGTGTCTACAGAACGGCAACAGTTTCTCGGCACACTCGTCGGCAGTGCCTTCGGGCAGTTCGGCAAGGATGCGGGCTTCGGGCAGGTTCGGCGTGGCGATGGTCGCCAGCGGCAGCAGGCGTTCGCGCAGGGCGTAGCCCACTTCGTCCTTGCCCAGGCGGCCACCACCACCGGCACGCAGCACTGGGTCGCAGACCAGTGGCAGGTGCGGGTGGGCGGCCAGCAGTTCGGCGACGGTGTCGACCATTTCGATCGAACCGAGCATGCCGAGCTTGACGGCGGCCACCGTAGAGTCGGCCAGCACGGCGTTGGCCTGGGCCAGCACCCACTCGCGGTCGAGCACGCGGAAGTCGGAAACGTTGACGGTATCCTGCACGGTCAGGGCGGTCACTGCGGGTGCGGCGTGACAGCCTTGGGCGATCAGGGCTTCGATATCTGCCTGCAGGCCGGCGCCGCCACTGGGGTCGTGGCCGGAGAGACAGAGGACAACGGGGCGGGAGCTGTAGATATTCATGGTCGGCGAGCTTACCACCAATCCTGTTTGGGCGGATCGTCCTACAAACGAGTTTTGTTGATCATAAGGTCAGATTTTTGCCGGTTTAATTTCTGAAAGTATTGATTTAGAGCCTTTTCTTTGTGATTGGATATGGTCGATTGCCAGCTTGCGAAGCTATGCTAGAGTGCTCGGATAACTCTACAAACGGGTTCTGCCGGATCGTGTCGTCTCAAACGGATGGGAGGCAACCGCGACTCGACTGGACAGGCCATGCTGGGGCTGTATGCGCTATTTGCTGATTGTGCTTCTGGGCTTGCTGCCCGTGCTGGCCGGGGCAGTCGATTTCGACGCAGCTACCCGGCATCTTCCGCTGGGCAAGGCCATGCAGGTTTATGAAGACCCCGATGGCAGTGCCAGCATCACCCAGGTCAGTGCCCCTGATTTCGCCAAGCATTTTCGCCCCCACCACAAAGACGTGTTGAACGCCGGTTATTCCACCTCGGTGTTCTGGCTCAAGGTCGAACTGCGCCCTGTCGCCGCGCCTGACGCCGCCCCACGGCAATGGCTGCTGGAGTTGGCCTACCCGCCGCTGGATCACCTCGAGCTCTACCTGCCCGACGGCAGCGGCAGTTACCGCCTGGCCCGGCGCACCGGCGACGCCTTGCCCTACCACAGCCGTCAAATACTGCAGAACAACTATCTGTTCGAACTGCAGCTGCAGCCTGGCCAGGTGACCACCGCCTACCTGCGCCTGCACAGCCAGGGCTCGGTGCAGGCGCCGCTGGCGCTTTGGTCTGCCCAGGCCTACATGGAGGAGCAGCCCACGCGCCTGTATGTGCTGGGGATGATCTACGGCGTGTTGCTGGTGATGCTGGTGTACAACCTGTTCATCTACCTCAGCGTGCGCGACGTCAGCTACCTCTACTACATCCTCTATATCGCCTCGTTCGGCTTTTACCAGGTGTCGGTTAATGGCGCCGGTGTGGCCTACTTCTGGCCGGACAGCCCTTGGTGGGCAAATGCCTCGACGCCATTGTTCATCGGTTCCGCAGGCCTGTTCGGTTGCCAGTTCGCCCGGCATTTCCTTCAACTTGGCAGCATCAGCCGTGCTTTCGATCGGCTGCTGCAGTTGCTGATGCTGGGGGGCGCGCTGGTCATGGTGCTGGCGGTGACCATGCGCTACGGTGTCGCTTTGCGCATGGCCACGGTGCTGGCGTTGCTGTTTACCGTGAGCATCTTCGCTGCCGGGCTGTATGCCTGGTGGCGTGGCTTGCGCGTGGCACGCTGGTTCATCATCGCCTGGACTGCGTTCCTGCTCGGTGGGCTGGTCAACACCCTGATGGTGTTGGGCTACCTGCCGAACGTGTTCATCACCATGTATGCCAGCCAGCTGGGGTCGGCGCTCGAGGTTGCCTTGCTGTCGCTGGCGCTGGCTGACCGCATCAACAGCCTGCGCGAGCAGCAGGCGCAGGCCTTGCGTGAAACCGGGCGCACGCTGGAGCAACTGAACCTGCAACTGGCCAGGAGCAACCGGCTGAAAGACGAATTCCTGGCCAGCGTTACCCATGAGCTGCGCACGCCGATGAATGGCGTTATCGGCTCGCTGGAGCTGATGCATACCCTGCCGATGGAGGCCGAGATGGCCCAGTACCACCGCACGGCGGTGGGCTCGGCCCAGGGCATGATGGATATGGTCGATGCCATACTTACCCTCTCCGAACTACAGGCCGGCCGCCTGCGCGCGCAGCCGGCGCCATTCAGCCTGCGTGACCTGCTGCAGGGCGTACGTGCCGGTTATGCCGGGCAGGCTTTGGGCAAAGGCTTGTACCTGAGCCTGGACATCCCGGCCGATGTGCCGGACGGGTTGCAGGGCGATGCTCAGAAGCTGGCCCGCTGCCTGGGGTGCCTGGTGGACAACGGTTTGAAGTTCACCCACCAGGGCGGGGTGATGATCCAGGTGCGCGGGCGCCGGGTGGGGCCGGACGACCTGTCGCTGACCTTCATGGTCAGCGACAGCGGTATCGGCTTCGATGATCTCGATCAGGCGACCCTGTACCAGCGCTTCTTCCAGGTCGATGGCTCGATGACCCGGCGTTATGGCGGGCTGGGGATTGGTTTGTCGATTTGTCGGCAGATGGGGGAGTTGCTGGGGGCGAAGTTGTCGCATGAATCGACGCGGGGGTTGGGCAGCCGCTTCGAGTTGAGTTTGAACATGGCTATTGCGCAGGTGCAGATGAGCCCGCACATACTGCAGGCGCGGCAGTCGCTGTGAAGGCATGGCATTTGGTTGTGGCAAACACCTCTCATCCCCGCTGCATCCTCAACATATGCGCCCCCCACCACATGTTTAGTCATTAATGTCACTTTGACTGACCCACGGGGAGTGCTTCACTGGGGCTCTCAAGCTACCCGGATCCAGGAGCCCCCGATGAACCTGCACCAGTACGCTGAAACCCACGAAGTCACCAACCAGCCACCGCCCCTCGACGGTGCCAACCTGTACCGTCTCGACCTTCCGCTACAGGAATGGTCGCGGCGTTTCGGTGCGGGTTGGGCCGAATCGCGGATCGATGCCTACGGTGCCCTGGCCGGCGGCCCGCTGATGCAGGCGGGCTTTCTGGCCAATGCGCACAAGCCGGAGTTCAGTAGCCACGACCGCTACGGCCATCGCATCGACCTGGTCGAGTTCCACCCCGCCTACCACGAACTGATGCGCACCGCCGTCGAGCACGGCCTGCCGTCGCTGCCATGGGCCGAACCCCGCCCAGGCGCCCATGTGGCGCGGGCTTCGATGACCTACCTGCACAGCCAGGCCGAGGCCGGTACCGGCTGCCCGCTGACCATGACCTTCGCCGCCGTGCCAGCGCTGCGGCTGCAACCCGAACTGGCCGAATACTGGCTGCCGAAAATCCTCGCCTGCGAGTACGACCCGCGTAACGTCGGCGACCGTCACAAGGCCGGAGTCACCCTGGGCATGGCCATGACCGAGAAGCAGGGCGGCACCGATGTACGCGCCAACACCACCCGGGCTTATCCAGTCGGCGCCGCAGGCCCGGGCCAGGCCTACGAACTGGTTGGGCACAAGTGGTTCTGCTCGGCGCCGATGTGCGATGCCTTCCTGACCCTGGCCCAGACCGAAAAAGGCCTGAGCTGCTTCCTGCTGCCGCGTCACCGCCCGGATGACAGCCGCAACCAGTTCTATATCCAGCGCCTGAAGAACAAGCTGGGCAACAGTTCCAACGCCTCCAGCGAGGTGGAATTCCGCGGTGCCCTGGCTTGGATGGTCGGGGAAGAAGGGCGGGGCGTGCCGACCATCATCGAAATGGTGGCCATGACCCGCTTCGACTGCATGGTCGGCTCCAGCGCCCTGATGCGCCAGGCGCTGACCCAGGCGACCCACCATTGCGCGCACCGCAAGGTCGGCGGGCGGCTGCTGAGCGAGCAGCCGTTGATGCAGAACGTGCTGGCCGACCTGGCGTTGGAAAGCGAGGCCGCGCTGGCCCTGAGCCTGCGCATGGGGCAGGCGCTGGAGCAGCTGGAAGACCCGCAGCAGGCGCATTTCGCCCGGCTGGTCACGGCGGTGGGCAAGTACTGGATCTGCAAGCGCGCCCCGGCCATGATCAACGAGGCCGCCGAGTGCCTGGGCGGGGCGGGTTATGTGGAAGACAGCATCCTGCCACGGCTGTACCGCGAAGCGCCGGTCAACTCCACCTGGGAAGGCTCGGGCAATGTGCAGTGCCTGGACGTGCTGCGGGCCTTGTCCAAGGAGCCGGGGGTGCTCGATGCGCTGTTTGCCGAGCTGGGCGATGGGCACGGGGACCCGCGCCTGGCGGCGCACATCGGCAACCTCAAGGGGGCGTTTGCCGACACTGGCGACATGCAGTACCGCGCGCGGCAGCTGACCGAGGATATTGCCCTGGCGCTGCAGGCCAAGCTGCTGCTGGAGGCGGGCAATGCGGTGGTCAGTGATGCGTTTATCGACAGCCGCTTGACGGGGGGCGGGCGCGTGTACGGGGCGTTGCCGCGGGGTGTGGATGTGGAGGCATTGGTGGCCAGGGCTACGCCAACACAGGACCTGTAGGAGCGGCCTTGTGTCGCGATAGGGCTGCGAAGCAGCCCCAGGGGATCAGCGCAGATGCACAAATTGCCGGGGCTGCTTTGCAGCCCTATCGCGACACAAGGCCGCTCCTACAGGGACCAGCGCAGGCCTGCTGATTAACACCGATCAATGGGGGTGTATTTAGCCAAGAAGGCAGGCAAGATGGTTCACATGCATGTCCAGACAGGAAGCACAGTGTGAGCCAAGCTTTTGTAGTCGTTGATACCCCCGAACAGGCCGTCGACCGTCTGGCGGCCCTGCATGACCAGGCCACCGGGGCCCTTAGCCAGGCCCTCAAGCGTTACCTGAAGGACCGTACCGAGCCGGGCGCCGAAGAGCGCGACCTGTTCCGCTACCCGGCGCTGCGCCTGACCTATTACAGCCATGGTGAAGTCGCCGCCACCACGCGGGCCTACGCCAAGGTCCAGGTGGCCGGTACCTACAGCGTCACCATCACCCAGCCTGCTGCTTTTCGTGGCTACCTGCTGGAGCAACTGCGCCCGCTGATGCACGACTACACCGTCACGGTAGAGGTCGGCGTCAGTGAACAGAACATCCCTTACCCCTACGTGGTCGACCAGGGCGACGAACTGGCCGGCAGCGGCATCACCGCCGCGCAGCTGGCGCGGGTGTTCCCCAGCACCGACCTGTCGGCTGCGACCGACAACATCGCCGACGGCCTGTATGACTGGGGCAGTGCCGAGACTCTGCCGCTGGCGCTGTTCGATGCCGCGCGGGTCGACTTCTCGCTGCGCCGTCTGGTGCACTACACCGGCAGCGACTGGCGCCATGTGCAGCCATGGATCCTGTTGACCAACTATCACCGCTATGTCGACCAGTTCATCAGCCACGGCCTCGACCAGTTGCGTGACGACCCACGCTTCGTGCGCATGGTGCTGCCGGGCAACGTGGTGATCGAAAAGGGCATGGACCACGGTGAAACCCAGGCCCTGGTAGCAAGCGTGGTCTGGCACCGCTACCAGATGCCGGCGTACCACCTGATCGCCGCTGATGGCGACGGCGTCACGCTGGTCAACATCGGCGTCGGCCCGTCCAATGCCAAGAACATCACCGACCACCTGGCGGTGCTGCGCCCGCACTGCTGGCTGATGATCGGCCACTGCGGCGGCCTGCGGCAGTCGCAGACCATCGGAGATTATGTGCTGGCACACGCCTACATGCGCCGTGACGGTATTCTCGACCGGGTAGTGCCGCCGAACATTCCGATTCCGGCCCTGGCCGAGGTGCAGTTGGCCTTGCAGGAAGCCGCTGCGCAGGTAACCGGCGAGCGTGGTGAACAGCTGAAGAAGCGCCTGCGCACCGGCACTGTGCTGACCTACGACGACCGCAACTGGGAGCTGCGCTGGGCCCAGGAGCGGCCGCTGATCAACCTGTCGCGTGCCGTGGCGGTGGACATGGAAAGCGGTACCATTGCCGCCCAGGGTTACCGCTTGCGCGTGCCGTACGGCACCTTGCTGTGTGTGTCCGACAAGCCGCTGCACAGCGAGATCAAGCTGCCGGGTTCGGCCAACGCCTTCTATAACCGGGCGGTCAGCCAGCATCTGAAGATCGGCATTGCCGCCCTGGACCTGCTGCGCACCGAGCTCAACTCGCTGCACTCGCGTAAACTGCGCAGCTTTGATGAGCCGCCGTTCCGCTGAGGATCCATGTCACTGCCACCCCGTTCCAAGCCGCGCCGCCCCCAGGCGCGGCCGGCCACCGGCCCACGTCGCCAGCCCAAGGCGCCACCGGCCGAGCCGCGCCTGATCCTGTTCAACAAACCGTTCGACGTGCTGACCCAGTTCAGCGACGGCGACGGGCGCGCGACGCTCAAGGACTACATCGACATCCCCGGCGTGTACCCGGCCGGGCGGCTGGACCGCGACAGTGAAGGCCTGTTGCTGCTGACCAACGATGGCGGCCTGCAGGCGCGCATTGCCGACCCGAAGCACAAGCTGGCCAAGACTTACTGGGTTCAGGTGGAGGGGGAGCCGAGCGAGGAGCAGTTGCAGCGCTTGCGCGATGGCGTGGAACTGAACGATGGGCCGACCTTGCCGGCCGAGGCGCGGCACCTGGACGAGCCCGAGCTGTGGCCGCGCAACCCGCCGGTGCGTTTTCGCAAGAGCGTGCCGACCAGCTGGCTGGAGCTGGTTATTCGCGAAGGGCGTAACCGCCAGGTGCGGAGGATGACGGCGGCGGTGGGGTTGCCGACCTTGCGCCTGGTGCGGGTGCGGATTGGCGACTGGGCGCTGGATGGGTTGGAACAGGGCTGCTGGCGCGAAGTCCCGGCGAAGTTGCAGCGCTAGCGGGGGCCGCTTTGCAGCCCATCGCGACACAAGGCCGCTCCTACAGGTGCAGCGCGAACTCAGGCATTGTGCGATCCCTGTAGGAGCGGCCTTGTGTCGCGAAAGGAGCGCAAAGCGCTCCCGGCTTTCTTGAGCCTTACACCCCTTCGAGAAACCCCACCACCACGCTCTTGATGATAAAGGCCAACACCCCCAGCCCCAGTACGAAGAACAGGATCAGCGTCCCGAACCGCCCGGCCTTGGACTTTTTCGCCAGGTCCCAGACGATGAAACCCATGAAACCGATCAACACGGTGACCAGGATGATCATCATCCACTCTTCGAATACGGCGGGATCCATCGGTGTTCTCCAGGCGGGTTGAGCGTCCGATTATACGCCTGCTGGCGCAGGCAATTAACGCAGGTGGGTCAAGGGCAGCTCGGTGCTGGCCAGCACCTGGTTCAGCACGAAGCTCGAACGCACGCTGGTGACGCCTTCAATGCGGGTCAGGCTGCCTAGCAGCAGTTTCTGGTAGTGGTCCATGTCGGGCACCACCACCTTCAGCTGGTAGTCGGCATCCATGCCGGTGACCAGGCTGCACTCGAGCACCTGTGGCAGGTTGCGGATGGCCGCCTCGAAGGTTTCGAAACGTTCCGGGGTGTGGCGGTCCATGCCGATCAGCACGTAGGCAGTCAGGCTCAGGCCCAGCTTCTTGCGGTCGAGCAGGGCTACCTGGCGCGAGATGTAGCCATCGTCCTCCAGTTGCTTGACCCGACGAGAGCATGGCGAAGGCGACAGGCCGATGCGTTCGGCCAGTTCCTGGTTGGAAATGCGCGCATCGCGCTGCAATTCGGCGAGGATACTCAGGTCGTAGCGGTCAAGTTTGCTCATGGGTTATGCCTTTTCTGTTCAGATTGCGATGAATTATCAATCCAGGGTTAAAAATTGCGCAAGTGCTATTTATCTGAGCAATCTTCGCAATCATCTGCCGCAACCTGTCCGGTATCTTTATCCACAGAATCACTGCCCGGACATCAGTCCACGGCGACGCGCCCTAGGCGGGCGGTCGCGGCCAGCCATCCAACAGGATCTGCAGGCCCCCGGGCTACACACCTTCCAGAAGACGGTGTGAGGTGAGCCGGCGCCACAAGTGCCGAGCACGGACGACAATTCCTGAAGGGAGGCCCAGCGGCCTCCCTTTTTTCATGTCCGGAATTTAATTGGCGTGCGTGACAGGCGCGGTAGACTGGCTGTGGTTGCCGTATTTTCTACCGAGAGGAACAGCATGAAGTCGCGCATCTGGCAGTTGGCAGGTGTTGGTGTGTTGGGGTTGAGCATCAGCCTCGGGGCCATGGCCGAAGGGCCGGGCGAGGGGGCGCCGGGCCGCTCGCTCAATTCGCGTGACGAAGTGCAGCAGACCCAGCCGCCACGCCAGGGCTATTACCAGGACATTCCCCGCCGCCATGGCGATAACCGCCACTGGGAAGCCGGTGGCCCGGGGCAACGGCCCGGTGGTGACTGGCAAGGGCGCCCGGATGGTCATGGCAATGGCTGGGGGCCGGGGCCGCAGTATCGCCCGGGGCACACCATCGATCATTTCCCGGACCGCTACTGGAAAGTGCCCTACCGTGGCGATGACTACTTCTACTCCGGTGGTTACTGGTATCGCCCCCATGGTGGCCGTTATGTCGTGGTGACCCCGCCCCATGGCGTGCGGGTCGACTACCTGCCGCCCTATGCGCGGGAAGTCTGGCTGGGCGGGGCGCTGTTCTTCCTGGTGGCCAATACCTATTACCAGTACCTTGCCGACAGCCGCGAGTACGTGGTGGTCAACCCGCCGGTTGCTGCGCCGGCACCTGTAGGCGGTGGGTATGACGTGGTGGCCTACCCGATGTATGGGCAAGGGCAGGAGCAGCAGGACCAGGACCGTTACCAGTGCCACCGCTGGGCGGTGAGCCAGTCAGGCTTCGACCCGGCGACGGCGGCTTACGCGCCGCCGGCCAATGTGGCGGACAACTACCGGCGGGCGCTGGGCGCTTGTTTCAGCGGCCGAGGCTACAGCATCAACTGAGCCAGATGTGCTGCCTGTCGCGGCCCTATCGCCGGCAAGCCAGCTCCCACAGGTACTGCACCGGCCTGAAGCCATGTGTAGTGCCTGTTGGAACTGCCTGTCCCGGCCCTATCGCTGGCAAGCCAGCTCCCACTGGTATTGCGCATGCCTTCAGGCCGGTGCGGTTCTTGTGGGAGCTGGCTTGCCGGCGATAGGGCCCTTGCAGGTTCACACCGGATCCGCGTGCACCATCACATCCGCCTGCGGATAACGCTGGCGGATCACCTTCGAGGCCTCCACGCACAAGGCATGCGCCTCATGCAGCGGCAACTGCCCCGGCATCTCCAGATGCAACTGCACGAACCACTGGTTGCCCGACACCCGTGTACGCAGGTCGTGCACGCCTTTGACCCCAGGAATGGCCAGCACCAGCGCAGCCATGGCCTCGCCGACATCGCCGGGCAGTTCCTGATCCATCAGGATGGCCGTGCTTTCCCGTGCGATCTGCAGCGCGCTCCAAAGGATATAGACAGCGATGCCCAGGCCGAACAGCGCATCCAGCTGCGGCCAGCCAAAGCGTGCCAGCAGCAGGGCCAGCAGGATGCTTCCGTTGAGCAGCAGGTCCGAGCGGTAGTGCAGGGAGTCGGCCCGCACCGCCGTGGAGCCGGTCAGGCGGATGACCTTGTGTTGCAGTGCCAGCAGGGCAAGGGTCAGCACCAGCGACAGCAGCATTACCCCGATACCGACGGCGGTATCGCCCAAGGGTTGCGGGGTGTGCAGGCGTTCAACCGCCTGCACCCCGATCAGCACCGCACTGACCCCGATGAACAGCGCCTGCGCCATACCGGCCAGGGCTTCGGCCTTGCCATGGCCGAATCGGTGGTCGTCGTCGGCCGGGCGCAGGGCATAGTGCACGGCGAGCAGGTTGAGGAACGACGCAACGGCATCCAGTGCCGAGTCGGTCAGCCCGGCCAGCAGGCTGACCGAGCCGCTCAGCCACCAGGCCAGCGCCTTGCTCAGGACCAGGATACTGGCCACCGCCAGCGATGCGCGCGTGGCCAGGCGTAGCAGGCGCTGGTGTTCAGCCGAGGTGGTCATCATCCGTGGGCAGTGTCCTTGTGCTTCAGGCTGCCGGCACCAGGCCCAGGCTGGCCAACTGCTCGATGCTGCCGCGATGCTGGATCAGCCGTGGGTCGTTCAGCGGCAGGCGCTGGCCCAGTTCGCTTTCCAGAATGGCCTGCAACTTCAGGTTGTCGACCTTGCCATCGGGGCTCACGGCCTCACGCAGCTTGACCGGGTCGACCTGGGCGGATCGCCCGCCTGAGTAATAGATGGCGCCCGTGGCGAAGTCGATACCGAAGGCGATCAGCCCCGGGATCACGTAGAACAGGATGCCGATGGCATCCATTGCGGCAACCACAGGGTCGATCTTGCCGCCGATCTGGCCGCGCCGTTCCGGGTAGAGAATGGTGCCGCAGGCGGTCAGTTGGGTCAGCAGGGTGACGATGAGGGCGCCACCGATGACGCGGGTTGGGATGCGCATGTAAATCTCCGAAAAGGTATCCAGCAGGGCAAGCGAAGCGCCTGCACCTGAAGCTAAGACCATGATAGAGCAGGCTGGGTTCGCCGTTATACTCGCGGGACTGTTCGAGGACCACCATGATTTCATTACCGATCGATGCTGTCTTGCCGGCCCTGCGCCAGGCCCTGGAAAACCGTGACGAAGCGGTGCTCGAGGCGCCACCTGGCGCGGGCAAGACCACCCGCGTGCCGCTGGCGCTGCTCAACGAGCCGTGGCTGGCCGGGCAGAGCATTCTCATGCTCGAGCCCCGCCGCCTGGCAGCGCGGGCTGCGGCCGAGCGCCTGGCCAGCGAGCTGGGCGAAAAGGTCGGCGAGACCGTGGGCTATCGCATCCGCCTGGACAGCAAGGTCGGGCCGAAAACCCGCATCGAGGTAGTGACCGAAGGCATCCTTAGCCGCCGGCTGCAGGCCGACCCGGCGCTGGAGGGCGTGGGGCTGGTGATTTTCGACGAGTTTCACGAGCGCAGCCTTGATGCCGACCTGGCCCTGGCATTGAGCCTGAATGGCCGGGAGTTGCTGCGGGACGACCCGCCGCTGAAGGTTTTGCTGATGTCCGCGACCCTGGAGGGCGAGCGCCTTTCGCGGCTGCTGAATGATGCCCCGGTGGTGAGCAGCGAAGGCCGCATGCACCCCGTCGACATCCGTTGGGGGCGGCCTTTCCAGCCGGGTGAGTTCATCGAGCCTCGGGTAGTGGACAGCGTGTTGCAGGCACTGGCTGACCAGACCGGCAGTTTGCTGGTATTCCTGCCGGGTCAGGCCGAGATCCGCCGGGTGCACCAGAGCCTGCAGGAAGCGTTGGGCGAGCGTCCCGAGGTCCTGCTCTGCCCGCTGCATGGCGAGCTCGATCTCGACGCCCAACGTGCGGCCATCGACCCGGCGCCCAAGGGCCTGCGCAAGGTGGTGCTGGCCACCAACATTGCCGAGACCAGCCTGACCATCGACGGCGTGCGCGTGGTGATCGACGCAGGCCTGGCCCGGGTACCGCGTTTCGACCCCGGCAGCGGCATGACCCGCCTGGACACCCAGCGCATCTCCCGCGCCAGTGCTACCCAGCGCGCCGGTCGCGCCGGCCGCCTGGAACCCGGCGTATGTTATCGCCTTTGGTCCGAGGCCCAACATGACCAGCTGGCCGCCCACGGCAGCGCCGAGATCATGCAGGCCGACCTGGCCGGCCTGGCCCTGCAACTGGCACGCTGGGGCGTTACGCCCGAGCAGTTGCGCTGGCTCGACCAGCCCCCCACTGCAGCCTTCACCCAGGCCCAGGACCTGCTGGCACGGCTCAATGCCTTCAAGCCCGGCAGCCGTTACAACCTCAGCGAACACGGCCTGGCCATGGCCGAGCTGCCCGCGCATCCACGTATTGCGCATTTGCTGTTGCGCGGCCAGGACCTGGGCCTGGCACAGATGGCCTGTGATGTGGCTGCGTTGCTGGGCGAACGGGATATCCAGCGCGGCGGTGGTGCCGATTTGCACAGCCGGCTGGCGCTGGTCAGTGGCGAGAGCAGGACCGCCCGTGGCAGCCACGGCGGCGTGCAGCGTGCGCGCCAACTGGCTCGCCAGTACCGTGGCCTGCTGCGTGGCAAACCAGGCGTGCCGGTTGCGGACCCCGATCACCCGCGCTGGCTGGGCGCGCTGCTGGCGCTGGCCTACCCCGACCGCGTCGCCCAGCAGCGCCGCGAGGGCGGTGCGGAATACCGGCTGGCCAACGGCCGTGCGGCGCTGTTTGCCGAAGTCGATGCACTGATGAAGTGCACGTGGCTAGTGATCGCCGACCTGGGTAGCCGCCAGGGCCAGCGCGAAGAACGCATCTATCTGGCCGCCGAGTTCGATCCGGCGCTGTTCGAGGGCGTGCTAGCCGAACAGGTCGAGCGGGTCGATATCCTCGATTGGGACGAACGCGAGCAGGTGTTGCGCGCAGAACGTCAGGTCAAAGTCGGCGAGCTGGTGCTCAGCCGCGAACCGCTGCCCGGCCTGGATGACGAAGCGCGGGCTCGCGCACTGCTTGGGCTGGTCCGGCGCAAAGGCCTGAACCTGCTGACCTGGACCCCCGAGCTGCGGCAATGGCAGGCGCGCGTGGCCTTGCTGCGTCAACTGGACCTGGCCAAAGACGGCCACAGCGAATGGCCCGACCTGGCTGACGAGGCCTTGCTCGCCAGCCTGGAAGACTGGTTGCAGCCCTACCTGGGCAAGGTGTCGCGCCTCAGCCATTTCGCCGCACTGGACTTACCGTCGATGCTGCGCAACCTGTTGCCCTGGCCGCTGCCGCAGCGCCTGGAGGAGCAGGCCCCCGCGCACCTGGCGGTACCGTCCGGCTCGAACATCCGCCTGGACTACAGCGAAAACCCGCCGATCCTCGCGGTGCGCCTGCAAGAGCTGTTCGGCCTGGCCGAAACTCCACGCATCGCCAATGGCCGCCAGCAGGTCAAGTTGCACCTGCTGTCACCGGCACGCCGCCCGGTGCAGGTGACCCAGGACCTGGCCAACTTCTGGCGTACGACCTACGCCGAGGTGAAGAAAGATCTGAAGGGGCGTTATCCGAAGCATTACTGGCCGGATGATCCGCTTGTGGCCGAAGCCACCGCTCGGGCCAAGCCTCGAGGGACGTGACAACAGCGTTTCCCGGTCAAGCGATGAGCCTGGGCATCACGCCCCGGCTTCGCCTTCCAGCAACATGAACAGGCGATACAGCACCACGGTGCTGAACAACTGCAGGAAGCCGCTGAGGCTGTCCATGGCCAGCTCCATGCCGGGCGATGGCTCGGGGAAGGCCATCAGCAGCAGGCCGTCGATCAGCCAGATCGGCGCCAGCACACCTACGACACAGATCATGATGCGCATGAAGTGCCCGGTGGTCATGCTTGCGCTGTCGCGCATCGACTGCACCACCGGCCGGCCGCGAAGTACCAGCAGGTACTCGGCGAACACAAGGTTGATCATGATCCACACGCCCGGAAAGATGAACAGCGCCAGGCCGGCCATGATCAGCAGCGAGCTGATCAGGATCAGCAGGGCCAGCTGCGGCCACAGTTGCACGGCGCGGGCGAACAGGTCGCGCTTGGCGATTTCCTGGCCGTTGCTGCGGGTGTCGAGGTACAGGATCAGCGCGGCGCTGTACAGCGGGTAGAACAGCAGGCTGATCAGCATGCCGTAGGCCGGCGATGCCTGGTCGCCCATCTGCCGGTACAGCAGCTGGGTGAGCAAGGCTTCCAGCACCACCAGCGGCAGGCACAGCTGGAGGATGCTCGGCAGGTGGCGGCGGAAGAAGTACAGGGAGTCGCGCAGGACGCTCAGCGGATTCATCAGTCTACATCGCATGGCAGTAAAAACAGGGGCATAACTTTAGCCCAAAGCAGGCCTGGGGCTGTCACTTGCTGAAAAAAGTTTCACGCCGCCGGTGATTGAATCCCACGCCTGTACGCCCCATCTTTGACGCTGTCCGTTGTCCGCTACCCCACGAGGTCGCCCCATGAATACTGAAGAACAAACCCTGATCGACGGCCTGTTCGGCCGCCTCAAGCAAGCCGAGGACCCGAGCCAGCCACGCGATGCGCAGGCCCAGGCATGCATCGAGGCGCATGTGCGTCAGCAGCCGGCGGCGCCTTATTACATGGCCCAGGCGATCCTGGTGCAGGAGGCAGCGATCAAGCGCCTCGACGAGCAGAACAAGCAACTGGAAGCCGAACTGAAGCAGGCCCGTGCCCAGGCCGAGGCCGCCCGTGCCGGCAGCGCGCCGAGCAATGGCGGTGGTGGTTTCTTGTCCAGCATCTTTGGTTCGTCTGGGCGCAATGCGGCCCCGGCCGTGCAACCGCAGCGTCCCGCTGCAGCCCCCGTGGCATCTGGCGGTGGCTGGCGTGAGCCGTCGGCGCCGGGCTTCTCCCAGCCACAAGCGCAGCAGCCTGGCTTTGGCGCTGCGCCGGCCCGCAGTGGTGCCAGCAGCTTCCTCGGCGGCGCGATGCAGACTGCGGCCGGTGTGGCGGGTGGTGTGTTGCTGGCGCAGGGCATCAGCAGCCTGTTCAACCACAACTCGCAGCCGGAGGAGGTGGTAGAGGTGATCAAGGAAGAGCCGGCGCCGGCCAGCGACAGCGGTGGCTGGAGCGACTCGGGGGCGCAGCAGCAGGTGGCTGACAACAGTGGTTGGGGCAGCGACCAGGGTGGTTATGCCGACAGCGATTATGGCAGCGATGATGGCGGGTTCTTCTCGGACGACGATTCGTACGTCTGACAGGTCTGGCATACTGCTGGCAATTTTGGGGGCGCTTTGCGCCCCTTTCGCGACACAAGGCCGCTCCTACAAGGGTACGCGAACCCCTGTAGGAGCGGCCTTGTGTCGCGAAAGGGCTGCAAGGCAGCCCTCAGCATTCCAGGCCGACCAAGGGGTTCCAAGGTGAAAAAGATCGCGCTGTTCGCCGATGTGCAGAACCTCTACTACACCGTGCGCCAGGCCCACGGCTGCCATTTCAACTACACCGCCCTGTGGGCCGATGTCAGCCGCGAAGGCCAGATCGTCGAGGCCGTGGCCTATGCCATCGACCGTGGCGACAGCAAACAGCAACAGTTCCAGCAGATCCTGCGCAATCTCGGTTTCGATGTGCGCCTCAAACCCTTCATCCAGCGCAGCGATGGCTCGGCCAAAGGTGACTGGGATGTGGGTATTACCCTGGATGTGATCGACGCCGCCAGCCGCGTCGACCAAGTGGTACTGGCCTCCGGCGATGGCGATTTCGACCTGCTGCTGGAGCGGGTGATACAGCGCCATGGCACCGAGGCAGTGGTGTATGGTGTGCCCGGGCTTACCGCACTGTCGCTGATCCGTGCCGCCACCCGTTATGTGCCCATCGAGGGTGCGCTGTTGCTCAAACACTGAGGCCCCTGCATGGAACGTATCGCTGTCATCGACTTTGAAACCACCGGCATCAGCCCCGGTGCCGGCTGCCGCGCCACCGAGGTGGCGGTGGTGATGCTGGAGGGCGGGCGCATTGTCGAGCGCTACCAGAGCCTGATGAACGCGGGTGTGCCGGTGCCGGCCTTCATCGCCGGGCTGACCGGCATCACCAACGCCATGCTGCGCTGTGCGCCGCCGGTGGACAAGGTGATGAACGAAGTGGCCGAGTTCGTTGGTGGCACCCCGTTGCTGGCACACAATGCCGCCTTCGACCAGAAGTTCTGGGACTACGAACTGGGCCGCATCGGCCGTAGCCGCAGCCAGGCCTTCGCCTGCTCCTTGCTGCTGTCACGGCGCCTGTTGCCGGCGGCACCGAACCACAAACTGGGCACCCTGACCCGCTGGGCCGGGCTGCCGGATACCGGTACCGCGCACCGGGCCATGGCCGATGCCGAAATGGCCGCCAACCTGCTGCAACACCTGGCTGGTGTGCTGCGCCAGGGCCATGGTGTACAGCAACTCTCGCACGACCTGCTCTGCCGCCTGCAGAAAACCCCTGCTGCGAAGGTTCGTGAAACCCTGGCCAGGTTCTGTTAGGGCTTCTTCTCCAGTTGCGCCAGCGGCACCCGCCGCTCCACAGCGCTGGAGAGAATGATCGAGGTCTTGCTGAAGCCGAACTGCGCGACCCGGTTGATCAGCTCTTCAAGCTCCGGCATCGAACCCACCGCTGCCTGCATGATGACGCAGGGGTCGCCGGTTACCCGGTGGCATTCGGTCAATTGGGGGATCTGGGTCAACGCTTCGTAGGCCTGCTGGTTGCCGTGGCTGGCCAGGCGCAGTTCGATCACGCACTGGATCGGCAGGCCGATCTTGCTCATGTCGACCTTGGCCTGGTAGCCGGTGATAACCCCGCTGGCCTCGAGCTTGGCCACCCGCTCGGCCACCGCCGGCGCCGACAGGTTCACCTGGCGCGCCAGTTGCGCGAAGGTGGCGCGGCCATTGTCGAGCAGGGCGGCGAGCAGCATGCGGTCGTACTTGTCCATGGGTTATTCCTGCCTGGTTTCGATTCGATTGAAAAGCATCCGAATAACCATGCAATGCAAAGTGTTCGGGTAATTTAAAGCTGTTTTGTAACTTAAGTTTACACGGTGGCCTTTCTAAACTAAGCCACCCGTAAACGGATTTCGAGTGTTTCCCATGCCTGCCTCCCGTCGCTTCCCGTTGTTGCTCATTGGCGCTTTCCTGGCTTTGTACCTGGTCTGGGGCTCCACCTACCTGTTCATTCGCATAGGCGTCGAGAGCTGGCCACCGATGCTCATGGCCGGGGTGCGCTTCCTGATTGCCGGGGGCCTGCTGTATGGCTTCTTGCGCTGGCGCGGTGTGCCGGCACCGACCTGGCCGCAGTGGCGGGCTGCGGGGGCGATCGGTTTCCTGCTGCTCAGCTGTGGTAACGGTGGCGTGACCGTGGCCGAGCATGCCGGTGTGGCCTCGGGCGTCGCTGCGCTGGCGGTGGCGACGGTGCCGCTGTTCACGTTGCTGTTCGGCCTGCTGTTCGGGCACCGCAATTCGAAGCTGGAGTGGGCGGGGATCGCCCTCGGGTTGGTGGGTATCGGCCTGCTGAACCTGGGCTCCAACCTTCAGGCAAGCCCGATTGGCGCGGCGCTGATCATCTTTGCGGCGGCGTCGTGGGCGTTCGGCTCGGTGTGGAGCAAGACCTTGCCGCTGCCCCAGGGGCCCATGGCCAGCGCCGCGGAAATGCTCGTTGGTGGCGCTGTGCTGCTGCTCGGCAGCGCGCTGTCTGGCGAGCGCATGACGCAGATGCCGACCGCTGCCGGCTGGGGGGCACTGGCCTACCTGGTGTTGTTCGGTTCGATCCTGGCGTTCAGTGCCTACATGTACCTGCTCAAGCACGTGCGCCCGGCAGCTGCCACCAGCTATGCCTACGTCAACCCGGCAGTGGCCGTGCTGCTGGGTATCGTCTTTGCCGGTGAGCAGATTGGTGCCGAAGAGTGTGTGGCCATGGCGGTGATCATCGGCGCGGTGGTGCTGATCGGCCTGCCGCAGTGGCGCAAGGCACCTGAGCCGGCGCAGCCATTGAAAGGCGAAATCTGCAAGTAGGCAGGGGTGATGCGGTAAACTTGCCGCCTTCGCTGAACCCCCTGACGGTATTGCCATGAATTTCGCCAAACTCGGCCTGATCGAACCGCTGCTGCGCACCCTGCAGCAACTGGACTACACCACCCCGACCCCGGTGCAGGCCAAGGCCATCCCCGCCGTGCTGGCCGGCCGCGACCTGATGGCCGCGGCCCAGACCGGCACCGGCAAGACCGCGGGCTTTGCCCTGCCTGTGCTGCAGCGCCTGGCGCTGGAAGGCGAAAAGGTGGCCAGCAACTCGATCCGCGCGCTGGTGCTGGTGCCCACTCGTGAGCTGGCCGAGCAGGTGCACAACAACGTGCGCGAGTACGCCGAGAACCTGCCGCTGAGCACCTACGCGGTGTATGGCGGGGTCAGCATCAACCCGCAGATGATGCGCCTGCGCCGTGGCGTCGACCTGCTGGTGGCCACCCCGGGGCGCTTGCTCGACCTGTTCCGGCAGAACGCTGTGAAGTTCAACCAGGTGCAGACCCTGGTGCTGGACGAAGCCGACCGCATGCTCGACCTGGGCTTTGCCGAAGAGCTGCAGTCGGTGTACGCCGCGCTGCCACGCAAGCGCCAGACGTTGCTGTTCTCCGCCACTTTTTCCGACCAGATCCGCATGCTGGCGGGGCTGGCCCTGAACGACCCGCTGAGCATCGAAGTCAGCCCGCGCAATGCCACGGCCACCAGCGTCAAGCAGTGGCTGGTGCCTGTGGATAAAAAACGCAAGGTCGACCTGTTCTGCCACCTGCTGCGCAAGCAGCGCTGGAAGCAGGTGCTGGTGTTCGCCAAGACCCGTAATGGCGTCGATCAACTGGTGGAGCGCTTGCTGGCCGAGGGTGTGAATGCCGACGGTATCCACGGTGACCGCCCGCAGGCCACTCGCCAGCGCGCGCTGGACAGCTTCAAGGCCCGCGAAATCCAGGTGCTGGTGGCGACCGATGTGGCGGCCCGCGGCCTGGATATCGATGACTTGCCGCTGGTGGTCAACCTTGACCTGCCGATCGTTGCCGAGGATTACGTGCACCGCATCGGGCGTACCGGGCGGGCGGGTAACAAGGGCGAGGCTATCTCGCTGGTGTGTGCCGATGAAGTGCAGCTGCTGGCGGCGATCGAAGTGCTGACGCGGCAGACCCTGCCGCGTCATGAAGAGCCGGACTTCATCCCTGACCACCGGGTGCCGATGACCGACGCCAGTGGCCAGGTGATCAAGAAGCCGAAGAAACCCAAGAAGCCGAAGGAAAACAGCGCCAAGCGCGGGTTGGGGCGCTGGATGGACAGCGCTGAATCAGGCAGTGCGGAGCCGGCGGTGAAGGCAGTGCGCAAGGTGCCGAGCTTCAATGGTGGGGCGCGCAAGCGTAAGCCTTGATTGCCTGACCTGGCCTCATCGCCGGCAAGCCGGCTCCCACAGGTACTGCGCTGCTCTCAAGGCCACTGCTGTACCTGTGGGAGCTGGCTTGCCGGCGATGGGTTGCAAAGCAGCCCCGACAATCTGTCAGGAAACCCGCATAACCCAATTCGCCGCCGCCCGTCCGGCGCGCAAGCCGCTGGCAAAGCACGCTGTCAGCAGATACCCCCCAGTCGGCGCCTCCCAGTCCAGCATCTCGCCTGCACAGAACACCCCCGGCATCCCCTTGACCATCAAGCCTTCATCCAGCCCCTCGAAACGCACCCCACCCGCGCTGCTGATCGCTTCATCCAGCGGCCGCGTGCGTACCAGTGTTATCGGCAAGGCCTTGATCGCTTTCGCCAAGGCATCAGGGTTGGCAAAGGTCGCCTGATCGGTCAGCTCGCGCAGCAGCGCAGCCTTGACCCCATCGATACCCAGCTGGCTGTGCAGGTGCTTGGCCATGGAGCGCGAACCCCGTGGTTTGGCCAGCGCCTGGGCAATCTTGTCCACAGGCTTGTCCGGCAACAGGTCGAGCAGCAACACCCCGTGGCCCTCACGGTTGATGGCCTCGCGCACCGGCGCTGACCATGCATACACCAGGCTGCCTTCCACACCCTGCGCGGTGAGGATGAACTCGCCCTTGCGCGGCACGCTGCCAGGAACGCTAAGGGCAATGTTCTTCAACGGCGCACCGGCGAACTTGTCCTTGAGCAGCGCGCTCCAGCCTGCCACTTCAAACCCGCAGTTGCTGGGCTGCAAGGGCGAGATATCCACAGCCCGTTCGGCCAGCAGCGGCTGCCAACTACCGTCCGAGCCCAGTCGCGCCCAGCTGCCGCCACCCAGCGCCAGGACCACCGCGGCGGCCTTCACCAAGCGCTCGCCTTGTGGATAAGCAACCCGCAATGCACCTTCGGCATTCCAGCCCAGCCAGCGGTGACGGGTGTGGATAACTACTCCGTTGTCGCGCAGGCGCTTGAGCCAGGCGCGCAGCAGTGGCGCGGCTTTCATGTCGGTGGGGAACACCCGGCCCGAGGTGCCGACGAAGGTTTCGATGCCCAGGCCGTGAATCCACTGGCGCAAGGCGTCGGCATCGAAGTCGTGCAGCAGCGCGGCGATTTCGCCCTGGCGCTCGGCATAACGGCTGACGAATGCCGAGTAGGGCTCGGAATGGGTGATGTTCATGCCACCGACACCCGCCAGCAGGAACTTGCGACCCACCGAAGGCATGGCATCGAACACCTCGACCGCCAGGCCCGCCTGAGCCAGTGCTTCGGCGGCCATCAGGCCGGCTGGGCCGCCGCCAATGACGACTGCGAGGGGAGGGGAGGCGGGGCTCAGATCAGGCATGGTGGGCAGCAGGCTGTGGAAAAGAGGCGCATTCTAGCGCAGCGCGGCCTGTGGAAGCACTGCTCAAAAAATGATCAGAGCTTTGCAGGCCTTGCCTGTAAAGGGCTGCAGCGCCTTTCCCGCAGGTTATCCACAAGCGGTTCCACAGTCATTGTGAACAACCGATGACGCGTGCCGCGCTGTGATGAAGGATGCCATGGCGCCTGGCCAGGGCTGCGCGGTCCTTGCTGTAGCCACCGCCGATCACGCCCACCACCGGGATGTCGCGGCCCAGGCAGTGGCGCAGCACCGCTTCGTCACGGGCGGCAACGCCTGCATCGGTCAGTTGCAGATAGCCCAGGGCGTCGTCCTTGTGCACATCGACCCCGGCGTCGTACAGCACCAGGTCGGGTCGATAGAGTGGCAGCAGGTAGTTGAGGGCGTCGTCCACCACCTTCAGGTAGGCCATGTCGCCCATGCCGCGGGGCAGGGGGATGTCCCAATCGCTTTGCGCCTTGCGCGCCGGGAAGTTCTGTTCGCAGTGCAGCGAGACCGTGATGGCGTCTGGTGTGTCGTGCAGGATGCGCGCGGTGCCGTCACCCTGATGCACATCGCAGTCGAAGATCAGCACCCGGTGTACCCGGCCAGCCTCCAGCAGGTAGCGGCTGATCACGGCCAAGTCGTTGAAGATGCAGAAGCCGGCAGGGTGGTCGTAATGGGCGTGGTGGGTGCCGCCGGCAAGGTGGCAGGCGATGCCGTGCTGCAGCGCCATCTCGGCGCTCAGCAGCGAGCCGCCTACGGCGCGCACGGTACGCTGGGCCAGGGCCTCGCTCCAGGGCAGGCCGAGGCGGCGCTGGTCCTCGCGTGACAGGTCACCGTTCATGTAGCGCTCGATGTAGCTGCGGTCGTGGGCCAGGGCGAGGATGTCGTTGGGGCAGATGTCCGGGCGCAGCAGGGCTTGGTCGGTGGTCAGCCCGCTGTCGATCAAGTGGTCGTGCAGCAGGCGGAACTTGTCCATGGGGAAGCGGTGTTCGGCAGGGAACTCCGGGCTGTAGTCTTCGTGGTAGATCAGCGGCAACGGCATGGGTGGGGTCGCAATCGGGGCCAGTGCTGATCTTGCCATGAGCTTGCTGGCCGATCACGTGTAGGAGCAGCCTTGTGCTGCGAAAGGGCCGGCATGCAGGACAATGTTCTGTGGCGGCTATGGCCTCTTCGCAGCACAAGGCTGCTCCTGCACGGAGTAGCGACAACCTGGACGATTGGCGTGTTATTTCGTGGTACTGGCCAGCACCCGTTGCCAATCCGGCTCGTTCAGGCGGCCGAGGATGCGCGTCTTGCCATTGCCATCCACCGAAACGAACAGCGCACTGGCATAGCCGCTCTCACGCTCACCCCCCGCAACTTTCTGCTGGCGGGCAAAATGGTCGATGCAGCCGTTGTGGGTCACCAGCACCAGGTTATGCCCCGGTCGTTTGTGTGCCAGCGCTTCGCTGGCGAACTGGCTGTCACAGCTTTCCAGCCAGCCCTCACTGGCCACCGCCTGGCCAAGGATGAAATGCGCGGTTTGCCGTGTGCGCAGTTTCGGGCTGCTGAGCATATCGGCGGTGTTAAGGCCCAGCTGGTGCAGCCCTTGGCCAACACGTCCGGCGGCCTGGCTACCGGCCACGGTGATGCCGGTGGGGTCGCCCAGGCACGGGCCGGGGGCGCTGTCGCAGCGCTCGGCGTGGCGGATCATCACGATCACCGCACCGTCGGCCCAGTCCTGCAGCAGGCCGCTGTCACTCAATTGTCGTTCGTTGCCAAGGTCCACGATGTGCGTCCTCGTCGCCAGCCAGGTGCTCAACGCCGCCACGACCATGCACAGGCCAAGGGCGGCACCGAGGGCTTTGCGGGTCAGGCGTCGCTTGCGCCGGGCGTGGATGGCAGGGTGCCCCAGGGTGTTGCTCGATAGCATGCGTTGCTCCGTTGGCATGGTCGCGGCTGGCGCGGCGGTGTTGGCTGGCATCCTGCCAACAGGCCTGTCGGGGGGCGGTGAAGGGCGTGTGAAAATTGCATTCGGGCACGCCGGCTAGGTGAAACCTGCACCCGCGCCTACGCTGTAAACTGCAAGACGGTAAAACCGGAGCACGCCCGATGACCCCTATCCTGCAACTGGAAAGCGCGCGGCTGGTACTGCGCCAATGGCACGACGACGACCTGCGCGAGTTCGCCGCCCTGTGTGCCGACCCGCAGGTGATGCGCTACTTCCCGGCGCCGCTGACACGCCTGGAGGCAGCCGCGCTGATCGGCCGCGTGCGCGGGCATTTCAATGAGTACGGCTTTGGCCTGTGGGCCCTGGAGCGCAAGGACAGTGGTGCCTTCATCGGCATGACCGGGTTGTTGCACGTGGGCTTCGATGCCGATTTTGCGCCGGCGGTGGAGATCGGCTGGCGCCTGGCACGCCGCCACTGGGGCCTGGGTTTCGCCAGCGAGGCGGCGTGGACATGCCTGCGCTGTGCTTTCGCCCAATTGCGCCTGGAGGAAGTGGTGTCGTTCACTAGCGAGAGCAACCTGCCCTCGCAGAAGGTCATGCAGGCCATCGGTATGCAGCAGGACCTGAATGGCAGTTTCGAACACCCGCGCCTGCCCGTGGGCCATCCGCTGCGCCCGCATGTGCTGTACCGCATCGATCGAGCTCACTGGGAGCGTACCCTGCGCGCCTGAATGCATGGCCATGCCCGGCGCGAATGACAAACCCTGTATCATTTCCCTAATGGAGGGCGCTTGCCGCAAGATGTTCAGCGCCTATGAGATCGAGCGCCGCCTGGACGGCGCATCGCGAGCAAGACTCGCTCCTACGGAGAACCCCCGATGAGTCATGTGTTGGACGACCTGGTCGACCTGTTGAGCCTCGAGTCCATCGAGGAGAACCTGTTCCGTGGCCGCAGCCAGGACCTGGGCTTCCGCCAGCTGTACGGCGGGCAGGTACTGGGCCAATCGTTGTCGGCGGCCAGCCAGACGGTCGAGGATGCACGCCATGTGCATTCGTTGCACGGCTACTTCCTGCGCCCTGGCGATGCCAGCCTGCCGGTGGTGTATTCGGTGGACCGCGTGCGCGATGGCGGCAGCTTCAGCACCCGGCGGGTGACTGCGATTCAGAAGGGCCAGCCGATCTTCACCTGCAGCGCTTCGTTCCAGTACGACGAGGAAGGTTTCGAGCACCAGGCGCAGATGCCCGAGGTGGTCGGCCCGGAGAACCTGCCCACTGAAGTCGAGCTGGCCCGGGCCATGGCTGACCAGTTGCCTGAGCGCATTCGCGACAAGGTGCTGTGCGCCAAGCCGATCGAGATCCGCCCGGTCACCGAGCGCGACCCGTTCAACCCCCAGCCTGGCGACCCGGTGAAGTACGCCTGGTTCCGCGCCGACGGCAACCTGCCCGATATCCCCGCCCTGCACAAATACATGCTGGCCTACGCCTCGGACTTCGGCCTGCTGACCACTGCGTTGCTGCCCCATGGCAAATCGGTGTGGCAGCGTGACATGCAGATCGCCAGCCTCGACCATTCGCTGTGGTTCCATGGCAACCTGCGTGCCGACGAGTGGCTGCTGTACGCCACCGACAGCCCCTGGGCGGGCAATGCCCGTGGCTTCTGCCGCGGCAGCATCTTCAACCAGGCCGGGCAACTGGTGGCGTCGTCGTGCCAGGAAGGCCTGATTCGCCACCGCAAGGACTGGGCATGAGCCTGGGCGAGGTGCGCAACTGGGTGTTCGACATGGACGGCACCCTGACCGTGGCCGTGCATGATTTTGCCGCTATCCGCGTGGCGCTGGATATCCCGGCCGAGCACGACATCCTCACCCACCTGGCAGCCTTGCCGGCGGACGAGGCGGCGGCCAAGCATGCCTGGCTGCTGGAGCACGAGCGTGACCTGGCGATTGCCTCCACGGCGGCCACCGGGGCGGTGGAACTGGTGCGCGAGCTGGCCCAGCGTGGTTGCCGGCTGGGCATTCTGACCCGCAATGCCCGTGAGTTGGCGCATGTGACGCTGGAGGCCATCGGCCTGGCGGACTGCTTCCCGGTGGAGCACATTCTGGGGCGTGACGAAGCAGCGCCCAAGCCAAGCCCGGATGGGCTGCTGAAGATTGCCAATGCCTGGGGTGTGACACCGGGTGAGTTGGTGATGGTGGGGGATTACCGGTTTGATTTGGACTGTGGGCGTGCCGCAGGGGCGCGCACGGTGCTGGTGAACCTGCCGGACAATCCGTGGCCGGAGCTGGTGGATTGGCATGCGGCCGATTGCCGGGCGCTGAAGGTGATGCTGGGCTGAATCTTGTGTTGGGAATGTGGGCCCTATCGCCGGCAAGCCAGCTCCCACAGGGACACCACTAGAGCTGAGACTTGTGTAATACCTGTGGGAGCTTGCTTGCCGGCGATAGGGCCGGACCTGTCTATGCTGAACCCCAATCTTTTCCCTGAACGGAGACCTATCCATGACCAGCAAGGCCATCTACGTAAAACCCGGCGGCGGCTACGACAAGGTCGAGGTCGGTACCAGCGAGGCCTCTTCACCCGAGGCCGGCGAGATCACCGTGCGCCTGCACGCCAGCTCTCTCAACTACCACGATTTCGCCGTTGTCAGCGGCATGTGGGGCCCGAGCGAGCGGCGCATCCCCATGGCCGATGGCGCTGGCGAAGTGGTCGCGGTGGGGAGCGGCGTCACCGAGTTCCAGGTCGGCGACAATGTGGTCAGTACCTTCTTCCCCGACTGGCTCGACGGCCAGGCAAATGTGGAAGGCTTCGCCAAGGTGCCCGGCGACGGTATCGATGGTTACGCCCGTGAACAGGTCACTGCTCGTGCCAGCGCCTTCACCTTGGCGCCCAAGGGCTTCAGCCATGCCGAAGCTTCCACTCTGACCACGGCCGGTCTCACGGCTTGGCGCGCGCTGATGTGCGACGACCACCTCAAGCCCGGCGATACGGTGTTGGTGCAGGGCACCGGCGGTGTGTCGATCTTCGCCCTGCAGTTTGCCAAGCTGGCCGGCGCGACGGTGATCGCCACCTCTTCCAGCGACGCCAAGCTGGAGCGCCTGAAGGCCCTGGGTGCCGACCACCTGATCAACTACAAGAGCGTCCCGGCGTGGGGTGAGAAAGTGCGCGAGCTGACCGGCAACCGCGGCGTCGATCATGTGATCGAAGTGGGTGGCCCGGCGACGCTGGAGCAATCGATGATTGCCGCGCGCATTGGTGGGCACGTGTCGTTGATCGGCATCCTCACCGGCGTGGCCGGGCAGTTGCCGCTGGTGCAGGCGCTGGTGCGGCAGATACGCCTGCAAGGCGTGCTGGTGGGCAGCCGCGCCCAGCAGCAGGCGATGGTGCGGGCGATCGATGCCAACGGCCTGCGGCCGGTGGTGGACAAGCATTTCGAGCTGGAGCAGATCGTCGAGGCGTTCCGTTATCAGGAGAGCAACCGGCATTTCGGTAAGATCTGCCTGACCTGGTAATGGCTGGGGGCTGCTTTGCAGCCCATCGCCGGCAAGCCAGCTCCCACCTCGACCGCATCGGCCTCGAGCCATTCGCTACCCCTGTGGGAGCTGGCTTGCCGGCGATCGGGCCGCGTAGCGGCCCCTAGTCCGGCAACAACCGGTCGCGGCTATTGGACAGGTGCAGGCACACTGCCGCCCGCGCCGCGTCCGGGTCCTGCCGGCGGATGGCATTGAGGATCGCCTCATGCTCGAGGTTGGCCAGGTACGCCTGCCGCGCCAGCTTCGCCCCGCTGCGTTCGGCCAGGGCCATGCGGTTGCGCGGGATCAGGCCGTTGCCCAGCTGCAACAGCATTTCAGTGAAGTACAGGTTGCCAGTGGCCTCGGCAATCAACAGGTGAAAGCGCCGGTCGGCCTCGATGCAGCTGTCGCCAGCGGCGGCCAGGTCCTGGTAGTCATCCAGCGCCTGGCGCATGCGCCTCAGGTGCCCCTCATCACGACGTAGCGCGGCCAAGGCGGCGGCCTGGCCTTCCAGGCCGATGCGCAGCTCCAGCAGGTCGCGCACATTCGCCGCGCTTTCCGCAGCGATGCGCAGGCCGGCCTGGGCCTGGCGCTCCATCACGAACGTACCGATACCGTGGCGTGGCTCCACCAGCCCCGAGGCCTGCAATTTCGACAGGGCCTCGCGGACCACGGTGCGGCTGACCCCATGCTCGCGCACCAAGCTGTTTTCCGAGGGCAACTTGTCGCCTGGCTTGAAGGTACCCAGCAAGATCTGTTGGGTCAGGCTGGAGACCAGGTCATGGGCACGGCTGTGGCCGCGTTTGTGGGCTTGTTCGGTGGCCATGGTGTGATCCGATTGTTGTTGTACTTGTACGACAAGTTAATCGATAAAAATATTTTTTGCCGATTTTTCCTGCGGTCAAGCAAGCGAGTAGTTTGTATATTTTTGCAAGATCGGCGCATATAGGCTTTTCTTCAGCTTGTATTTTGTGATTTTGCCGATGTTGTTGATCTTGTCGTACAACTTCGCTGCGCATATGCTCCTCCCCACTGCCATGTCAGACAACCTCGACCCGCACAAAAACAATTAGTGGGAGATCCGCAAGTGAACGATACCCTCGCTCCGTCTGCCCGGAATGAAGGCGACGCCCTGGCCAGCGCCGTGGCCAAGGTCAAGCGCCACGTCCTGCCGCTGTTCGTCATCATGTTCATCGTCAACTACCTGGACCGCGTCAACATCGGCTTCGTCCGCCCCCATCTGGAAAGCGACCTGGGCATCAGCGCCGCGGCCTATGGCTTTGGCGCCGGCCTGTTCTTCATTGGCTACGCGTTGTTCGAAGTGCCCTCGAACATGCTGCTGCAGAAGGTCGGCGCAAGGCTGTGGCTGACCCGCATCATGTTCACCTGGGGGGTGGTGGCCACGGCCATGGCCTTCGTGCAGAACGAAACCCAGTTCTACGTGCTGCGCTTTCTGCTGGGGGTTGCCGAAGCGGGCTTCTTCCCCGGGGTGATCTACTACTTCACCCGCTGGCTGCCGGCCGCCGAGCGTGGCAAGGCGATTGCCATCTTCCTCAGCGGCTCGGCATTGGCGTCGCTGATTTCCGGGCCGCTGGCCGGCGCGCTGATGCAGATCCAGGGCCTGGGCATGCATGGCTGGCAGTGGATGCTGTTCATCGAAGGCATGGCCTCGGTGACGCTGTGCTTCTTCGTGTTCTTCTGGCTCGACTCCAGGCCGCAGGACGCCAAGTGGCTGAGCCAGGCCGAGCAGGAAGCACTGGTGGCCGCCATCGATCGCGAGCAACTTGAGCGCGAAGCGGTCGGCGCGGTCAGGCCATCGGCCTGGAGCCTGCTCAAGGACCGCCAGATCCTGCTGTTCTGCCTGATCTACTTCTGCATCCAGCTGACCATCTACGCCGCGACCTTCTGGCTGCCGAGCATCATCAAGCGCATGGGTGACCTCAGCGACCTGCAGGTCGGCTTCTTCAACTCGATCCCGTGGCTGATCTCGATCCTGGCCATGTATGCCTTCGCCGCCGGCTCGGCGCGCTGGAAGTTCCAGCAGGCCTGGGTCGCAGGTGCGCTGGTGATCGCTGCCATCGGCATGTTCATGTCCACCACGGGTGGGCCGGTGTTCGCCTTTGTCGCGGTGTGCTTCGCGGCCATCGGTTTCAAGTCGGCGTCGTCACTGTTCTGGCCGATCCCGCAGGGCTACCTGGATGCCCGCATCGCCGCAGCGGTGATCGCGTTGATCAACTCGGTCGGCAACCTCGGCGGCTTCGTCGCCCCCACCACCTTCGGCCTGCTGGAGCAGCAGACCGGTTCGATCCAGGGCGGCCTGTACGGCCTGGCGGTGACCTCGGTGCTGGCGGCCATTGCCATCTTCTTCGTACGCACTCGCCCAAAGGGCGTCCCTTCCGATGACCTCAAGGCCCCTTCGGCCCTGGGTCAGAGCCATTGATGACTGCGAGACAACAACCATGAACATGCAGACCCTTCACACCAGCACCCCCGTGGTCACTGATCTGCGCGTGATCCCCGTCGCCGGGCACGACAGCATGCTGCTCAACCTCAGTGGTGCCCATGGCCCGTTCTTCACCCGCAACGTAGTGGTGCTGCGTGACAGCGCCGGCAATACCGGGTTGGGCGAGGTGCCCGGCGGCGAGAAGATCCGCCAGACACTGGAGGACGCCCGCAGTCTGGTGGTCGGCCAGCCGATCGGCCATTACCAGCGCGTGCTCAATGCCATGCGCCAGACCTTCGCCAACCGTGACTCGGCTGGTCGCGGCCTGCAGACCTTCGACCTGCGCATCACCGTGCATGCGGTGACGGCCATCGAGTCGGCGCTGCTCGACCTGCTCGGCCAGCACCTGAACGTGCCGATGGCGGCACTGCTGGGCGAGGGGCAGCAGCGCGAGGCGGTGAAGATGCTCGGTTACCTGTTCTACATCGGCGACCGCCAGCAGACCGACCTTGCTTACCGCAACGAAGCCGATGCCGAGGATGACTGGTTCCGCCTGCGCCACGAAAAGGCCCTGACCCCGGACGCGGTGGTGCGCCTGGCCGAGGCCGCCAAGGCGCGCTATGGCTTCAGCGACTTCAAGCTCAAGGGCGGGGTGTTGCGCGGCGAGGAGGAGATGGAAGCGGTAACGGCGCTGGCCGAGCGCTTCCCCGAAGCCCGCATCACCCTCGACCCGAATGGTGCCTGGTCATTGAAGGAGGCCATTGCCCTGTGCCGCGACAAGCACGATGTGCTGGCCTACGCCGAAGACCCGTGCGGTGCCGAGAACGGCTACTCGGGCCGTGAGGTGATGGCCGAGTTCCGCCGCGCCACCGGCCTGCCCACCGCCACCAACATGATCGCTACCGACTGGCGGCAGATGGGCCATGCGATCCAGTTGCAGTCGGTGGACATTCCGCTGGCCGACCCGCACTTCTGGACCTTGCAGGGTTCGGTACGGGTGGCGCAGATGTGCAACGACTGGGGGCTGACCTGGGGTTCGCATTCCAACAACCACTTCGATATCTCGCTGGCAATGTTCACCCAGGTGGCGGCTGCGGCGCCGGGGGAAATCACTGCGATCGACACCCACTGGATCTGGCAGGACGGCCAGCGCCTGACCCGCGAGCCACTGCGCATCGTCGACGGGCATGTGCACGTGCCGGCGCGGCCGGGGCTTGGGGTGGAGCTGGATGAAGACCAGTTGGCCAAGGCGCATGAGTGCTACCGCAACATGGGGTTGGGCGCGCGGGATGACAGCGTGGCAATGCAGTTCCTGATTCCGGGGTGGAGCTTCGATAACAAGCGGCCTTGCCTGGTGCGTTGAGGCATAGGGCCCTTTCGCGATTCCTGTTGCTAGTCCGGTGCTTCGAGCGTACCGGGCAGGCGTAGGCAGACGCCTGGCAACAGAGGCCCCGGGAGACCGGGGCTTTTTTGTGGCTGGCAGAAAGTGGTGATGGCTGCACCGGCCCTTTCGCGGGCTTGCCCGCTCCCACAGGTACACCACAGGTTTGAGGGGCGTGGAGTAACTGTGGGAGCGGGCGAGCCCGCGAAAGGGCCCGTACAGCCACAACACACTCAAATGAAAAACAAAAGCTCCAGACGGCCTGGTGACGGGATCGGGTATGCCATTCGCGACTTCTGACGTTAATGGGGATGCCCTGTCGTGATCGAACAGTTCCGGGGCGTTCTCGTGTAATTTCACACAGCCCTGCGGGGCTTAAATGAAGCCCGACCTGCACTGACACCTTGCTTTGTGACGCGTACCAAATATCAACAACAGAGCGCGAGTAACGTGTCGACTTATTGATTTCAAAGGAGATATTTTCGCCTACACCTGCCCGTCCATCCTTGTGTCAGTAAAAAGAGAACAACATCAATGAACACCGTGGGATCTGATGGCAACCTTGCACAAGGTTTCAAGCCACGTCACGTAACGATGCTGTCCATCGCCGGCATCATCGGCGCCGGACTTTTCGTCGGCTCTGGCCACGCCATCGCGGCAGCCGGGCCAGCTACCATAATTTCCTATTTCGTGGCCGGGACCTTGGTGGTACTGGTCATGCGCATGCTCGGCGAAATGGCCGTGGCACACCCGGACACCGGATCGTTTTCCACCTACGCCGAGCAGGCCATCGGCCGCTGGGCCGGCTACACCATCGGTTGGCTGTACTGGTGGTTCTGGGTACTGGTAATCCCGATCGAAGCGCTGGCCGCCGGGCATGTGCTGAACGCCTGGTTCCCGCAGGTGGACAGCTGGATATTCGCCCTGGCTTCGGTGCTGTTGCTGGCTGGTACCAACCTGTTCAGCGTGGCCAAGTACGGTGAGTTCGAGTTCTGGTTCGCCATTCTCAAAGTCACGGCCATTCTCGGTTTCATCGGCCTGGGTTTCGCCGCACTGATGGGCTGGCTGCCCAACCGCGAGGTCAGTGGCCTGAGCAGCTTGATGGCCGAGCACGGCGGCTTCGCGCCGAAGGGCTGGTCGGCCGTGGTTGGTGCGTTCATCACCGTGATGTTCAGCTTCATCGGCACCGAAGCGGTGACCATCGCCGCGTCCGAATCGAGCGACCCGTCGCGCAACATCGCCAAGGCCACTCGCTCGGTGATCTGGCGCATCAGTACCTTCTACATCCTGTCGATCTTCGTGATCATTTCGGTGGTGCCGTGGAACGACCCGCAGCTGGCGGTGGTGGGCTCTTACCAGCGTGCGCTGGAGATCATGAACATCCCCAACGCGGCCTTCATGGTCGACCTGGTGGTGCTGGTGGCAGTGACCAGCTGCATGAACTCTTCGATCTACATTGCCTCGCGGATGATGTACTCGCTGGCCAAGCGCGGTGACGCACCGGCCATGCTCAACAAGACCTCCAAGGTCGGTGTGCCACGCGCTGCTGTATTCGGCAGCACGTTGATCGGCGCGGCCATTGCCATCCTCAACTACTTCGCGCCGAAGGGCGTGTTCGAGTTCCTGCTGGCCAGCTCCGGCGCCATTGCCTTGCTGGTGTACATGGTCATCGCCATTTCGCAGCTGCGCATGCGCCGTCGCCTGGAGCGGGAAAACACCGAGCTGAAGTTCCGCATGTGGCTGTTCCCGTACCTGACCTGGGCGGTGATCCTTTTCATTGGCGGGGCACTGGCGGTCATGATGTTCACGCCTGAACACCGGGCGGAAGTGAGCTCGACATTGGGCCTGGCGATCGTGATTTCCTTCCTGGGGATCGTGACCACGCGGGGCAATGCGCAGCCTGTGGGGGTGCGTTCGATGGGGTGATTGAGTTCACCTGGCGGTAGGGCAAAGGGCACCAGTGGATGGGTGCCCTTTGTTTTTTCAGCCTTTCATCATCTTGATGTATCTGATTGCCGCTGGCGCTTTCTCGAAGCGCCGGTGGATCAGGCTAAGCCACGAGCTGGCCTGGCAGTCGACAATACGGCGGTAGTTCACCTGCGGCAGGCTGATGCGCTGCACCACCGATTCCGGCACCACTGCGATGCCTTGGCCGAGTGACACCAGGGTGATCACCGCCACCAGGCTGCCCGGCTGGGGGCCGAGCCTCGGGACGAAACCACCTTGTGCTGCCACTTCCAGCGTGCCGGAGATCTGTTCGGGCAGGATGAAGGTTTCATTGACCAGGCGCGAGGCCGGGATCTGCGGCACTTCATTTATCCGTGAGCTGGCGGGCAGGGCGAGGACGAAACCTTCCTGGTGCAAGGCGATGGCTTCGAGTTCCTCGGGCAGCTCCATCGGTGAGCGCACATAGGCAAGGTCAAGCAGGCCGTCGCGGACCATGCCGGGCAGTTCGGCCATGGGCAGTTCGCGAATGTTCAGGCGTACGCGGGGGCAGGTTTCGCTGTAGCGGCTGACTTGCTGCTGGAGCATGCCCGAGTACGCGGCCGAAGCCACATAGCCCAGTTCGATGCGCCCGCTTTCGCCTCGGGCGGCCCGTTGCGCGCCCAGTTGTGCAGCATCGAACTGGCGCACGGCATGTTCGGCTTCGATCAACAGCGCCTGGCCCGCTGCGGTGAGGTTGACCTCGCGCTGGTTGCGCTCGAACAGGCGCACGCCCAGTTCGCGCTCCATGTCCTGGATCTGCCGGCTGAGAGTGGGCGGGGCGATGCCCAGCTGTTCGGCAGCACGGGTGAAATGACCGTGGCGGGCGACGCAGAGGAAGTAGCGGAAATGGCGGATTTCCATGAGTGTTACCTGCAGGGTAATGACGCGAGCCGCCGTGGCTAACAAGCCGGGGGGCTGGTGGCGTTATGGTGAGGCCAACACTACAAGGCTGGTGGCTTGGCGGCAAAGGCTGCCTGGGAATTGCAAGGGACCGCTTTGCGGTCCATCGCAGGCAAGGCAGCCCCGGCGATTTGACCAACCAGCCCTGCATCCGGAGCCTCACCATGCCCTCTGCGCGTTTCACCCTGCTCACCGCCTCCCTGGTCTGTGCCCTGATCATCCTCGACACCAACATCGTCGCGGTCAGCCTGCCCAGCATCGCCCGCGACCTGTCCGGCTCGTTTGCCGATATCGAATGGGTGGTCAGCGCCTACCTGCTGGCCTTTGCCGCCTGCCTGCTGCCCGCTGGCAGCCTGGCCGACCGCTTTGGCCGCCGCCGCATGCTGCTGCTCGGCCTGGCCCTGTTCGGCATCGCCTCGCTGGCCTGTGGCGCGGCGCCCAACCTGCTGTTCCTCGACCTGGCCAGGGCAGCCAAGGGCGTTGGCGCGGCATTGCTGCTGACCTCGGCCCTGGCCGCGATCGGCAACCGCTTCCACCAACCCCAGGAACGCATGCGCGCCTGGGCCTTCTGGGGCGCCTGCATGGGCGCCACCATCACCTTTGCGCCGCTGCTGGGCGGGTTGATCGCCAGCACCCTTGGCTGGCGCTGGATCTTCTACATCAACCTGCCGTTGGTGGCAGTGCTCGCAGTGATGGTGTTGCGCAGTGTCGAAGAGTCCCGCGACACCGCTGCGGCCCGGCTCGACCCATGGGGCAGCCTGACTTTCGCCGGCAGCCTGGGTTACCTGATCTGGGCAATGATCGATGCCAACCAGGTGGGCTGGGGCAGTGCGCAAACCCTGGGACGGCTGGTGATCAGCGCCTTCCTGTTCGGCCTGTTCGTCATGGTCGAGCGCAGCCAGGAACGGCCGATGATCGACCTGCGGCTGATGCGCAGCGGGCGCTTCGTTGGCGCCTTGCTGGGGATGTTTGCCTATGCTGCCTGCGCCCAGGTGATGATGACCCTGCTACCGCTTTACTTGCAGAACGGCCTGCAGCTGTCGGCCCTGGCCGCAGGGGCGGGCATGCTGCCGTTTGCCGTGGCCATGCTGCTGACGCCACGCCTGGGCATGCGTCTGGCTGCACACTTGAGCCCGGCGCAGGTGTTCGCGCTAGGCCTGGTATTGGTCGGGGCGGGTAACCTGCTGTGTGCCTGGGCAACGCAGCAGGGCGGTTACGGTGCATTCGCCCTGGCCAGCCTGGTGCTGGGTGCTGGCGCCGGGCTGCTGAATGGCGATACGCAGAAGAACATCATGGCTTGCGTGCCGCGTGAGCGCACCGGCATGGCTTCGGGGTTGAGTACAACCATGCGGTTCGGGGCGATTGTGCTGGCAATCGGAGGGCTGGGTGGTGTGCTGGCTTCGCGTAGTGGGCAGTTGCTGTATGAGTCAATGGCTGCGGTGGCGCCTGGGCAATCGGGCCAGGTTGCCGCGATGACTACGCGGGTTGCTGCGGGTGATTTGCAGGCGGCGTTGGCGTTGCTTGAGCCCAGGTTGCGGGAAACGCTGGCACCTTTGGCTCGCCAGGCGTTCGTCGGGGGCTTCGAAGCTGTGTTGCAGGTCGCCGGTGTGGCGGCGCTGCTGTTCGCGATGCTGGTTGGCGTGTTGCTGAGCCGGCCGCTGCCGGCCGTGCCGGAAGTGTTGCTGGCTGAGAGGCAATCATGAAGCTGGCGGCGGGCATCACGACCTGGCGACTGGGGCGACCAGCGCTTGCTGTCACTCAAGTGGTGGAAGCCGTGTTTGGGTTGAGAGACCGGTGAAGAGCAAACCGGCGCAGTGAGTATCTTTGAGAAACGCCCTATGCGGAAAAGCCTGATTCTGACTTTGTGGGCTCGCACAACCCAAAATCCAGGCACAAAAAAAGACGCCCGAGGGCGTCTTCTTCTTTGGAATTTGGTGGAGCCGGGGGGATTTGAACCCCCGTCCGCCAGTACTCCGCTGTCGGTACTACATGCTTAGCCGTGTCTACTGAGTTAATCCGCAGCCGCCCGACGGGCAGGGTGCTTTGGACGAGTTGGGTAAGTTTTAGTCGCTTTGCCCCCAACGTGCTACACGACGATCCTGTTCTGTATGACAATCATTTCGGGTTTACAGGCATCCCCTGATGATTGCTGGAGCCGAAGCTACCAGAAGGTCGGGCTCGGCTGCTTACGCAGCGAGAGCGTACTCCGCCTCGAAGTTTTCGTCATTGGCAACTATAGAAAGTTGCAACAGTGGATTTACGAGTTCTGTTACCAACTCGGCATGCACCTAGAGTTTCGCTACCGGCGTCGAATCCTGATCGGCCCCACACTAGCTCTAAGCTAACGCACCTTACGGTACGTGAGGCTGAGTATACGCCATTGCGCGGGCGACGTCGACAGCCGGTCCGGTCGCCCGCTTTTGGGCTCACGCGCCGCTACCGCCGCCGCTGGTGCCGCTGCCTTTCTCGGTTTTTTCCAGGCGCTCCAGGACTTTGCTGGTAATGGCGATGCATTCCTTGGTGTCGCCCGAGGCTTGGGCAGCCTTGGCTTTGTCGACGTGCTCGGTGATGGCCTTGTCCAGGCCTTCGGAGGTGGCGCCGGCGGTGGCCATGCTGTCGTCGATCTTTTGCAGGTTGGCGGTGCACAGGTCTTCGGCGGCGAACACCGGCGAAGCCAGCAGGGTGGCGGCCGCGAACAGGGCCGAAAGCGCGGTACCTTTCATGGGAGTCTCCTTCTGGGCCTCTGGAAGGTGGGCCTGTAAGGGTGGACTGTGGGGGAATGGTGGGGGTTCAATCGGGATGCTGGCGCGGGATGGCACCGGCTTTGCCGGTGTTCGCGGCTGAAGCCGCTCCCACAGGTGCTGCACATAGCTGCCCAGGCATGACTGGGGGTTGAGGTGGTGCATAGTGCATGCCTTGATTCTTTCTGCGCCAGTGAGATCGAGCGCCGCCCGCGCGGCGCTTCGCGGGACAAGCCCGCTCCCACATTTGTTGCAACGTACCGAACCTGTCAGGCCATGGTTGCCTGCCTTGGTGCATGTCTTGAGACTGGTGAGGCGGCGGCAGCGCCAGCCGAGAAATTGAGTCAAACCAACAAGGCTGACAACCATGGCCTAACAGACATGGCCACGTTGCAACAAATGTGGGAGCGGGCTTGTCCCGCGAAGCGCCGCGCGGGCGGCGCTCGATCTCACTGGCAACAAAGTTGTCACGACAAGAACATGCTTGCCAAAAACCATAGAATCTCCGACTGGGATTGCGATAGCCGTCAGAACTTGCCTTGAACGGTCATATGCTACGCGGCCGGGTGACGCGGTCCACCAGGTAGACCAGCCCGTGGTAGTCGATGCCGCTATGGCTGGACAGGCCGATCTCGCAGGTGCGGCTGGTGGAAATGCCTTCGCTGCAATACTGCACCGCATCCTTCAGGCTGCGCAGCGAGTGGGCGTTGAGCTCGGGGGTGGTGAAGCCTTTGTCACCGGCAAAGCCGCAGCAGTGTATGCCCTCCGGGATCACCACCTGTTTGCTGCACCGCCGCGCCAGGTCGATCAGCGCCTGGCTTTCGCCCAGGTGCTGGGTGCTGCAGGTCACATGCACGGCCACTGGTTCGTCCTGGGGGGTGAACTCCAGGCGCTCGAGCAGGTGGGTGCGGATGAAGCGCACTGGGTCGTACAGGTCCAGCCGGGTGTCGCCCAGGTCCTGCACCAGGCGCAGGGTGCAGGGGCTTGTATCGCAGTAGATAGGGTCGAGGCCGCCGCGGCTGGCGTGCAGCAGGGCGGCAAGCAGTTCCTGGCGTTTGTGTTCGGCCTGCTCGGGGTAGCCCTTCGAGGCGAACGGTTGGCCGCAGCACAGGCTGTCGGCGTTGTCAGGGAACACCACCTGGTAGCCGGCCTTTTCCAGCAGGGCGCGGGTCTTGTCCAGCAGCGAACTCTGCTCACGGTCGGCATAGGCCGGGCCCATCACCCGCGAGACGCAGGCAGCCAGGTACACCACGCGAGGGCGGGCGTCGTTGCTGGCCGGGCCGAAGTCCAGTGGGCGCAGTGGTTGTGGCATCGCCGGGGTCCACTTTGGCAGGCGGCCTTTGCTGGCTTTGTGCAGCGAGGCGCTCAGGCGGCCCAGGCGTGGGGCGCCGAGCAGCTTGCGTGCGGTATTGGCGGCGGTCAGGGTCAGGCGCGCGCCGCCCAGGGCGGTGTGGAAGTGTTCGGCCAGCCAGTCGGCGGTTTTTTCGTGTTCGGCGGCCTGGCTGCGCAGTTTCTTCACCAGTTCGCCGGTGTTGATGCCAACCGGGCAGCGCTGTGCGCACAGGCCGGTGGCGGCGCAGGTGTCGATGCCCTGGTACTGGTAGGTCTGGCGCAATTCCCGGGTGTCGATGCCGGCGCGCTGTTTGGCCTGGATGTCACGCCACATGACGATGCGCTGGCGTGGGCTGAGGGTCAGGCCTTTGGAAGGGCACACCGGTTCGCAGAAGCCGCACTCGATGCACTTGTCGACGATCTCGTCGGCAGCGGGCAGCGGCTTGAGGTTCTTCAGGTGAATGTCCGGATCTTCGCTCAGCACCACGTCGGGGTTGAGGATGCCGTTTGGGTCGAGCAGGCGCTTCAGCTTCCACATCAATTGGTAGGCGTCATGGCCCCATTCCAGCTCCACAAACGGTGCCATGTTGCGCCCGGTGCCGTGCTCGGCCTTGAGCGAGCCGCCGAACTCCACCGCCACCAGTTGCGCCACATCGTCCATGAAGGCCTGGTAGCGTGCGACTTCCTCGGCGCTGTTGAAACCCTGGGTGAAGACGAAGTGCAGGTTGCCTTCCAGGGCGTGGCCGAAAATGATCGCTTCATCGTAGCGATGCTTGTCGAACAGCTGGATCAGGCGGTTGACGCCTTCGGCCAGTTGCTCGATGGGGAAGGTGACGTCTTCGATGATGACGGTGGTGCCGGTCTGGCGTACGGCGCCGACGGCGGGGAAGGTGTCCTTGCGGATTTTCCACAGCTGGTTGTACACGGCGGGGTCTTCGCTGAAGTCCACCTGCTGTTCCAGTGGGAAGTCGGCGATCGAGGCCATCACCTGTTGCAGCTGTTCATGCAGCAGGCTCTGGCTGGCGGCACGGGACTCGATCAGCAGGGCGCAGGCGTTGTCCGACAGGCCTTTTACCCACAGTGGCATGCCAGGCATGTTCTGCACCGAGCGAAGGCTGCGGCGGTCGAGCAGTTCAACGGCCGAGACCGGCTGGCGCTTGAGCACGGTCACCGCGCGGCAGCAGCTTTCCACGCTGGGGAAAACCAGCAGTGCGCTGGCTTTGTGCGGGTGGTCGGGCACGGTGTCGTAGGTGACGGCACTGATGAAGCCCAGGGTACCTTCGGAGCCGACCAACAGGTGCTGCAGGATATCCAGTGGCTGGTCGTAGTCCACCAGTGCGTTCAGCGATAGGCCAGTGGTGTTCTTCAGCCGGTATTTGTGCCGGATGCGCTCGGCGAGTGCAGTGTTGGCGCGGGTCTCGCGGCCCAGGCGGGCCAGTGCTTCCAGCAGGCCGGCGTGGCTGGCCTCGAACGCGGCGACGCTGGCCGGGTCTTCGCTGTCCAGGCGCGTGCCGTCGGCCAGCACCAGGCGCAGGCCGGCCAGGGTGTGGTAGGTATTCTGCGCGGTGCCGCAGCACATGCCGCTGGCGTTGTTGGCGACGATGCCGCCGATCTTGCAGGCGTTGATCGACGCCGGGTCGGGGCCGATCTTGCGCCCGAAGGGAGCCAGCCAGGCATTGGCCTGGGCGCCGATGACGCCGGGCTGCAAGCGGATCTGCTCGCCTTGGCCGCGGATTTCGCGGCCGTTCCAGTTATCGCCCAGCACGATCAGCACCGAGTCACTGATGGCCTGGCCGGACAGGCTGGTGCCGGCGGCGCGGAAGGTGACCGGCACCCGCTCGCGCTGGGCCAGTTTGATCAGGCCGACCACTTCGTCTTCTGACTCGACGCGCACCACCAGCTTGGGGATCAGCCGGTAGAAGCTGGCATCGGTGCCGAAGGCCAGGGTGGAGGTGGGGTCGTCGAAGCGGCGTTCGGCGGGGATCAGGCGCTCGGCATCACGCAGGAACGCGGCGGGCAGGCTCATGCAGTCTCCTCGCGGGGCCGTGGCGTCTGTGCGCCACATGCCCCGGGTCAATCAGGCGGTCGTTCTTGCGGGCGGTCAGGCGCCCAGTTCGCGTACCAGCGAGTCGCGGGTGATCTCGCTAATCGACTTGGCGCCGGTCAGTACCATCGCTACGCGCATTTCCTTTTCGAACAGCTCCAGCAGGTTTTTCACCCCGGCCTGGCCGTGCACGGCAAGGGCGTAGAGGAAGGCGCGGCCGATCAGTACGGTATCGGCGCCCAGGGCGATCATACGCACCACGTCCAGGCCGCTGCGGATGCCGGAATCGGCGAGGATCTTCAGGTCACCTTTGACCGCATCGGCAATTGCCGGCAGGGCGCGGGCGCTGGACAGCACGCCGTCGAGCTGGCGGCCGCCGTGGTTGGACACGACGATGCCGTCGGCACCGAACCTGACCGCATCGCGGGCGTCATCGGCATCGAGAATGCCTTTGATGATCATCGGGCCGTCCCAGAACTCGCGGATCCACTCCAGGTCTTTCCAGGAGATCGACGGGTCGAAGTTGTTGGCCAGCCAGCCGATGTAGTCGGCAAGGCCGGTGGGGTTGCCACGGTAGGTGGAAATGTTGCCCAGGTCGTGTGGGCGCCCCATCACGCCGACATCCCATGCCCACTCGGGGTGGGTCATGGCTTGCAGCACGCGGCGCAGCGGGCCGTTCTTGCCGCTCATGCCAGAATGGGCGTCGCGGTAGCGGGCGCCGGGTGTCGGCATGTCGACAGTGAACACCAGGGTCTTGACCCCGGCGGCCTTGGCCCGCTCCAGGGCGTTGCGCATGAAGCCGCGGTCCTTGAGCACGTACAGCTGGAACCACATCGGCCGGTCGATGGCCGGGGCCACTTCTTCGATCGGGCACACCGACACCGTGGACATGGTGAACGGAATGCCGTGGGCCGCCGCCGCACGTGCCGCCTGCACTTCACCACGGCGGGCGTACATGCCGGTGAGGCCGACCGGGGCCAGGGCCACCGGCATGCTCAGGGTTTCGTCGAACAGCTTGGTCTGCAGGCTGAGCTCGGACATGTTCTTCAGCACGCGCTGACGCAGGGCAATGCTGGCCAGGTCCGAGACGTTGTGGCGCAGGGTGTGCTCGGCGTAGGCGCCGCCGTCGGCATAGTGGAACAGGAAGGGAGGCAGCTTGCGTTGGGCCGCGGCGCGATAGTCGGTAGAGGCAGAAATGATCATGGATTCTCGCAGCGTTGCGTGTGGGGATTGCCGGGCGCGCGACGGCGCCCGGCCCCTTTCACTTTAGTGATGAACCAGCATGCCGGTCAGCCAGTAGGCCTGGATCAGAGTGATCAGGCCGACGATGGTGGCGAAGAACAGGCTGTGCTTGACGGTGAAGCGGAACAGGTCGGATTCCTTGCCAACCAGGCCGGTGGCGGCGCAAGCCACGGCGATCGACTGCGGCGAGATCATCTTGCCGGTCACGCCGCCGCTGGTGTTGGCTGCTACCAGCAAAGTGTCGTTGACCCCGATCTGGTGCGCGGTGGTGGCCTGCAGCGAGCTGAACAGGGCGTTGGACGAGGTGTCGGAACCGGTCAGGAACACACCCAGCCAGCCGAGGAACGGCGAGAAGAACGGGAACGCGGCACCGGTACCGGCCAGCACCAGGGCCATGGTCGAGGACATGCCCGAGTAGTTGGTGACGAAGGCGAAGGCCAGCACCATGCCGATCGACAGGATTGGCCAGCGCAGCTCCCAGAAGGTTTCCTTGAAAGTGGTCAGACCAGTTTTGAAGTTGATCTTCAGCACGGCCATGGAGATCAGCGCCGAGAGGAAGATCGCGGTGCCGGTGGCAGAGATCGGGTCGAGCTTGAACACCGCTGGCATGGCGGTTGGCGCGGCGACGATCGGTGCGGTCTTGATCACCAGTTGGTCGAGGTGCGGGATGGCGAAGTTGAACACGAAGTTGTACATCGCGCCGCCCGGGGCGAAGGCCGCCTTGAACGGTTTCAGGGTCCAGATGGTGACCAGCACGGTGAGGATCAGGAACGGCGACCAGGCCTTGAAGATCTCGCCAAAGCTGTAGGGGCTTGGTTGGCTGCCGCTTGGCTGGACCACGGCGGCACCGACGCTGCCCTTGGCTTCGGCGAACGAACGCTTTGGCTGCCAGACTTTCAGGAACAGGGTCAGGGCGATCAGGCTGGCCAGGGCCGAGGTGATGTCCGGAAGCTCCGGGCCGATGAAGTTCGAGGTGAAGTACTGGGTGACGGCGAAGCTCAGGCCGGCGACCAGGGCGGCAGGCCAGGTTTCCTTCACGCCACGCAGGCCGTCCATCATGAATACCAGCCAGAACGGTACGAACAGCGACAGCAGCGGCAGCTGGCGACCGGTCATGGCGCCAATGTGGAAGGCGTCGATACCGGTGACCTGGCCGGCCACGATGATCGGGATGCCCAAGGCGCCAAAGGCCACTGGCGCGGTGTTGGCGATCAGGCACAGGCCGGCGGCGTACAGCGGGTTGAAGCCCAGGCCCACCAGCAGCGCGGCAGTGATTGCCACCGGTGCACCAAAGCCCGCCGCACCTTCCAGGAACGCACCGAAGCAGAAACCGATCAGCAGCACTTGCAGGCGCTGGTCGTCGGTAATCGACAGCACCGAACTGCGGATCACTTCGAACTGGCCGCTCTTGACCGTGAGTTTGTACAGGAACACCGCGGCAACGATGATCCAGGCAATCGGCCAGAGGCCGTAGAGGAAGCCATAACCTGCAGCGGCGAATGCCATGTCGACAGGCATCTGGAAGGCGAAGATCGCCACCAGGATCGACAATGCGAGGGTGATGCTGCCGGCCACGTGGCCTTTGAGGCGGAACACCGCGAGGGCAAGGAAGAAGAAGACGATGGGGATGACCGCCGCCAGTGCGGACAGGCCAAGACTACCAAGCGGACTATAGATTTGTTGCCAGGTTTGCATATGGGGTGGCCCCTAATTGTTGTTGGTCAGGCACTGGCATTGGATAATTGGTAAGACCAATTTACAATGGCTGGGCGCTAGGTTAAAAGCGTCTTCGTGGGTGTGTCAATTTGTCCCGTGCAAAACTTTGGTCGTGTGCCGATGAGTGGGCATCTGATGGGCGGGGAAAATCGTCGGCTGGTGGGTGTTTGCAAGGCCCGGATCGGCGAGAATAGGCGCCCCCTGAAATCTGCCGGGGGTTTGTGGAGAGCATGTGATGGTTTTTGATCAGGTCCGCCAACGGCGCCTGTCCGACGACATCGTCGATCGGTTGGAAGGGATGATTCTGGAAGGTACGCTGACCTCGGGTCAGCGGCTGCCGGCCGAGCGCGTCCTTGCCGAGCAGTTCGGCGTGTCCCGCCCATCACTGCGTGAGGCGATCCAGAAGCTGGTGGCCAAGGGGCTGCTGGTCAGCCGCCAGGGTGGGGGCAATTTTGTCGCCGAGTCTCTGGGGTCCACTTTCAGCGACCCATTGCTGCAACTGCTTGAGCACAGTGCCGAGGCGCAGCGTGACCTGCTCGAATTCCGCCATACCCTGGAGGCGTCCTGCGCCTACTACGCGGCCCAGCGCGCCACCCAGCCGGACCGGGCGCGCCTCAAGGCGGCCTTCGATGCGCTGCAGGACTGCTATGCCAGGGCCGACGAAGTGACCCGGGCGGAGGAAGGCGCGGCCGATGCGCGCTTCCACCTGGCGATTGCCGAGGCTAGCCATAATGCCGTGTTGCTGCACACCATTCGGGGCTTGTTCGACCTGCTCAAGCGCAACGTGGTGACCAACATCGGCGGCATGTACCAGCAACGGACCGAGACCCGGGACATGCTGATCAGCCAGCACCGGGAGCTGTACCTGGCGATAGTCGAGGGCAGGGCGGAGGATGCGCGGGAAGTGTCCAGCCGGCACATTCTGTATGTGCAGGAGGTGCTGGAAGAGGCGCATGAAGAAGCGCAGCGAGTGGCGCGGGCGGAGCGGCGTAGCGGGCGTTGAGATCGGTGTTGGATTCTTCGCGGGCTTGCCCGCTTCCACAGGATATGCGCCGGACCCGAAGGCGGCGCGATACCTGTGGGAGCGGGCGAGCCCGCGAAGAGGCCGGAGCAGGCTGAAGAAGAGGTATTACTCTTCCTTGCCCTTGTTCCGCACAGCCCGCTGCAGCTCGCGGTTGGAATCGCGCTCGCGCATGGTGTCGCGCTTGTCGAATTCCTTCTTGCCCTTGCCGAGTGCGATTTCGCACTTGATCAGGTGCTTGCTCCAGTACAGCGCCAGGGCCACGCAGGTGTAGCCTTTTTGCGCCACGGCCGCTTCCAGGCGCTCGAGCTCGCGCTTGTTCAGCAGCAGCTTGCGAGTGCGGATGGGGTCGGCTATGACGTGGGTGCTGGCCGTGGTCAGCGGGGTGATGTGGCTGCCGAACAGCCAGGCCTCACCGTCCTTCAGCAGCACGTAGCTGTCAGTCAGGTGCGCCTTGCCGGCTCGCAGGCTTTTTACTTCCCAGCCGGACAGGACCAGCCCGGCCTCGAACTTGTGTTCGATGAAGTAATCGTGTCGCGCCTTCTTGTTCTGCGCGATGGTCCCGGTCGGATGTTTCTTTTGTTTAGCCATAGGGGCGGCATTATAGGCAGTCGCCGCGTCGTCGGCTATGGGATTTCGGTGTGCTTGAGCCACTGCAATGAATACCGGACAATACAGCCCCTGTCTTTGCGACAGAACCTGTTTTCGGCACGCTGCGAAGCGCCGCCACCCAGCCTTGGAAGTGATGCCTGGATGACTACCCATATTCAACGCTCCGCCCTGCTGCCGTATCCCGCCCAGGCGCTCTACGATCTGGTCAACGATGTGGCCAGCTACCCGCAGTTTCTGCCTTGGTGCTCGGCCTCGACGGTGATCGAAGCCAGCGACACGCACATGCGTGCCAAGCTCGAAGTGGCCAAGGGCGGCATGAGCCAGCACTTCGTCACGCGCAATGTACTGGTGCCGGGGCAGTCTATCGAGATGAACCTGGAGGAGGGGCCGTTCACCCAGTTGCATGGCCTTTGGGTGTTCAAGCCGCTGGGTGAAAAGGCCTGCAAGATCAGCCTGGACCTTTCGTTCGACTATGCTGGCCCGCTGGTGCGCGCGACTTTGGGGCCGCTGTTCAACCAGGCGGCAAATACGCTGGTGGATGCGTTTTGCCAGCGTGCCAAGCAACTGAATGCCTGACTGAAACAGCGGCAACAAAAAGCCCGGACCAGGTCCGGGCTTTTTTGTATCTGCTCGCCGCTTATTGAGGCGAGGTTTCCAGCGGAGCCGGAGTCGGGACCGGGGTGGTCTCGATGGTGTCGATTTCACGCTGGATGGATTCTTCCACCGAGCCTGGCTTGGCCGGTTTTTCTTCAGGCTGCACGGTTGGCTGCTCTGGCTGGTTGGCCGGGCTGATCGTGGTGTCGCTGCTGCCGCCGAGGATTTCCTGGTCGCGGCTGACGCCTGGCATGAAGTCGCCGGACAGACTCACCAACTGGTCGCTTTCGTTGAAGAACACGCTCATGCGTTCTTGCTGGCGTTTGCCGCCGCCTGGCTGCAGGCTGTACAGGTAATCCCAACGGTTGGTGTTGAAGGTGTCCTGGATCAGCGGGTTACCCATGATAAACCTTACTTGCCGGCGGGTCATTCCGGGGCGCAATTGGTCTATCATGTCTTGCGTAACGACATTGCCCTGCTGGATGTCGATTTTGTAAACCCCGGGAAACGAGCAACCGGCGAGTGCGAGCAGTCCCACTAGGGTGAGGCTGGTTAGCAAGAGCTTGGTGTTTTGCATCGGTGGGCGACTTCCACTATCTTGGCTGGACAACGTAAACCCCGATCATACCCGTATTAAGAGAAGCTGCGAAGCAGCATCGGCGAGAAAGCTGACCATGGTTGAAAATAGCGAATTGCGCAAAGCCGGTCTCAAGGTGACCCTGCCTCGAGTCAAGATCCTTCAGATGCTCGACTCTACCGAGCAGCGTCACATGAGCGCCGAGGATGTCTACAAGGCGCTGATGGAGGCTGGCGAGGACGTAGGCCTGGCCACCGTCTACCGCGTACTGACCCAGTTCGAAGCGGCGGGTCTGGTGGTTCGCCATAACTTCGACGGCGGTCATGCGGTGTTCGAACTGGCCGATGGCGGTCATCACGACCATATGGTCAACGTGGAGACCAGTGAAGTCATCGAGTTCATGGATGCCGAGATCGAGAAACGCCAGCGCGAAATCGTGGCCGAGCATGGCTACGAGCTGGTGGATCACAATCTGGTCCTGTACGTACGTAAAAAGAAGTAACGATTTTTATCGTTATGAATGACAAAGGCGACCTTCGGGTCGCCTTTGTGCTTTCTGAGGCTGGAAGATGTGTTGTCGGTGCTGGCCTCTTCGCGGGCGTGCCCGCGAATTGTCCTGAAAAAAGACGGTTCAGGCCTTGCCGCTTACCACCATCTTGCGCGCATGCGCCAGGGATTCCTTGGTCAGGTCTATGCCGCCCAGCATCCTCGCCACTTCCTCGACCCGCTCGCGCTTGCCCAGATTGGCCACGGCGGTGTGGGTAGTGTCGCTATTGCGCACCTTGTGTACGAACAGGTGGTGATGACCTTGTGCTGCTACTTGCGGCAGGTGGGTTACGGTCAGCACCTGGCCTCGCTCGCCCAGGCGGCGCAGCAATTGGCCGACGATTTCGGCAGTAGGCCCGCCGATACCGACGTCGACTTCGTCGAACACCAGGGTGGGAATGCGCGAGGTCTGCGCGGTAATCACCTGGATCGCCAGGCTGATGCGGGACAGTTCACCGCCTGAGGCCACCTTGGCCAGGCCCTTGAGCGGTTGGCCAGGGTTGGCGCTGACCAGTAGCTCGATCTGCTCCAGGCCATGGGGCGAAAGGTCTGCTCCTTCATTGGGTGTAAGTGCGATACAGAAGCGCCCGCCAGGCATGCCCAGGCGCTGGATCTCCTGCTCGACGGCCACCGCCAACTGCTGGGCAGCCTGCTGGCGCAGCGCGCTGAGCTCGAGCGCCTTCTCTTTATAATGCTGGGCGAAAGCGGCCAGTTCTTCACCCAACCGCTCGATCGACTCGTCACTGGCGTTCAGGCCCTCCAGCTCTTCCATCAGTTGCTGCTGTAGGTGGGGCAGTTCGGTTGGGTGCACTCGGTGTTTGCGTGCCAGCGTATAGATAGTGTCGAGGCGTTCTTCCAGTGCCTGCAAGCGCATGGGGTCGGCGTCGAAGTTGTCGAGGAAACGGTTGAGCTCGCCCACGGCTTCCTCGACCTGAATCTGCGCGCTGGCGATCAGGTTGGCCGCTTCGCCCAGTGCCTTTGGCGAGTTGGGGGCGGCACCCAGGCGGTTGAGGCTGGAGGTGAGGGCGCTGAGCACGTTGCCCGAATCGCTTTCGCTGCACTGGTCGATGACCTGGCGGCAGATGCCGAACAAGGCTTCGGCGCTGGTCAGGTTCTTGTGTTCCTGCTCCAACTGCTCCAGTTCGTATTCACCCAGGCCGAGGTTGTCCAGTTCCTCCAACTGGTAGCTCAGCAGCTGATGGCGGGCGCGCTGCTCATCGCCGGAGTTGGACAGGCGCTCCAGCTCCAGGCGGGTCTGGTTCCAGCGCTTGGCCGCCAGCTGTACCTGACGGGCCAGGTCGACGGCGCCGGCGTACTCGTCGAGCAGGCGGCGATGGGTGTCGGTCTTGAGTAGTGACTGGTGCTCGTGCTGGCTGTGGATATCGATCAGTAGCTCGCCCAGTGCCTTGAGGTCGCCGAGCGGGCAGGGGGTGCCATTGATGTAGCCGCGGCTGCGGCCTTCGGCGGTGATCACCCGGCGCAGGATGCACAGGCCGTCGTTGTCCAGGTCACGCTCGGCCAGCCAGGCATGCGCCTCGGGGATGTCCACCAGGTCGAAGGTGGCGAGGATGTCTGCCTTGTCCGTGCCGGGGCGCACCACGCCACTGTCGGCCCGGTCGCCCAGGGCCAGACCGAGGGCATCAAGCATGATCGATTTGCCTGCACCGGTCTCACCGGTGATGACGGACATGCCTCGGGCGATCTCGAGGTCGAGGTGCTCGACGATGGCGTAGTTGTGAATGGACAGGTGCACCAGCATGGGGCGGCTCCCGAAAGTCAGGTCTGGTTATTTATACAGTACTTTTTTCAGGCCTGCCAATGCCCCTTGGCAGATTCTGTTGCAGCCGGGAAAACGACCTTGCCCCTTGAAGCTGGTTTTTCCGGCCCCATATAGCCGACATCAAAGGCGAGCCTGGCTCGCAGTCCACAAAATTGCGCAGGAGAGACCCCATGGCTGACGAACAGCTGAACGAGAAAGACCTTAACGTCGAAGAGACCGGTGCAGGTAATGCTGCCGATGCCCGCGTCCTGGAACTCGAGGAGCAGCTGGCCGCCGCCAAGGACCAGGCGCTGCGCGCCGTTGCCGACGTGCAGAACGCTCGTCGTCGTGCCGAGCAGGATGTCGAGAAAGCCCACAAGTTTGCCCTCGAGAAGTTCTCGGGCGACCTGCTGCCGGTGATCGACAGCCTGGAACTGGCCCTGGCGCACTCCAGTGCCGACGATGAGCACGTCAAGCAGATCCGCGAGGGTGTCGAGCTGACCCTGAAGATGTTCCAGGACACTCTCAAGCGCTACAACCTCGAAGCAGTCGACCCGCACGGCCAGCCGTTCAACCCAGAGCACCACCAGGCCATGGCCATGCAGGAAAACGCCGAAGTGGAGCCGAACAGCGTGCTGAACGTGTTCCAGAAGGGCTATCTGCTCAACGGTCGTCTGCTGCGCCCCGCCATGGTGGTGGTCAGCAAGGCGCCAAGCGCGGCGCAACCCTCGATCAATGAAAAGGCTTGAAATCCATCCGGGCATCCCCATCTAGGTGTCAAGCCTTCAAGTATTACCGCAGTTGGCCAAAGTAGTCGCTGCTACCAAATTCAAGTTTCGGGAGAGTTAACATGGGTAAAATCATCGGTATCGACCTGGGGACCACCAACTCGTGCGTCTCTGTTCTGGAAAACGGTAACGTCAAGGTCATCGAAAACGCCGAAGGTGCGCGTACCACCCCTTCGATTGTGGCCTATGCCAATGACGGCGAAATCCTGGTTGGTCAGTCGGCCAAGCGTCAGGCGGTCACCAACCCGCACAACACTCTGTTCGCAGTGAAGCGCCTGATCGGCCGCCGCTTCGAAGAAGATGTTGTACAGAAAGACATCAAGCTGGTGCCTTACAAGATCGTCAAGGCCAGCAATGGCGACGCCTGGGTGCAGGCCAGTGGCAAGGACATGGCTCCGCCGCAGATCAGCGCCGAAGTCCTGAAAAAAATGAAGAAAACCGCCGAAGACTACCTCGGCGAGCCAGTTACCGAAGCGGTCATCACCGTTCCGGCCTACTTCAATGACAGTCAGCGTCAGGCCACCAAGGATGCCGGTCGCATCGCTGGTCTGGATGTAAAACGCATCATCAACGAGCCGACTGCCGCTGCACTGGCTTACGGCATGGACAAGGCCAAGGGCGACCACACCGTCATCGTTTATGACCTGGGTGGTGGTACCTTCGACGTTTCGGTCATCGAGATTGCCGAAGTCGACGGTGAGCACCAGTTCGAAGTACTGGCTACCAACGGCGACACCTTCCTGGGTGGCGAAGACTTCGACATGCGCCTGATCGACTACCTCGTCGACGAGTTCAAGAAAGAGTCCGGCATGGACCTGAAGAACGATCCGCTGGCACTGCAGCGTCTGAAAGAAGCCGCTGAAAAGGCCAAGATCGAACTGTCCTCCGCTCAGTCGACCGACGTAAACCTGCCGTACATCACTGCAGACGCTACCGGTCCGAAGCACCTGAACGTGAAGATTTCCCGCGCCAAGCTGGAATCGCTGGTCGAAGACCTGGTTGCCCGTACCATCGAGCCTTGCCGTATCGCCCTGAAGGACGCCGGTATCGATGCAAGCAAGATCGACGACGTGATCCTGGTCGGTGGCCAGACCCGTATGCCGCTGGTGCAGAAAGCCGTTGCCGACTTCTTCGGTAAAGAAGCGCGCAAGGACGTCAACCCGGACGAAGCCGTGGCCATGGGTGCTGCCATCCAGGGCGCGGTGCTGGCTGGTGACGTCAAGGACGTACTGCTGCTGGACGTCAGCCCGCTGACCCTTGGTATCGAAACCATGGGTGGCGTGATGACTTCGCTGATCGAGAAGAACACCACCATCCCGACCAAGAAGTCGCAGGTGTTCTCGACTGCCGACGACAACCAGGGTGCCGTGACCATTCACGTGCTGCAGGGTGAGCGCAAGCAGGCTGCACAGAACAAGTCGCTGGGCAAGTTCGACCTGGCTGACATTCCGCCGGCTCCACGTGGCGTTCCGCAGATCGAAGTAACCTTCGACATCGACGCCAACGGCATCCTGCACGTCAGTGCCAAGGACAAGGCTACCGGCAAGTCGCAGTCGATCGTGATCAAGGCCAACTCCGGCCTGTCGGACGAAGAGATCGAGCGCATGGTGCGTGACGCCGAGGCCAACGCTGAGGAAGACCGCAAGTTCGAAGAGCTGGCCGCTGCCCGTAACCAGGGTGATGCGCTGGTTCACTCGACCCGCAAGATGGTCGCTGACGCTGGTGACAAGGTTACCGCTGAAGAGAAAGCCGCCATCGAGGCTGCCGTTGTTGCCCTGGAAGCCGCTGTCAAAGGCGACGACAAGGCTGCCATCGACGCCAAGGTCGAGGAGCTGTCCAAGGTTTCGGCGCCGGTTGCCCAGAAGATGTACGCCGAGCAGTCGGCCGAACAGCCTCAGGGCGGCGCACAGCAGGCCGAGCCGGAAGCCAAGCACGATGACGTGGTTGACGCTGAGTTCGAAGAAGTGAAAGACAACAACAAGCAGTAATCCCTGCATGTTGTCGGCCAGTTCACCGCCGTTTGGTGGTGAGCTGGTAGGATGTCGCCGCGCGGGGGCTTGCTCCCGCGTTGGCGTATCTGGAATTCGAGAATTTTTACAGCATCTGTCGGTGGCCCTGGTGGGCAAAGGGCGGGTGCTGATGGCGCGGCGTAGATGCCAGACGCCCAACAAGGTGCAAATGACCTATGTCCAAGCGTGATTATTATGAGGTATTGGGTGTCGAGCGCGGCGCCAGCGAATCAGACCTCAAGAAGGCTTACCGTCGCCTGGCGATGAAGTACCATCCGGACCGCAACCCAGGCGACAAAGAGTCGGAAGACAAGTTCAAGGAGGCCAACGAGGCCTACGAAGTGCTGTCTGACGCCAGCAAGCGTGCTGCGTTCGACCAGTACGGTCATGCGGGTGTGGACCCGAGCATGGGTGGTGGTGGCGCAGGTTTCGGTGGTGCCAACTTCTCCGACATCTTCGGCGATGTGTTCAGCGACTTCTTCGGGGGTGGCCGCGGCGGCTCGCGTGGTGGTGCCCAGCGCGGCAGTGACCTGCGCTACACACTGGAACTGAACCTGGAAGAAGCGGTACGTGGCACCACGGTCAGCATCCGTGTGCCCACGCTGGTCAACTGCCAGCCGTGCGACGGCTCCGGTGCCAAGAAGGGCTCGACCCCGTCTACCTGTCCGACTTGTGGCGGTATCGGCCAGGTGCGCATGCAGCAAGGCTTCTTCTCGGTGCAGCAGACCTGCCCGCGCTGCCATGGCCAGGGCAAGATCATTACCGATCCATGCACCTCGTGCCACGGCGAAGGCCGTGTCGAGGAGTACAAGACGCTGTCGGTCAAGGTGCCGGCAGGTGTCGATACTGGCGACCGCATCCGCCTCTCGGGCGAGGGCGAGGCTGGTACCCATGGTGGCCCGACCGGCGATCTGTATGTAGTGATCAACGTGCGTGAGCACGAGATCTTCCAGCGTGATGGCAAGCACCTGTACTGCGAAGTGCCAATCAGCTACACCGATGCTGCCTTGGGTGGCGAACTGGAGGTGCCGACCCTCGATGGTCGGGTGAAGCTGAAGATCCCGGAGGGTACCCAGACCGGCAAGCAGTTCCGCCTGCGCGGCAAGGGTGTTGCCCCGGTGCGCGGTGGTGGTGCGGGCGACCTGCTGTGTCGTGTGGCGGTGGAAACCCCGGTCAATCTCAGCCGTCGTCAGCGCGAGTTGCTCGAAGAGCTGCGTGATTCGCTGGAAGGCGATAGCTCTCACTCGCCCAAGGCCAGTGGCTGGTTCGATGGCGTGAAGCGCTTCTTCGGCGATCTCTGACAAGGAAATGGCTATGCGACGTATTGCAGTGATGGGTGCGGCAGGGCGGATGGGCAAGACCCTCGTCGAGGCCGTGCAGCAACAGGCCCCCCAGGCGGGCCTGACGGCGGCGATAGACCGCCCGGACAGCTCGCTGGTTGGGGCTGATGCTGGTGAGTTGGCGGCCTTGGGCCGTATTGGTGTGCCGATTTCCGACGACTTGTCCAAGGTGGTCGACGAGTTCGACGTGCTGATCGATTTCACTCACCCTTCGGTGACCCTGAAGAACCTGGCGTTCTGCCGCAAGGCGGGCAAGGCCATGGTCATTGGCACTACTGGCTTCACGCCGGAAGAGAAGCAGCTGCTGGCCGAGGCTGGCAAGGAAATCCCGATCGTTTTTGCCGCCAACTTCAGCGTCGGCGTCAACCTGTGCCTTAAGCTGCTGGATACCGCAGCGCGCGTGCTGGGTGACGATGTGGATATCGAAATCCTCGAAGCGCACCACCGGCACAAGGTCGATGCGCCGTCGGGCACCGCGCTGCGCATGGGTGAAGTGGTTGCCCAGGCGCTGGGTCGCAACCTGCAGGAAGTGGCCGTGTATGGCCGTGAAGGGCAGACCGGTGCACGTGAGCGTCAGACCATCGGCTTCGCCACCGTGCGTGCTGGAGATGTGGTGGGTGACCATACCGTGCTGTTCGCAGCCGAAGGCGAGCGCGTGGAGATCACCCACAAGGCTTCCAGCCGCATGACCTTCGCCAAGGGTGCCGTACGTGCGGCGCTGTGGCTGGACGGGCGTGAGCCTGGCCTGTATGACATGCAGGATGTGCTCGAGCTGCGTTAAGCAGTTGGAGCCGTGCTGGCTTCTTCGCGGGGTTACCCGCGAATGAAGCCAGCACAGATGTCAGCCTGTCGCATTGATGTGTTTTAGAGGCACATCCGCGGTAGACCGAAAACGCACTTTTCTGTAAGCTACAGCTTTAGTGTGTCCACTAAAAGCGCGCAGCGAATTGAATTCAGCACATGAAAGCGGGGTGACGTGTCCATACGTCACTCCGCTTTTTTGCAACCTGCGATCGCCCTTTCATGCTTGATTTACGGGAGGTCTTCTTGACAAAGCCAGCCATACTCGCCCTTGCCGACGGCAGTATTTTCCGCGGTGAAGCTATCGGTGCCGACGGTCAGACCGTTGGTGAGGTGGTATTCAACACCGCTATGACCGGCTACCAGGAAATCCTTACAGACCCTTCCTATGCGCAGCAAATCGTTACCCTGACCTACCCGCACATCGGCAATACCGGTACTACCCCGGAAGACGCCGAGTCGAACCGCGTCTGGTCCGCTGGCCTGGTCATTCGTGACCTGCCGCTGCTGGCCAGCAACTGGCGTAACACCCAGTCGCTGCCTGAGTACCTCAAGGCCAACAACGTCGTCGCCATCGCCGGCATCGACACCCGTCGCCTGACCCGAATCCTGCGTGAAAAGGGCGCTCAGAACGGTTGCATCCTCGCCGGTGACAACATCAGCGAAGAAGCCGCCATCGCCGCTGCCCGCGCTTTCCCGGGCCTGAAGGGCATGGACCTGGCCAAGGTCGTTTCCACCAAGGAACGCTACGAGTGGCGCTCCAGCGTGTGGGAACTGAAGACCGACAGCCACCCGACCATCGAAGCCGCTGACCTGCCTTACCACGTGGTCGCCTTCGACTACGGCGTCAAGCTGAACATCCTGCGCATGCTGGTTGCCCGTGGCTGCCGCGTGACCGTGGTGCCGGCCCAGACTCCGGCCAGCGAAGTGCTGGCACTCAACCCGGACGGCGTGTTCCTGTCCAACGGCCCTGGTGACCCCGAGCCTTGCGACTACGCCATACAGGCGATCAAGGAAATCCTCGAGACCGAGATCCCGGTATTCGGTATCTGCCTGGGCCACCAGCTGCTGGCCCTGGCTTCTGGCGCCAAGACCGTGAAAATGGGTCATGGCCACCACGGTGCCAACCACCCGGTCCAGGATCTGGACACCGGTGTGGTCATGATCACCAGCCAGAACCACGGCTTTGCCGTTGACGAGGCCACCCTGCCGGGCAACGTCCGCGCCATCCACAAGTCGCTGTTCGACGGCACCCTGCAGGGTATCGAGCGTACCGACAAGAGCGCGTTCAGCTTCCAGGGCCACCCTGAAGCGAGCCCAGGCCCGACCGACGTCGCGCCACTGTTCGATCGTTTCATCGATGCCATGGCCAAGCGCCGCTGAGCATCCTGCTTCAAGGCCCCGGGCCGGCTTGCGCCGCGCCCGGAAGCGCCTGACCCAGATTGTTCAAAGCGGCTTGCCGACTGACCCCGGATTTGAGTGACAACCATGCCAAAACGTACAGATATCAAAAGCATCCTGATTCTCGGCGCTGGCCCGATCGTGATCGGCCAGGCCTGCGAATTCGACTACTCCGGCGCCCAGGCCTGTAAAGCCCTGCGCGAGGAAGGTTTCCGCGTCATCCTGGTGAACTCCAACCCAGCCACCATCATGACCGACCCGGCCATGGCCGACGCCACCTACATCGAGCCGATCAAGTGGCAGTCGGTGGCCAAGATCATCGAGAAAGAGCGCCCGGACGCACTGCTGCCGACCATGGGTGGCCAGACTGCACTGAACTGCGCCCTGGACCTGGAGCGCCACGGCGTTCTGGAAAAGTTCGGCGTGGAAATGATCGGTGCCAATGCCGACACCATCGACAAGGCCGAAGACCGCTCGCGCTTCGACAAGGCCATGAAAGACATCGGCCTGGAGTGCCCGCGCTCCGGTATCGCCCACAGCATGGAAGAAGCCAACGCCGTCCTCGAGCGCCTGGGCTTCCCGTGCATCATCCGTCCGTCGTTCACCATGGGCGGCACCGGTGGTGGTATCGCCTACAACCGTGAAGAATTCGAAGAAATCTGCGCCCGTGGCCTGGACCTGTCGCCGACCAAGGAACTGCTGATCGACGAATCGCTGATCGGCTGGAAGGAATACGAGATGGAGGTTGTCCGCGACAAGAAGGACAACTGCATCATCGTCTGCTCGATCGAGAACTTCGATCCGATGGGCGTGCACACCGGTGACTCGATCACTGTCGCCCCGGCACAGACCCTGACTGACAAGGAATACCAGATCATGCGCAACGCCTCCCTGGCGGTGCTGCGTGAAATCGGTGTTGAAACCGGCGGTTCCAACGTGCAGTTCGGTATCTGCCCGAACACAGGCCGCATGGTCGTGATCGAGATGAACCCGCGCGTTTCGCGTTCCTCGGCGCTGGCCTCCAAGGCCACTGGCTTCCCGATCGCCAAGATCGCTGCCAAGCTGGCTGTCGGCTACACCCTCGACGAACTGCAGAACGACATCACCGGCGGCCGCACCCCGGCGTCCTTCGAGCCGTCGATCGACTACGTCGTCACCAAGCTGCCGCGCTTCGCCTTCGAGAAATTCCCGAAAGCCGACGCCCGTCTGACCACCCAGATGAAGTCCGTGGGTGAAGTCATGGCCATCGGCCGTACCTTCCAGGAGTCTCTGCAGAAAGCTCTGCGCGGCCTGGAAGTCGGCGCCTGCGGCCTCGACCCGAAAGTCGACCTGGCCAACCCCGAAGCCAGCAGCATCCTCAAGCGCGAGCTGACCGTACCGGGCGCCGAGCGTATCTGGTACGTGGCTGACGCCATGCGTGCCGGCATGACCTGCGAGCAGATCTTCGACCTGACCGGCATCGACATGTGGTTCCTGGTGCAGATGGAAGACCTGATCAAGGAAGAAGAGAAGGTCAAGACCCTGGCCCTGTCGTCGATCGACAAGGACTACATGCTGCGCCTCAAGCGCAAGGGCTTCTCTGACCAGCGCCTGGCCAAGCTGTTGGGTATCACCGACAAGAACCTGCGCCGTCACCGCCACAAGCTGGAAGTGTTCCCGGTGTACAAGCGCGTCGACACCTGCGCTGCCGAATTCGCTACCGACACCGCCTACCTGTACTCCACCTATGAGGAAGAGTGCGAGGCCAGCCCGTCGACCCGCGACAAGATCATGATCCTGGGTGGCGGCCCTAACCGTATCGGCCAGGGTATCGAGTTCGACTACTGCTGCGTACACGCCGCACTGGCGCTGCGTGAAGACGGTTACGAGACCATCATGGTCAACTGCAACCCGGAAACCGTCTCCACCGACTACGACACATCCGACCGCCTGTACTTCGAGCCGCTGACCCTGGAGGACGTGCTGGAAGTGTGCCGTGTCGAGAAGCCGAAAGGCGTGATCGTCCACTACGGTGGCCAGACACCGCTGAAACTGGCCCGCGCCCTGGAAGAAGCCGGCGTACCGATTATCGGTACCAGCCCGGATGCCATCGACCGCGCTGAAGACCGCGAGCGCTTCCAGCAGATGGTTCAGCGCCTGAACCTGCTGCAGCCGCCAAACGCCACCGTGCGCAGCGAAGAAGAAGCCATCAGCGCTGCTGGCGGCATCGGCTATCCGCTGGTAGTGCGCCCGTCCTACGTACTGGGCGGCCGTGCCATGGAAATCGTCTACGAGCTGGACGAGCTCAAGCGCTACCTGCGCGAAGCCGTGCAGGTGTCCAACGACAGCCCGGTACTGCTCGACCACTTCCTCAACTGCGCCATCGAGATGGACGTGGATGCGGTGTGCGACGGCACCGATGTGGTGATCGGCGCCATCATGCAGCACATCGAGCAGGCCGGCGTTCACTCCGGTGACTCGGCGTGCTCGCTGCCACCTTACTCGCTGAGCAAGGAAGTGCAGGACGAAGTCCGCGTACAGGTCAAGAAAATGGCCCTGGAACTGGGCGTGGTCGGCCTGATGAACGTGCAGCTGGCCCTGCAGGGCGACAAGATCTACGTGATCGAAGTCAACCCGCGCGCTTCGCGTACCGTGCCGTTCGTCTCCAAGTGCATCGGCACCTCCCTGGCGATGATCGCGGCCCGCGTCATGGCCGGCAAAACCCTGAAAGAGCTGGGCTTCACCCAGGAAATCATCCCGAACTTCTACAGCGTCAAGGAAGCCGTCTTCCCGTTCGCCAAGTTCCCGGGGGTTGACCCGATCCTCGGCCCTGAGATGAAATCGACCGGTGAAGTCATGGGTGTCGGTGACAGCTTCGGTGAAGCCTTCGCCAAAGCCCAGATGGGTGCCAGCGAAGTACTGCCGACCGGCGGTACCGCATTCATCAGCGTGCGTGACGACGACAAGCCGCAAGTGGCTGGCGTTGCCCGCGACCTGATTGCCCTGGGCTTCGAAGTGGTCGCCACTGCCGGCACCGCCAAGGTTATCGAGGCGGCCGGCCTTAAAGTGCGCCGTGTGAACAAGGTGACCGAGGGTCGCCCGCACGTGGTCGACATGATCAAGAACGACGAGGTGTCGCTGATCATCAACACCACCGAAGGCCGCCAGTCGATCGCCGATTCCTACTCGATTCGTCGCAATGCGCTGCAGCACAAAATTTACTGCACCACCACCATTGCGGCCGGTGAAGCCATCTGCGAGGCGCTGAAATTTGGTCCGGAAAAGACCGTTCGCCGCCTGCAGGATCTGCATGCAGGACTGAAAGCATGAGCATTACCAAGTACCCGATGACCGTCCAGGGCGCTCGCGCCCTGGAAGAGGAGCTGCTCTTCCTGAGCAAGACCGAGCGCCCGCGCCTGAGCCAGGCCATTGGTGAAGCGCGCGAACTGGGTGACCTGAAGGAAAATGCCGAGTACCACGCTGCTCGTGAAGAGCAGGGCATGGTCGAGGCGCGTATCCGCGATATCGAAGGTCGCCTGCAGAACTCGGTGGTGATCGATGTGACCACCATCCCTCACACCGGCAAGGTGATTTTCGGTACCACCGTGGTACTGGCCAACACCGAAACCGATGAAGAGGTGTCCTACCAGATCGTCGGCGAGGATGAAGCCGACGTGAAACAGGGCAAGCTCTCGAGCGGAGCGCCGATTGCCCGTGCCATCATCGGCAAGGAAGAAGGTGATACTGTCGTCGTCAAGACGCCTAGCGGCACGGTCGAGTACGAGATTGTCGAAGTCAAGCACATCTGACCGGCGCCTGCGGGCGCCATCCCTCGAGGGGATCCTCTGGCAGCTGGCCCAGGTTTTCTGGGTCGGCGGCTTGTGGGTGTTTCACGTGGGGTTGGTGCCCGCGCTCAAGGTCAGTGGCCTGGCGCCGCTGCTGGTGCAGGATGTCGCCGGGCAGATCGACCGCTGGTTGATCGGCGTGGCGCTGCTTGGCTTGTTGACCCAGCTGGCAGTGCTGGCAAGGGTGGACGGCCTGTCGGCCTGGTGGCGGCAGTTCCGCGGCCAGATGCTGCTGCTCGGCTTCGGTGCCTGCGTGGGGTATTACACCTTGCGCTACGGTATTTCCGTTGGCGAGCGTTGGCAGCTGCTCTGTTTCCTGGTACTGGGCTTTTCCGGCATCGTGCTGGTGGCCCAGCCGGTTCCGGTCAAGGTGCGCCGCTAAACGGCTCGAGATCGCTGGGGCCGCTTCGCGGCCCATTGCCGGCAAGCCGGCTCCCACACCGACCGCATCGAATTCAGGCCATGCGCCGTACCTGTGGGAGCTGGCTTGCCGGCGATGGGCTGCGCAGCAGCCCCTTTGCCGTTACTTGTAACGGTGGATATTGGACAGTTGCTTGTTCGGCTGTGGGTTCTTGCGGTAGATCAGCGCTTTCTTGCCGATGGTCTGCACCAGTTCGGCACGGCCGGCCTTGCACAGTTCGGCAATGGTCTCGGCGCGCTCTTCGCGGTCTTCCGAGCGAATTTCGACCTTGATCAGCTCATGGTCGACCAAGGCGCGCTCCAGTTCGGCGATGACGCCTTCATTCAAACCGTTGCCAGCGACGATCAGGACCGGCTTCAGGTCATGACCAATGGACTTGTATTGCTTCTTCTGCTCGTTATTGAGCGGCATAATCTGACCCTTTCCGTCTGATTCTGTAAAATTGACCGGCATTTTACCCGAGGGCCACCGGCTCCGCCCAGTCAATCACGACGCATATCATCGAGGTGCCCCGTGGTACAACGTTCCAAAAGCAGCGCAAACTGGCTGCGAGAGCATTTCAACGATCCTTTTGTGAAACAGGCACAAAAGGACGGCTACCGCTCGCGTGCGAGCTACAAACTGCTGGAGATCCAGGAAAAGGACCGGCTGATCCGCCCAGGTATGAGCGTGATCGATCTCGGCGCTGCTCCTGGTGGCTGGTCGCAGGTGACCAGTCGTCTGATTGGTGGCCAGGGCCGCCTGATCGCGTCCGACATCCTGGAGATGGACTCGATCCCCGATGTGACCTTCATCCAGGGCGATTTCACCCAGGATGAAGTGCTGCAGCGCATTCTCGAGGCCGTCGGCGATTCGCACGTAGACCTTGTGATTTCCGACATGGCCCCCAATATGAGTGGTACGCCTGCGGTGGACATGCCGCGTGCCATGTTCCTCTGCGAGCTGGCCCTCGATCTGGCAACCCGCGTGCTAAAGCCCGGCGGCGATTTCCTGATCAAGATTTTCCAGGGCGAAGGTTTTGACGTGTACCTCAAGGACGTGCGCAGCAAGTTCGACAAGGTACAGATGCGCAAGCCGTCGTCGTCGCGTGACCGTTCCCGCGAGCAGTACCTGCTGGGCAGGGGTTTCAAAGGGGCATGAAAGGCGTGAAGCGTGGTCGCCGATAGTTATTTCCAATCGGCCGCCGCGTCAGGATCGTCCGAACTTCGTGTAGTCTAGCTTTCACAAAGGGTTACAGACGGTGCCTGCGGCTGCGTAGGTAATGTAGTAAGTTAGGGCGATGAATATCATGCGAGGAACGGCTGCGTCGTGCGCCGACCTCAGAGGGTAGCGAATTGAACGACATGGCAAAGAATCTGATCCTGTGGTTGATCATCGCAGCTGTCCTGGTGACAGTGATGAACAACTTCTCCAGCCCTAACGAGCCGCAGACCCTCAACTATTCCGACTTCATCCAGCAGGTCAAGGATGGCAAGGTCGAGCGTGTGACCGTCGACGGCTACATCATCACCGGCAAGCGCGCCGATGGCGACAATTTCAAGACCGTGCGTCCGGCCATTACCGACAACGGCCTGATTGGCGACCTGGTCGACAATCACGTCATCATCGAAGGCAAGCAGCCTGAGCAGCAGAGCATCTGGACACAGCTGCTGGTAGCGAGCTTCCCGATCCTGGTGATCATCGCCGTGTTCATGTTCTTCATGCGCCAGATGCAGGGCGGAGCGGGGGGCAAGGGCGGGCCGATGAGCTTCGGCAAGAGCAAGGCGCGCCTGTTGTCTGAAGACCAGGTCAAGACCACCCTGGCCGACGTTGCAGGTTGCGACGAAGCCAAGGAAGAAGTCGGCGAGCTGGTCGAGTTCCTGCGCGACCCGGGCAAGTTCCAGCGCCTGGGCGGTCGTATCCCGCGCGGCGTGCTGATGGTCGGCCCGCCCGGTACCGGTAAGACCTTGCTTGCCAAGGCCATCGCCGGCGAAGCGAAGGTGCCATTCTTCACCATTTCCGGTTCGGACTTCGTGGAAATGTTCGTCGGTGTCGGTGCCAGCCGTGTGCGCGACATGTTCGAACAGGCCAAGAAACACGCCCCATGCATCATCTTCATCGACGAGATCGACGCCGTTGGTCGGCACCGTGGCGCAGGCATGGGTGGCGGTCACGACGAACGTGAGCAAACCCTCAACCAGTTGCTGGTGGAGATGGACGGCTTCGAGATGAACGATGGCATCATCGTCATCGCCGCTACCAACCGTCCGGACGTGCTCGACCCGGCGCTGCTGCGCCCCGGCCGCTTCGACCGTCAGGTGGTGGTGGGCCTCCCGGACATTCGTGGTCGCGAACAGATCCTCAAGGTACACATGCGCAAGGTGCCGGTCGGCGAGAACGTCAACCCGGCGGTCATTGCCCGTGGTACCCCTGGCTTCTCCGGTGCGGACCTGGCCAACCTGGTCAACGAGGCCTCGCTGTTTGCCGCGCGCGCCAACAAGCGCCTGGTCGAAATGAAAGAGTTCGAACTGGCCAAGGACAAGATCATGATGGGCGCCGAGCGCAAGACCATGGTCATGTCCGAGAAAGAAAAGCAGAACACTGCCTACCACGAGGCTGGTCACGCCATTGTCGGTCGCCTGGTGCCTGAGCACGATCCGGTCTACAAGGTTTCGATCATTCCGCGTGGCCGTGCCTTGGGCGTGACCATGTTCCTGCCGGAAGAAGACCGCTACAGCCTGTCCAAGCGCGCACTGATCAGCCAGATCTGCTCGCTGTACGGCGGCCGTATCGCCGAGGAAATGACCTTGGGCTTCGACGGCGTCACTACCGGTGCGTCCAACGACATCATGCGTGCCAGCCAGATCGCCCGCAACATGGTGACCAAGTGGGGCCTTTCCGAAAAACTCGGGCCGCTGATGTACGCCGAGGAAGAAGGCGAGGTGTTCCTGGGTCGCAGTGCTGCGAGCCAGCACGCCAGCGTTTCCGGCGAAACCGCCAAGCTGATCGACTCGGAAGTGCGCAGCATCATCGACCAGTGCTACGCCACGGCCAAGCAGCTGCTCACCGACAACCGTGACAAGCTCGATGCCATGGCCGAAGCGCTGATGAAGTACGAGACCATCGACGCCGAGCAGATTGACGATATCATGGCTGGCCGTACCCCCCGCGAACCGCGCGACTGGGATGATGACTCGGCTTCGGGCAAACCAGCTGCCCAGGGTGATCGCCCGGAATCGCCGATCGGCGGTCCAGCGGCTCAACACTAAGGGCATCTATGAGCTCAGTGCAGTACCCGACCCGGTTGCCTTGCGGCAACCGGGTTCTTGATTTGTCGCGTACCCATGTCATGGGTATTCTCAATATCACCCCTGATTCCTTCTCCGATGGCGGGCGCTTCAACCAGCGTGATGAGGCGTTGCGTCATGCCGAAGCTATGGTTGCCGCAGGTGCCACGCTGATCGACATCGGCGGAGAGTCCACGCGGCCGGGTGCGCGCGCGGTATCGGTGACCGAGGAGCTGGAGCGGGTGGCCCCCATGGTCGAGGCGATCAACAGCCGACTCGACGTGGTCATCTCGGTCGATACCTCCACGCCAGCCGTCATGCGTGAATCGGCACGCCTCGGTGCAGGGTTGATCAACGACGTGCGTGCCCTGGAGCGCGATGGCGCCCTGGACGCAGCCGCGGATACCGGCCTGCCGGTGTGCCTCATGCACATGCGTGGCGAGCCGGGTAACATGCAGGACGACCCGCATTACGAAGATGTGACCGCCGACGTTACGCGCTACCTTGAACAGCGAATGGTCGCCTGCGCCGCGGCGGGCATCGACGCAAACAGAATCATCCTTGATCCGGGCTTCGGTTTCGCCAAGACACTGTCGCACAATCTGAGCCTGTTCAAGCACATGGAAGCGCTCTATCGCCTTGGGCGCCCGCTGCTGGTGGGTGTTTCACGCAAGAGCATGATCGGCCTGACGCTGGAACGTCCGGTCGGCGAGCGGTTGTATGGCAGCCTTGCGCTGGCGGCGTTGGCCATGACCAAGGGGGCGAGCATCCTTCGTGTCCATGACGTGGCCGAAACCGTTGATGTGGTGCGCATGATCGCTGCGGTGCAAAACGCCGAATAAGAACATTGGAGTCCCTATGAGCAGAAAATACTTTGGTACCGACGGCATTCGTGGCCGCGTCGGCGAATACCCGATCACGCCTGACTTCATGCTGAAGCTTGGCTGGGCGGCCGGCATGGCCTTCCGCAAGCAAGGCCACTGCCGAGTGCTGGTTGGCAAGGACACGCGTATCTCCGGCTACATGTTCGAGTCCGCACTCGAAGCCGGCCTGTCCGCGGCAGGTGCCGATGTGATGCTGCTCGGGCCGATGCCTACGCCGGCCATCGCCTACCTGACGCGTACCTTCCACGCCGAGGCCGGCATCGTCATCAGCGCCTCGCACAACCCGCACGATGACAATGGCATCAAGTTCTTCTCGGGCCAAGGGACCAAGCTGCCGGACGAAGTCGAGTTGATGATCGAGGAATTGCTCGATCAGCCGATGACCGTTGTCGAGTCGGGCAAGCTGGGCAAGGTTTCGCGCATCAACGATGCAGCCGGCCGCTACATCGAGTTCTGCAAGAGCAGTGTGCCGACCAGCACCAGCTTCGACGGCCTCAAGCTGGTTGTCGATTGCGCCCACGGTGCCACCTACAAGGTCGCGCCAAGCGTTTTCCGCGAGCTGGGTGCCGAAGTGACCGTGCTGCATGCCCAGCCAGACGGCCTTAACATCAACGAAGGCTGTGGCTCGACTCACATCGAATCGCTTCAGGCTGCCGTGCTGGTAGGCCATGCCGACCTGGGCATTGCCTTTGACGGTGATGGCGACCGCGTGCTGATGGTCGACCACACCGGCGCCATCGTTGATGGTGACGAACTGCTGTTCATCATTGCTCGCGACCTGCAGGAGCGTGGCAAGCTGCAGGGCGGGGTGGTGGGCACGCTGATGAGCAACCTGGGCCTGGAGCTTGCGCTGAAGGAACTGGATATCCCGTTCGTGCGGGCCAAGGTCGGTGACCGTTACGTCATGGCTGAGTTGCTGGAGCGTGAGTGGCTGGTCGGTGGTGAAAACTCCGGTCACGTCGTGTGCTGCAATCACACCACCACTGGTGACGCGATCATCGCTGCGCTGCAGGTGCTGATGGCACTCAAGCGCCGTGGCGAAACCCTGGCCCAGGCTCGTCAGGCCCTGCGCAAGTGCCCGCAGGTGCTTATCAACGTGCGCTATGGCGCCAGCAAGGTCGACCCGCTGGAGCACCCGGCGGTCAAGGAGGCCAGTGCCAAGGTGACCGAGGCCTTGGCAGGCCGCGGCCGCGTGCTGCTGCGAAAATCCGGTACCGAGCCGTTGGTGCGGGTGATGGTCGAGGGCGAGGACGAAAGCCAGGTGCGTGCGCACGCAGAAGCGTTGGCCAAACTGGTCGGCGAAGTTTGTGTCTGAAGGCGCTTGCCAGCGCAGATAGGGTTGGGTACTATCTGCGCCCACTTTGACCGACGAGGTAAAGCATGCGTCGCCCTATGGTAGCTGGTAACTGGAAGATGCACGGTACCCGCGCTAGCGTCGCTGAGCTGACCGAAGGCTTGAGAAATCTGGCCTTGCCGAGCGGAGTGGAAGTCGTTGTATTTCCACCGGCCTTGTTCATCAATCAAGTGATCGATGGCCTGGCAGGTAAGGAAATTACTGTCGGCGCACAGAATTCTGCAGTACAACCCGAACAGGGTGCGCTGACCGGAGAAGTTGCTCCGGAACAGCTGGTTGAAGCAGGCTGCAAGTTGGTGTTGATTGGTCATTCGGAGCGTCGCCAGGTCATTGGTGAAACCGACGAAGTGCTCAATCGCAAGTTTGCAGCGGCCCAGGCCAAAGGTTTGAAACCAGTGCTTTGCATCGGGGAAACCCTTGAAGAGCGCGAGGCTGGCAAAACGCTCGAAGTTGTCGGGCGTCAACTAAGCAGTATCATCGAGGCATTCGGTGTTAAGGCTTTTGCCAATGCAGTAATTGCCTATGAGCCTGTATGGGCCATCGGTACCGGCCTTACGGCCACGCCACAGCAGGCTCAGGATGTGCACGCAGCCATTCGTAGCCAGTTGGCGGCAAAAGATGCTGAAGTGGCTGCGAAGGTGCAGTTGCTGTACGGCGGCAGCGTGAAGGCGGCCAATGCGGCCGAACTGTTCGGCATGCCGGATATCGATGGGGGGCTCATTGGTGGAGCTTCCCTGAACGCAGACGAATTCGGTGCAATTTGTCGCGCCGCAGGAAACTGAACAAATGCTGGAAACAGTCATCGTTGTTTTTCATCTGTTGGCAGCGCTGTCGCTTGTAGTGCTGGTTCTGTTGCAACAGGGTAAAGGTGCGGAAGCAGGTGCATCTTTCGGCGCGGGTGCTTCAAATACCGTGTTCGGGAGCCAGGGTTCTGCAACGTTTCTGAGTAAATTAACTGCTATACTCGCTGCCACTTTCTTTTTGACAGCACTTGGGTTAGGATACTTCGCGAAGCAACAAGCTCACCAGCTTAGCCAAGCAGGTCTTCCAGATCCAGCAGTGCTAGAAGTGAAAGAGCCGCAGAAACCGGCAGTTAATGATGATGTACCGGTGCTCCAGCAGCAGAAGAGCGAAACCACTCCTAACACGGGTGATGTACCTCCTCCGGCACAAGAGCAGAAGTAACGGGTTTCAAGTAGTAGTATTGCCGAGGTGGTGGAATTGGTAGACACGCAACCTTGAGGTGGTTGTGCCCATAGGGTGTAGGGGTTCGAGTCCCCTTCTCGGTACCAATTAAAGCTTGAGAGCCCGCTTTAGCGGGCTTTCTTGCAGGTGAAGGTTCGGATTTGACCCTCAAGAGGGTTCGGTCTTATACTTTTGCCCCAGCTTTGTCGCGGGGTGGAGCAGCTTGGTAGCTCGTCGGGCTCATAACCCGAAGGTCGTTGGTTCAAATCCAGCCCCCGCAACCAGCTTCAGCGGAGCCCCTTTTCAGGGGCTTTTTGCTAACCGAACAGTTTTCGGCGTCGTTGTCCAACGGCGCTTTCAGGGATGGGCGCTTCGCCCATTTTTTATTTGCACAGCATGCACGAGGGGGTTCAGGTGTCGAGCAAGCTAGAACAGTTGCAGGCCTTGTTGGCCCCGGTTGTCGAGGGTCTGGGCTATCAATGCTGGGGGATCGAATACGTTTCCCAGGGTAAGCATTCGGTACTGCGCATCTACATCGACAAGGAAGGCGGCATCCTGGTGGACGACTGCGAAGCGGTCAGCCGTCAGGCCAGCGCAATTCTCGATGTGGAAGATCCGATCAGCAGTGAATACACCCTCGAGGTGTCTTCTCCAGGCATGGATCGCCCACTGTTCACTCTGGAACAGTTTGCCTCGCATGCCGGCGAACAAGTGAAGATCAAGCTGCGCTCACCCTTCGAGGGTCGTCGTAACTTCCAGGGCCTTCTCCGCGGTGTGGAGGAGCAGGATGTGGTGGTCCAGGTGGACAATCAAGAATTCCTGTTGCCGATCGACTCGATCGACAAGGCCAATATTATTCCCAGTTTTGACTGAGACGTGCCGGGCCCGGCGGACTATCCGGGCCCAATGGCTTGCGCAAGGCGAGGCGTACGATGAGCAAAGAAGTACTGCTGGTTGTTGAATCGGTATCCAACGAAAAAGGTGTACCGCCCGGCGTCATTTTCGAAGCGCTGGAAGTGGCACTGGCCACTGCAACCAAAAAACGTTTTGAAGACGAAGTCGACCTGCGTGTGGAAATCAACCGCCACACCGGTAGCTACGAGACCTTCCGTCGCTGGACCGTGGTCGACGAAGCCGATCTTGATGATCCGGCGATCGAGACCTGGTTGAGCAAGATTCACGAAACCCACCCTGAAGCCAAGGTTGGTGACGTGATCGAAGAGAAGATCGAGTCCATCGAATTCGGTCGTATTGCCGCCCAGACCGCCAAGCAGGTCATCGTGCAGAAGGTCCGTGAGGCCGAGCGTGCCCAGGTGGTCGATGCCTACCGCGAGCGCGTTGGCGAGATCATCTCCGGTACCGTCAAAAAGGTTACCCGCGACAACGTCATCGTTGACCTGGGCAACAACGCCGAGGCCCTGCTGGCCCGCGAAGACATCATTCCGCGCGAGACCTTCCGTGTTGGCGTGCGCCTGCGTGCGCTGCTCAAGGAAATTCGCACCGAGAACCGTGGCCCACAGCTGATCCTGTCGCGCACCGCGCCACAGATGCTGATCGAGCTTTTCCGCATCGAAGTGCCGGAAATTGCCGAGGGCCTCATCGAAGTCATGGCTGCATCCCGTGATCCGGGTTCGCGAGCCAAGATCGCCGTCCGCTCCAAGGACAAGCGCATCGACCCGCAAGGCGCCTGTATCGGCATGCGTGGTTCGCGCGTCCAGGCCGTATCCGGGGAGTTGGGTGGTGAGCGTGTGGATATCGTCCTGTGGGACGATAACCCGGCGCAGTTCGTCATCAACGCCATGTCGCCGGCTGAAGTCGCGGCGATCATCGTTGATGAAGATGCCCATGCCATGGACATCGCCGTTGCCGAGGACAACCTGGCCCAGGCCATTGGTCGTGGCGGTCAGAACGTTCGCCTGGCCAGTCAGCTGACCGGCTGGACCCTGAACGTGATGACCGAGAAGGACATCCAGGCCAAGCAGCAGGCCGAAACCGGTGACATCCTGCGCAATTTCATCGATGAACTGGAAGTCGACGAGGAGCTGGCCCAAGTGCTGGTCGACGAAGGCTTCACCAGCCTCGAAGAAATTGCCTACGTACCGTTGGAAGAAATGCTCAACATCGATGGCTTTGACGAAGATATCGTCAACGAGCTCCGCGCTCGAGCCAAGGACCGTTTGTTGACCAAGGCCATCGCTACCGAAGAAAAACTGGCAGACGCCCATCCGGCTGACGACCTGCTCTCCCTCGAGGGTATGGACAAGGACCTGGCGGCGGAACTGGCGGTGCGCGGCGTGGTTAACCGCGAAGACCTGGCCGAGCAGTCGATCGACGATCTGCTCGACATCGACGGCATCGACGAAGAGCGTGCCGGCAAGTTGATCATGGCCGCCCGAGCCCACTGGTTCGAGTAATTAGGCGCGGCCTGAGGAGAGAAGTGCATGACGCAAGTCACGGTGAAAGAACTGGCCCAAGAGGTCGAGGCACCGGTAGAGCGCCTGCTGCAGCAGATGCGTGAGGCAGGTCTGCCGCACACCGACGCCGGTCAGGTAGTGACCGACAATGAGAAGCAGACCTTGCTGACTCATTTGAAGAGCAGCCACAAGAGCAAGGCGGAAGAGCCGCGCAAGATTACCTTGCAGCGCAAAACCACCAGCACCCTGCGTGTCGCCGGTAGCAAGAGCATCAGCGTAGAAGTACGCAAGAAGAAAGTATTCGTGCAGCGCAGCCCGGAAGAAATCCAGGCTGAGCAGAAGCGTGAGCTGGAAGAGCGCCGCGCGGCTGAAAACGCCGCTCGCGACAAGGTCGAGGCCGAAGTTCGCCAGCGCAACGAAGAGCAGGCTCGCCGTCAGGCCGCCGAAACCGCTGCTGCAGCCCCTGCGCCTGCCGCCAAGCCAGAGGCGGCACCTGCCGCTGCCCCGGCCCCGGTAGTTGCCGACGCCCCGGCGTCCGAAGACGCCGCAGCCCGTGCTGCCGAGCGCAAGAAGGACGAAGCCCGTCGCAACGAAGGCCGCACCCGTGACGAAGACCGTCGTGGTGGCGAGCGTCGTGGCGAGGCCCCGCGCGTGTCGATCAAGGTCAAGGTCAAGGAGAAGGAAAAGGCTCCGACTCCTCGCGCCGCACCGCGCACCACCGATGAAGAGAGCGATGGCGTACGCCGTGGCCGCGGTGGCAAGAGCAAGCTGAAGAAGCGCAACCAGCACGGCTTCCAGAACCCGACCGGTCCAGTCATCCGTGACGTGACCATCGGCGAGACCATCACCGTCTCGGAACTGGCCCAACAGATGTCGGTCAAGGCCGCTGAAGTGGTCAAGTTCATGTTCAAGCTGGGTACCCCGGTCACCATCAACCAGGTGCTCGACCAGGAAACCGCTCAGCTGGTCGCCGAAGAACTGGGCCACAAAGTGACCCTCGTCAGCGATACCGCCCTGGAAGACTCCCTGGCCGAATCGCTGAAGTTCGAAGGTGAAGTCGAATCGCGTGCGCCGGTCGTTACCGTCATGGGTCACGTTGACCACGGTAAGACCTCGCTGCTCGACTACATCCGTCGTGCCAAGGTTGCCGCTGGCGAAGCCGGTGGTATTACCCAGCACATCGGTGCCTACCACGTGGAAACCGACCGCGGCATGGTCACCTTCCTCGATACCCCAGGCCACGCTGCGTTCACCGCAATGCGTGCCCGTGGTGCCAAGGCTACCGACATCGTCATCCTGGTGGTGGCAGCGGACGACGGCGTGATGCCGCAAACCCGCGAAGCCGTTCAGCATGCCAAGGCAGCTGGCGTTCCGCTGGTGGTTGCAGTGAACAAGATCGACAAGCCGGGTGCCGATATCGATCGCATCCGCAACGAGCTTGCTGTCGAAGGCGTGACCTCCGAGGACTGGGGTGGTGATACTCCGTTCGTCAAGGTTTCGGCCAAGATGGGTACCGGCGTCGACGAACTGCTCGAGGCTGTCCTGCTGCAGGCCGAGATCCTGGAACTGACCGCTACCCCGACCGCTCCAGGTCGTGGTGTGGTTGTCGAATCACGCCTGGACAAGGGCCGTGGCCCGGTCGCGACCATCCTGGTTCAGGACGGTACCCTGCGTCAGGGCGACATGGTCCTGTGCGGTTCCAACTATGGCCGCGTGCGCGCCATGCTCGACGAGAACGGCAAGCCTGTGAAGGAAGCCGGCCCGTCGATCCCGGTCGAAATCCTCGGCCTTGACGGTACCCCGGAAGCCGGTGACGAGCTGTCCGTGGTTGCCGACGAGAAGAAGGCTCGTGAAGTTGCCCTGTTCCGTCAAGGCAAGTACCGCGAGGTCAAGCTGGCCCGTGCTCACGCTGGCAAGCTGGAAAACATCTTCGAGACCATGGGTCAGGAAGAGAAGAAGACCCTCAACATCGTCCTCAAGACCGACGTGCGTGGTTCCCTGGAAGCACTGCAGGGTTCGCTGTCGGGCCTGGGCAACGACGAAGTTCAGGTGCGCGTGATCGGTGGCGGCGTCGGTGGTATCACCGAAAGCGACGCCAACCTGGCGCTGGCTTCGAATGCAGTACTGTTCGGCTTCAACGTGCGTGCCGACGCCGGCGCGCGCAAGATCGTCGAGCAGGAAGGTCTGGATATGCGTTACTACAACGTGATCTACGACATCATCGAAGACGTCAAGAAGGCCCTGACCGGCATGCTCGGCAGCGATGTTCGCGAGAACATCCTGGGTGTCGCCGAAGTACGTGACGTGTTCCGTTCGCCGAAGTTCGGCGCCATCGCTGGCTGTATGGTCATCGAGGGTACCGTGTACCGCAACCGTCCGATCCGCGTACTGCGCGAAGACGTTGTGATCTTCGAAGGCGAACTGGAGTCGCTGCGTCGCTTCAAGGACGACGCCTCCGAAGTGCGTAACGGCATGGAGTGCGGTATTGGCGTGAAGAGCTACAACGACGTCAAGGTCGGCGACAAGATCGAAGTCTTCGAGAAAGTCCAGGTTGCTCGTACCCTTTAAGGGTGAGCAGGGCGCCAGCCCCCGCCGCAGGGCGGTGGGCAGTGCCTCAGTAGGTAGCGCCCGGTCAGGCTTCAGCCTGACCGGGCGTTTGCCGCTTTAAGTTACAGGTAGCAAGAATGGCAAAAGAATATAGCCGTACCCAACGCATCGGCGACCAGATGCAGCGCGAGCTGTCGGAGCTGATCCGCCGTGAAGTCAAAGACCCGCGCGTCGGCCTGGTGACCATCACGGCCGTCGATGTCAGCCGTGATCTTGGCCACGCCAAGGTGTTCATCACCGTGATGGGCCAGGACGGCGCCGACGCCGTACCGCAGACCCTCAAGGCCCTGACCAGCGCCGCGAGCTTCCTGCGCCTGCACCTGGGCCGTGTGATGCAACTGCGCAGCGTGCCGCAACTGCACTTCCACTTCGACGAAAGCGTCAGCCGTGGTGCCCACCTGTCGGCACTGATCGAGCGCGCGGTCGCCGAAGACCGTCTGCACAAGGATGGCGACAAGCTGGACGCCGAGGAGTAAGCGGTGGCCCAGGTCAAACGTATCCGCCGCAACGTCAGCGGCATCATCCTGCTCGACAAGCCGCTGGGCTTCACCTCCAACGCCGCTCTGCAAAAGGTGCGCTGGCTGCTCAATGCGGAAAAGGCCGGGCACACCGGCAGCCTCGATCCGCTGGCAACCGGCGTGCTGCCGCTGTGCTTTGGCGAAGCGACCAAGTTTTCGCAGTACCTGCTCGATTCCGACAAGGGCTACGAAACGGTCATGCAGATGGGGCAGACTACCAACACCGGCGATGCCGAAGGTGAAGTGCTGCAGACCCGTGAGGTGACCGTTGGTCGCGCCGACATCGAGGCCCTGCTGCCGCGTTTTCGTGGCCAGATCAGCCAGATACCGCCGATGTACTCGGCGCTCAAGCGTGATGGCCAGCCGCTTTACAAGCTGGCACGTGCAGGAGAGGTAGTGGAGCGCGAGGCGCGTTCTGTTACTATTGGCCGCTTGGAGTTGCTCGAGTGCGAAGGCACCCGTGCACGGCTGAGCGTAGGATGCAGCAAAGGCACCTATATCCGCACCCTGGTGGAGGATATCGGTGAGGCCCTTGGCTGCGGCGCCTATGTCGCCGAGCTGCGCAGGACCCAGGCCGGGCCTTTCGCGCTGGCACAGACGGTCACCCTCGAGGAACTCGAACAGGCCCACGCCGAAGGTGGCAACGAAGCGCTCGACCGCTTCCTGATGCCTTCGGACAGCGGCCTGCAGGACTGGCCACTGGTGTGCCTGTCCGAGCACAGTGCGTTCTACTGGCTGCATGGGCAGGCGGTACGCGCGCCGGACGCGCCGCAATTTGGCATGGTCCGGGTACAGGATCACAATGCGCGCTTCATCGGTATCGGTGAAGTGAGCGAAGACGGGCGCATTGCGCCGCGTCGGCTGATTCGGTCGGAATGACCGAAACCGCGGGGTCGGGCAATTGCCAGGCCCCACGGCACCAAGGGTGGCTGTCAGTAGGCACGGTCACACCTTTTTTATTAATACAGGGATTTGTCCCTGGCCTATTGGACCCCGCATGCGGGATCCGTTATCAGGAGAAGCCAAATGGCCCTCAGCGTTGAAGAAAAAGCTCAGATCGTTGCCGAATACCAGCAAGCCGCCGGCGATACCGGTAGCCCGGAAGTGCAGGTTGCTCTGCTGACCGCCAACATCAACAAGCTGCAAGGCCACTTCAAGGCCAACGACAAAGACCACCACTCCCGTCGTGGTCTGATCCGTATGGTCAACCAGCGTCGTAAGCTGCTGGACTACCTGAAGGGCAAAGACACCACTCGTTACAGCGCCCTGATCGGTCGCCTGGGTCTGCGTCGCTAATAGCGGCTTGGCCAGTGGTGTGCATGGCGTGTCGCAGGCTTCGGCAGGGCTGTTTTGCAGTGCTGCCGTTGGACACGCCACGCGTATCTCCGAGGTTGGCAGCCTGGCAATGCTGAGCGGATTTTCCGCTTGGTGCCAGGCTCCCAGCCTCGTGTTGTATCTGGACGGTCAATGGGGCCGATTCCCCGTTCTGCCCAAGAATTCGCAAGAAACCAGTTCCCCCAGAGCCACTGAAAAAAGGTAGGAAACCGTGAACCCGGTAATCAAGACATTCCAGTTCGGTCAGTCGACCGTTACTCTCGAAACGGGCCGTATTGCCCGTCAGGCAACCGGCGCCGTGCTGGTTACCGTCGACAACGACGTCACCGTGCTGGTGACCGTGGTCGGTGCCAAACAGGCCGATCCAGGCAAGGGCTTCTTCCCGCTGTCGGTCCACTACCAGGAAAAGACCTACGCCGCCGGCAAGATCCCGGGTGGCTTCTTCAAGCGTGAAGGCCGTCCTTCCGAGAAAGAGACCCTGACCTCGCGCCTGATCGACCGTCCGATCCGTCCGCTGTTCCCGGAAGGCTTCATGAACGAAGTGCAGGTTGTCTGCACCGTGGTTTCCACCAGCAAGAAGACCGACCCGGACATCGCTGCGATGATCGGTACCTCGGCCGCCCTGGCCATCTCCGGCATTCCGTTCGAAGGCCCGATCGGCGCCGCTCGCGTTGCCTTCCACGAAAGCACCGGCTACCTGCTGAACCCGACCTACGAGCAACTGGCTGCCTCGAGCCTGGACATGGTCGTTGCCGGTACCGAATCGGCTGTACTGATGGTTGAGTCGGAAGCCAAAGAGCTGACCGAAGACCAGATGCTGGGCGCCGTGCTGTTCGCCCACGACGAATTCCAGGCCGTGATCCAGGCCGTCAAGGAACTGGCTGCCGAAGCCGGCAAGCCGACCTGGGACTGGCAGCCAGCCCCGGCCAACGTCGAGCTGATGAACCTGGTACGCGCCGAGTTCGGCGAAGCCGTTTCGCAGGCCTACACCATCATTCAGAAGGCTGACCGCTACAACCGCCTGGGCCAGCTGCGCGACGAGGCTGTTGCCCGTCTGAGCAACGAAGAGACCGGCCCGTCCGCCGGCGCCATCAAGGAAATCTTCGGCGAGCTGGAATACCGCACCGTCCGTGAGAACATCGTCAACGGCAAACCGCGTATCGACGGTCGTGACACCCGCACCGTGCGCCCGCTGAACATCGAAGTCGGCGTATTGCCGAAGACTCACGGTTCGGCGCTGTTCACCCGTGGCGAAACCCAGGCCCTGGTCGTTGCGACCCTGGGTACTGCCCGTGACGCCCAGCTGCTGGACACCCTGGAAGGCGAGAAAAAAGACCCGTTCATGCTGCACTACAACTTCCCGCCATTCTCGGTGGGTGAGTGCGGTCGCATGGGCGGCGCTGGCCGTCGTGAAATCGGCCACGGCCGTCTGGCCCGTCGTGGCGTGCAGGCCATGCTGCCGAGCGACAGCGAGTTCCCGTACACCATCCGCGTGGTATCGGAAATCACCGAATCCAACGGTTCCAGCTCCATGGCTTCGGTCTGTGGTGCTTCCCTGGCCCTGATGGACGCTGGTGTACCGATGAAGGCACCGGTTGCCGGTATCGCCATGGGCCTGGTCAAGGAAGGTGACAAGTTCGCCGTCCTGACCGACATCCTGGGTGACGAAGACCACCTGGGCGACATGGACTTCAAGGTAGCCGGTACCGCCAAGGGTGTTACCGCGCTGCAGATGGACATCAAGATCAACGGTATCACCGAAGAGATCATGGAGATCGCCCTGGGCCAGGCCCTGGAAGCGCGCCTGAATATCCTCGGCCAGATGAACCAGATCATCGCCCAGTCGCGTAGCGAGCTGTCGGCCAACGCCCCGACCATGATCGCGATGAAGATCGACACCGACAAGATCCGTGACGTCATCGGTAAAGGCGGCGCCACCATTCGCGCCATCTGCGAAGAGACCAAGGCTTCGATCGACATCGAAGACGATGGCTCGATCAAGATCTTCGGCGAAACCAAGGAAGCGGCAGATGCTGCCAAGCAACGCATCCTGGGCATTACCGCCGAAGCCGAGATTGGCAAGATCTACGTCGGCAAGGTCGAGCGCATCGTCGACTTCGGTGCGTTCGTAAACATCCTGCCTGGCAAGGACGGCCTGGTGCACATCTCCATGCTGAGCGATGCTCGCGTCGAGAAAGTCACCGACATCCTGAAAGAAGGCCAGGAAGTCGAAGTACTGGTACTGGACGTGGACAACCGCGGCCGTATCAAGCTGTCGATCAAAGACGTTGCCGCGGCCAAGGCCTCGGGCGTCTGATGATTGCCTCGTAGTAGAAAGAAAGGCCCCGCAAGGGGCCTTTTTTTATGGCTGTACGGAACCTTTTGCGGACTTGCATCTTGCAAGCAGTTTTATCGTGCGGATTGCAGAATGCACGACATCGGCCAAATCTAAATTTGGCTAACTTGTTGATTTAAAAGGAAACAAGCGAGACGGAAAAGCTGGCACAGCGCATGCAACTACCTCCATATCTGACGCCAGGACATACGGCGCAGAACCCTTCGAAAAAACAGGAGTGACTCACATGAAGAAGTTCGCCATTGCTGCCGCTACTGCTACCGCCCTGACCCTGACCATGGCTAACGGCGCATTCGCTGCGGAGCCAACCCAGGCTCCAGTCATGTTGGCTGCCAACACCGTGGATAACGCCAAGCAGGAAGGTTCCGACACCTGGATCACTACCAAGGTGAAAGCGGACCTGCTGACTGAAAAAGGTATTCCAGGCAGCGACATCAAAGTCGAGACCAGCCAAGGCGTCGTCTCGCTGTCGTCTGACGTGGCGATCACTCAATCCCAGAAAGAAGAAGCAGTACGCATCACCAAGAACATCAAAGGCGTGAAAAGCGTCATGTCTGACGGCCTGAAAGCCGAATAAGGAATGTCCCGTCGGCCAAACGGATTTGGCCACCTTCGCTCCGAGCCCCGGCTATTTGCCGGGGCTTTTCATTGGCGGCTAGTACACCGGGTTACGCGCGATCACATCGCTCTCGAAGCATTCTTGCTCGACGATCAGCGGCTCGACCAATGGCCGGCTATCGCGAAAGTGCGCGGTTTGGGTATGCGCTTCATAGGCTGCATCGTCGCGGTAGATCTCGTACAGGTAGATCACCTCCGGGTCGACCCGGTCCTGCGACACATCGAACACCAGGCAGCCAGGTTCGGTGGCGACAGAAGCTGCGGCATTGACCTTGATCGCAGTCAGAAAATCCTCGGCGCAACCGGGCTTCACTCGGGTCTTGATGAACAGGCTATACACAAGGCTCTCCTTTTGTTTTAAATTCTATTCTGAATTGTATACAAAAATGGAGCCTCGCCAATGTCCGAATTGCCTGCACGCCCTGGCCGCCTGAACGGCCTGCGTCATATTGCCTTGTTGGTGCCCAACCTGGAGGAGTGTGAGCGCTTCTACGTCGATGTGCTGGGCATGGAAGTGCTGAACCGCGCCAACGAAGACCTGGTGTATCTCACTTGTGGTAACGACAACCTGTCGCTGGGGCGCGGGGCAGGGGCGGCCAATGGTTTGCAGACCCTGGACCACTATGGGTTCATCGTCGATAGCGTGGAGGAGCTGGAGGCCTGGTACCAGTATTTCAAGGCCCATGGAGTGACCCTGCTGGACCGGCCGTTCAACCATGGTGACGGGGCGCGTAGCTTCCACCTGCTGGACCCGGCAGGGAACAAGGTGCAGCCGTTGTACCACCCGGCGGTGTCGGGGCAGCGGTTGGTGTGAAGCCTGTACCGGCCTCTTCGCGGGCTTGCCCGCTCCCACAGGGACCGTACACAGTTCAAGGCCGGTGCAGTACCAGTGGGAGCGGGCAAGCCCGCGAAGAGGCCAGACCTGCTAGTAGAAGTTATTCGGCATCCAGATGCATCGGCGTCACCACCCGACCATCGCTCTCGGCCTGGCCCAGACTGGTATCGATGAAGTACACCCGGTCATCTTCCAGCTGGCCTTTGTCCACCAGGTAATCCTTGATGCTGCTGGCCCGCTCCTGGCCAAGTGTGCGCAGCAGCGCAGTACTTTCGGCCCAGGACTTGATCACCGCCTCGCGCAGCTTGGCGGTGCGCTCGTCGCGGCCCAGTTGCTCCCATTCCGCAGGCGGCTGTTGCTTCAGGCGGTTACGGTAGATGCCTTCGAGCATCGCCGGTTTTTCGCTGTCGTCGACCACCAGCATCGAGGCATTGGCCGGCACCTTGTCACCGCGGCGCTGCAGGATCTTGTACCAGGTGGCCTGGTACTCACGCTCCAGGCGCTGCTGGGCGATCAGCGGGCCGTCGCTGGCCTGGGCGCTGGTGCCTTCGATTTCCAGGCGCAGCTCCGGGCGTTCCTTCAGGGCCGACGCCAATTTGTCCAGCGATGCCTGGGCGTCGCCACTAAGCTCGCTGGAGCCCGGGGCGAAGGACACATTGCCCAGATCTTCCGAGCCACCGCCGGCAACCAGCCCGCCAATGAACTTGAACGGCGCCTGCGCCGCACGCAACACCAGGTTGCGCAGGGTTTGCCAGACGATCGGCATCACGCTGAACTGCGGGTTGTTGAGGTCTCCGGATACCGGCAGCTCGATCGAGATCTTGCCTTCTGTATCCTTCAGCAGTGCCACCGCCAGGCGGATAGGAAGGTCCACTGCGTCCGGGCTGTCGACCTTCTCGCCCAACTGCAACTGCTCAACCACCACCTTGTTCTCGGCCTTCAGCTGGCCATTGGTGATCAGGTAATGCAGGTCGAGGTTGAGCCGGCCTTTGCGGATACGGAAGCCGGCGAACTTGCCGGAGTAGGGGGTGAGTGTGGTCAGCTCGACCCGCTTGAAGCTGGTGGCGATGTCCAGGCTGGCCAGCGGGTTGAACGGGTTGAGGGCGCCTTTGATGGTGACCGGCGCGTAGCGGTCGACCTTGCCCTTGACGTCGACCTTGGCCGGCACAGGCTTGCGGTTGTCGATGGTGCCGATCCGACCGTTCAGCTGCTGGATGGCCGTGGCGAAGTTGGGGGTGAGGGACAGGTCGGCGAAGTTGGCCGAGCCGTCGTTGATGTCGATCTGGCCGATGTGGATGCCCAGCGCCTTGTCGTTGCTGGCAGCGGCCGGCTTGGCCTGGCTGGTCGCCGGGGCGCCGGCCGGCTGCGGGATCAGCAGGTCGTTGATGTTGGTCGTGCGGTCTTCGTTGATGATGAAACGCGCATAGGGTTGCAGCAGGGTCACTTTGTCGATCGACAGCGCATCGCCGTGCACGTAGGACAGGCCGTCGACGTTCACCTGTTGCCATTTGACGAAGTCACGGCTCTTGATGGTGTCGAGGGTGTGCAGCTGGCTGACCTGTGCCTTGCCGGCAACACTGAAGGCCAGTGGTGAGGTGTTCTTCAGGTCGACCTTGAGGTCGCTGGCGAGCATGCCGCTGCGCAGCTCCAGCAGGATGAACGGGCTGATATAGGCCTGGGCCACTCGCAGGTCGATATCGCGGGTGCTCACGTCCAGCTTGGCCCAGATGGGCGCCAGGTTGACCTGGCCGGCCGCCTGAAGCTTGCCTTGCTTGCCCACGCCGGTATCGAGCTTGAGGGTAAAGGGCGACTTGTTGAGACTGTCGAAACCTTGCAGGTCGGCGTTGAGCGGGCCGACGTCGAGGGCCACCGGCTCCTTCTGAGTACGGTCCGCCAGGTGCACCAGGTAGTTACGCAGTTGCACGTCCTTGAGCAGCACCTGCCAGGGTTTGCTCGGCTCCTTGGCGGCTTGCTGTTCGGGCGTGGGCTCGGCGGCGGCCGGTTCGGCCTTTTCCTTCGGCGTAGCCTTGGCCGGCTGGCTGGCGAACAGTTTCTGCCAGTCGAGCTGGCCGTCCTTTTCCAGCGCGGCCCAGGTTTCCAGTTTTTCGCTGCGGATCTTGCCCACGGTGACCAGCTGCTTGACCAGGTCGACCGAGGTTTCGCTTACTTCCAGGCTGGCCAGGCGTGCCAGCGGGCGGCCATCCGGGGCCTTGATGGCAAAGGGGGCGATGCGCACCGACGCGTTGTCCAGCAACAGTTCGGTCTGCTTGGCGAGGTTGAGCTTGTAGTGGGTGTCGAGGCTGACCACGCCGTCTTCCAGCACCAGTGGCACGGCATCGCGCACATAGGGCCAGAATGCCTTCATCTTGCCTTCGGTGATCTTCAGTGTGCCTTCAGAGGCGATTGGCGCCAGGCTAAGGGTGCCTTTCCAGTCGATGCGCCCGCCGTTGGGGCCGATGGCCACCAGGGTCATGTCGGCATTGTCGTTGGGCAGGGTGCTGAGGTTTTTCAGCTCCAGGTTCATGTTGTCGTAGAGGAACTCGATCGGCTCGCTCGGGCGCAGGTCCTCGAAGTGCAGGTAGCCATCGCTGAGCTTGATGCTGCCGATGCGTAGCGGGAACGGGTCGCTGGGTGGCTCGTCAGGCTTGGCTTCGCTGGCTGGCAGTTTGAACAGGCGGGTCAGGTTGAGAGTACCGTCCTTCGCGAACAGCACTTCGTTGCGCGGTTTGACCAGTTCCACTGCATCCATGTGCAGGGCACCGCTCCACAGGCTGTCGAGCGAAAGGTTGGCGTACAGCCGGTCGAAGCCGACCTGCTCCTTGCCAGGCTCGCCGATCTGCAGGCCCCACAGTGTCAGTTCGAGGCTGAAGGGGTTGAGTTCGATCCGTTCGAGGTGGGCAGGCACGGTTGCGTATTGGGCCAACTGTTGGTTGGCGATGCGCAGCGCGACACCGGGGAGAACGAAAAAGCCAAGAAGGCTGTAGAGGGCTACCAGGGCCAGCAGTGCGCCAGCGGCGCGAGTCAATCCTTTGTACATGTGTCGCTTCGTCTGTCTAAGCAGGAGAGCTTGGAGTATGGCACGTTAAATCAGTTCCGCTGAGGCGACCAGTTGACCTCATTCGATGCCCATGCGCCGTTTGGCCCGGTGCGCTGAGCCGTCGCGCATCGCCCAGCGCAGTACTGGCGCGGTGCGTTGCAGGCCCAGGCGGATCATGCGCCGCTGCAACGGACCGTGCTGTAGCCCGAGCATGGTCTGGGCCCAGCCCGGCAGCAGGTCGATGCCGGCGTGCAGCATCAGCTTGCCCACCGGCTGTGCCAGGCGGCTGGGGGCGGGGGCATCGAGCAGGATGCCGACCACCTCATGGCTGCGTGCGTCGCAGTGCAACTGGGGGCGCATGCGCTGCAGATAGTCCTCGACCTGCTGGCACGAGCGCGGCACGTCGCGGGCGCCAAGGCGCTCGGCAATCAATGCGATCTCTGCGTAGTAGGCATCCTGCTCGGCGCGCGCTAGTTGCGGGTTGCGGTAACGCAGGTGGGCGGCGAGAAAGCTGCTGACTTCCGCCACGTGCACCCAGGTCAGCAGGTCCGGGTCGCTGGCCGCATACGGGCGGCCATCCGGCGCGGTGCCGGTTACCTGCAGGTGGATGGTGCGCACCTTGTCGATCAGCCACTCGGCATCGCGGGTGGCGCCGAAGGTGGTGCCGGAGATGAATTGGCTGGTACGGCGCAGGCGGCCGAGCAGGTCTTCACGGAAGTTGGAATGGTCCCACACCCCGGCCAGGGCCAGCGGGTGCAGCAACTGCAGCATGAGGGCACTGATGCCACCGACCAGCATGCTCGGGAAGTCGCCATGTACCCGCCAGCTGATGCTGTGCGGGCCGAACAGCCCGGGGTCGCCCTTGGGCGATTCCAGGTCGAGCTGGCCGAGGGCCAGCCCGGTAAGGCTCATGACCTGGGTTTCGATGCGGCGGCGAAGGGCTTCCATGGCGACCTGTGGTTCAGGGCGGCCATGGGCAACGGCCGCCGGTTACTGGTTGAGGCGTTTGTCGATCAGGCCCTGCACCACGCTGGGGTCGGCCAGGGTCGAGGTATCGCCCAGGTTGTCGAGTTCGTTGCAAGCGATCTTGCGCAGTATACGCCGCATGATCTTGCCTGAGCGTGTCTTGGGCAGCGCCGGAGCCCACTGGATCAGCTCGGGTTTGGCGAAACTGCCGATTTCCTTGCTGACCAAGGCCAGTAGCTCGGCCTTGAGCGCGTCGTCCGGCGTTACGCCATTCATCGGTGTGACGAAGGCGTAAACGCCTTGGCCTTTGAGGTCGTGGGGGTAACCGACCACCGCCGCTTCGGCAACGCTGTCATGCAGCACCAGCGCGCTTTCCACTTCGGCGGTACCGATACGGTGACCGGAAACGTTGATCACGTCATCGATACGCCCGGTGATCCAGTAGTCTCCCTCGGCATCGCGGCGGGCACCGTCGCCGGTGAAGTAATAGCCGGGCATCGGCTTGAAGTAGGTGTCGACCATGCGCTGATGGTCGCCATAGACGCTACGGATCTGCCCGGGCCAGCTGGCCTTGATCACCAGCAAGCCGGCACCGGGGCCTTCGATGAGCTTGCCCTTTTCGTCCAGCAGCACTGGTTGCACGCCGAACATGGGCTGGGTGGCACAGCCGGGCTTGAGCGACTGCGAGCCGGGCAACGGGGTAAGCATGATGCCGCCGGTTTCGGTCTGCCACCAGGTATCGACGATGGGGCAGCGCTTTTGCCCGACTTCTTCGAAATACCACTCCCAGGCTTCGGGGTTGATCGGCTCGCCGACGCTGCCCAGCAGGCGCAGGCTCTGGCGTGAAGTACTCTGCAGCGGCGCGGAGCCTTCGCGCATCAGCGCGCGCAGGGCGGTCGGGGCGGTGTAGAAGATGTTCACCTTGTGTTTGTCCACCACTTGCCAGAAGCGCGAGGTGTCCGGGTAGTTGGGCACGCCTTCGAACATCAGCGAGATCGCGCCATTGGCCAGCGGACCATAGACGATGTAGCTGTGGCCGGTGACCCAGCCGACATCGGCGGTGCACCAGAACACCTCGCCGTCACGGTAGTCGAACACCACCTTGAAGGTGAGGGTGGCCTGCAGCAGGTAGCCGCCGGTAGTGTGCAGCACGCCTTTGGGTTTGCCGGTGCTGCCGGAGGTGTAGAGGATGAACAGCGGGTCTTCGGCACCCATCGGCTCGGGACTGCAGTCGTCGCCGGCCTTTTCCGTTGCCTCGTGGTACCAGAAGTCACGGCCTTCGGCCCAGACGACATCGCCGCCGGTGCGGCGCACCACAAATACGCTGCTGACCGCAGGGCAGCTGGTCAGGGCCTTGTCGACGTTCTGTTTCAGCGGGATGCGTTTGCCGCCGCGCACGCCTTCATCGGCAGTGATCACCGTACGGCAGTCGGCATCGAGGATACGGTCGCGCAGGGCATCTGGCGAGAAGCCGCCGAACACCACCGAGTGGATGGCACCGATGCGGGTGCAGGCAAGCATGGCGAAGGCGGCCTCGGGGATCATCGGCATGTAGATGCACACCCGGTCGCCTTTCTTTACCCCGCGTGCTTTCAGCGCATTGGCCAGGCGGCAGACCTGGCGGTGCAGTTCGCGGTAGGTGATGGCCTTGGAATCCTTGGGATCGTCGCCTTCCCACAGCAGGGCAGTCTGTTCGCCGCGTCGGGCCAGGTGGCGGTCGATGCAGTTGTAGCTGACGTTGAGCTGGGCGCCGTCGAACCAGCGGGCGCTGCCGGTCTTCAGGTCGCATTGCTGCACGCTCGACCAGGGCTTGATCCAGTCCAGGCGCTTGGCCTGTTCGGCCCAGAAGGTGTCGGGGTCATCCACCGACTGGCGGTAGAGGCGGCGGTACTCGTCGGGGGTTAGGGCGGCGGACTGGCTGACGGCCAGGGCCTGAGGGTAGTTGCGGATATCGAACATGGCGGGTGGTCCTGCTCTTGTAAGGGGCGATGGACTGCAACGGCTATTCGATAGGACAGTGTAGCCAGAGGTGATGTTCCTTGAGGGTAGACTCGGTCCCTGTAGGAGCGGCCGTGTGACGGCTTTGGGATCAACCGCGGTGACGGCCGCGGAAGTAGTTGATCAGGCCTTGGGTGGAACCATCTTCGGCGCTTTCTTCCAGGCTGCCGACCAGGCGTTGGTAAACGCCCTTGCCCAGCTCCTTGCCTAGCTCCACGCCCCACTGGTCGAAGGCGTTG
>NZ_NEJN01000035.1:0-996 GCF_002113105.1 Pseudomonas sp. B22(2017)
CGCAACCTTGGGCACAACCCGTTGTTCCAGGTGCTGTACAACCACCAGACCGAGCTCAAGGGCAGCCAGCACCGCTTGCCGGGCCTGGAAATGTCCGGCCTGGACTGGAGCACTCACACCGCCAAGTTCGACCTGAGCCTGGATACCTACGAAGACGGGCAGGGGATCGGTGCGGCACTGATCTATGCCACCGACCTGTTCGATGCCAGCACCATCGAGCGCATGGCGCGGCACTGGGTCAACCTGCTCGAAGCCATTGTGCACCAACCGGGCCAGCGCATCAGCGAGCTGCCGTTGCTGGGCGAGGACGAGCAGCAGGCTGTGCTGCGTGACTGGAACCGCAACACCGTCGCCTTCCCGGATGAGCGAACCATTCATGAGCTGATCGAGGCCAAGGTGGTCGCCGCCCCCGAAGCCCCGGCAGTCACCTTCGGCGAGCAGACCCTGAGCTACGGCGAACTGAACCGCCGGGCCAACCGGCTGGCGCACAAGCTGATCGAGCGTGGCGTTGGCCCGGATGTGCTGGTGGGCATCGCCATGGAGCGCAGCCTGGAAATGGTGGTCGGCCTGCTGGGCATTCTCAAGGCCGGCGGTGCCTATGTGCCGCTGGACCCGGAATACCCGGAAGATCGCCTCAGCTACATGTTCGCCGACAGCGGCATCACTTTATTACTGACCCAGGCACACCTGCGTGAGGTGCTGCCAATTCCAGTCGCCATCGAGTGTCTGGAGCTGGATGAGCTAGCTCTGGCCAGCTACAGCGGCGCCAACCCCGGGGTTACGGTAGCCCCGCAGAACCTGGCCTACGTGATCTACACCTCCGGCTCCACCGGCAAGCCCAAGGGCACGCTGCTGCCGCACCAGAACGTGGTCCGCCTGTTCGCGGCGACGCAGGCGTGGTTCCGCTTCGATGCCAGTGACGTGTGGACGGTGTTCCACTCCTACGCCTTCGACTTCTCGGTATGGGAGCTGTTCGGCGCGCTGTTGTATGGCGGC
>NZ_NEJN01000036.1:0-926 GCF_002113105.1 Pseudomonas sp. B22(2017)
CCTGGCCCAGGACGGCCCGGGCGGCAAGCAGCTGGTGGGTTATGTGGTGCCTGCCGATGCGGTCGTGATGGCCAGCACCGAGGCCCAGGCTGCCGAGCGCGAGGCGCTGCGCACTGCGCTGAAGGCGAGCCTGCCGGACTACATGGTGCCGGCCCACCTGCTGTTCCTGGCCAGGCTGCCGTTGACCGCCAACGGCAAGCTGGACCGCCGTGCATTGCCGCAACCGGACGCCAGTCTGCTGCAAGCGGCATACGTGGCCCCGCAGAGTGAACTGGAACAACAGATCGCGGCAATCTGGGCCGATGTGCTGAAGCTTGAGCGGGTGGGCCTGGGCGACAACTTCTTTGAACTGGGTGGGCATTCCTTGCTTGCCGTCCAGGTGATCTCCCGGGTACGTCAGAGCCTGGGCGTGGAGCTGCAGTTGCGTGCGCTGTTCGAAACGTCGAGCCTGGCCGACTTCGCCAGGCTTGCAGCGCAAGGTGAGCAGGCTTGCTCTGCCGTCATTGCACGGGTTTCCCGGAAGCAGCCGCTGGCGCTTTCCTACGCCCAGCAACGACAGTGGTTCCTGTGGCAATGGGCACCGCACAGCGCCACCTACAACATTCCGGCCGCACTGAAGCTGGCCGGGGCGCTGGATGTCGCCGCCCTGCAACAGGCTTTCGGCGCCTTGATCGAGCGTCACGAAACCCTGCGTACCACCTTCCGCCTGGATGGCGAGCAGGCAGTGCAGGTCATTCATGATCAAGTGCCGTTCGAGCTGGCCATCGAGGAGCAGGCGCACGCCGACGAGGCCGCTGTGCGGACCTGGGTCGAAGCCGAAGCAGGGAAACCGTTCGACCTGGAGCAGGGGCCGCTGCTGCGGGCCAGGCTGCTGGGCCTGGCGGCGGACCAGCACGTGCTGGTGCTGACCCTGCACCATATCGTCG
>NZ_NEJN01000037.1:0-878 GCF_002113105.1 Pseudomonas sp. B22(2017)
CGCTCGGCAGCCTGGGCCTCGGTGCTGGCCATCACGGCCGCATCGGCAGGCACTACATAACCCACCAGCTGCTTGCCGCCCGAGCCGTCCTGGGCCAGGACCACGCCCTGGGCCACGCTGGCCTGCGCCTGCAGCCGCGCCTCGATCTCGCCCAGTTCGATGCGAAAACCTCGAATCTTCACCTGATGGTCGATCCGCCCCAGGTACTCCACCGTCCCCGCGCCGCCGTAGCGGGCCAGGTCGCCCGAGCGGTACAGGCGGCCACCCTGGCTGTCGAACGGGTTGGGCACGAAGCGCTCGGCGGTCAGCCCCGGACGCCCGTGATACCCCCGTGCCAGGCCGACCTGGCCGATCACCAGTTCGCCGTGGCTGCCCGGGGCCACCGGGTTCAGTGCGGCATCCAGCAGGTACCACGACAGGTCCGGGATCACCTCGCCGATCGGGCTGCTCGCGCCCTTGGCCAAATCGGCCTGGGTGATCGGCCGGTAGGTCACATGCACCGTGGTTTCGGTGATGCCGTACATGTTGATCAGCCGTGGCTGCCGGTCGCCGAACACCTCGAACCAGGGCTCGAGGCTGCCCACGTCCAGCGCTTCACCGCCGAACACCACGTGCCGCAAGGCCAGGCCCTGCCCCTGCCGCGCTGACGCGCAGGCCACCGGGATCAACTGGCGGAACGCCGACGGCGTCTGGTTCAGCACCGTCACCTGCTCGCGCTGCAGCAGCGCATGGAAGTCCTCGGTGGAGCGCGCCACGTCCTTGGCCACCATCACCGCCCGGCCGCCATACAACAGCGCGCCGAACAGCTCCCATACCGAGAAGTCGAAGGCGTAGGAGTGGAACACCGTCCACACGTCACTGGCATCGAAGCGGAACCA